>CAVERB010000101.1:0-66906 GCA_963618105.1 Oxalobacter sp. | reverse complement strand
GTGATTCTCTAGCGTTTTACAGACAACAAAACGGTCTAACCTTTCTTCTATGTTCTATTCTGCCCTTCTTGCCTTATTGTATCCATAAAGATACAATTTGCCTTATGAAATACATTGTTGAGACAACCGAGTTATTTGATAAATGGCTCCGGTCTTTGCGTGACCTGTGGGCAAAAATGGCTATTGTCCAGGCAAAGAAACTTTGAACCATGACTATCAAGACAAAACGTTTCGATATTGTTGATTATTTAGAAGATGAAGCATCCATCCAGGAATATTTCCGCCATGTCCTTGCCGATGGAGATTCTGATGAAATCGTCCGTGCTCTTGGCCATATCGCCAAGGCCCGTGGCATAGCGCAGCTTGCCAAGGATACGGGACTTGGCAGGGAAAGCCTTTACAAAACCTTTGCCGAAGGCTCCAAGCCCCGCTTTGACACCATCCTGCGGGTGTCCCGCGCCCTTGGTTTTCAGCTGACTGTCATGTAATGGCGACAAACCATGTTTTCAGATTGCCATCTGATAAAGAGCCTTTGCAGGTCGGGAACTTGAAAGAGCAATGCAGAAAGCTGAATATCTGTTCACTCAATCCCGGTTTCTGTGATGATGACGCTCAGCGGCATATCGAATCTTTCCGTCTGAAAAGCTGTTTTCAGACAGCTGTATGCCACACCAACGGTCAGAATATTGTCTTGCCCTTCAAGGGTCCGGTCGAAAAATCCGCCGCCATAGCCCAACCGGTAACGGTCAGCGGTATAACCGACACAGGGAATCAGCAGTACTTCAGGCATCGGAACAAGCTGCATCGCTTTGGGGACGGGGATATGGAAAGCCCCTTCCACCAGTTCATCCCCCGGCTGCCAGGCGATGAATTGTAAAGGGCTGTCTTTGGCTGGCACGTAGGGTAACGCCATCTGGATCTTGCCAGACAAGGCTTCATAAAGTGCCATCAGGTCTGGTTCATGCCGGATGGGCAGATAGACGCTGGTGGTTTTCACGGCTTTTTCCTCAAGCCATGTTTTGATCCGCATACAGAGCGCATGGTCGTATTGCTTCCGCAAATCATCAGGAATGGCTTTACGAATGGCAAGCAACTGTCTGCGGAGAACTTTTTTATCCTGACAACTTCCCGTGACAGGAGATTGTCTTTCATTGCTGTCTGACGGTGGTAAACTCATAGTTTCGTTAACTGTTTTTTCAGGAAACACGGTTATGTGGAAAAGTTTCAGAAATCTCCTGCTGCTGATAATGACCTTTACGATGATTTCATGCGCCGAGGCATCCCGTGAGCTGACAACCACGCCCGAACAGGACGAGGCTTTCACGCAGTTACGGGAAGCCGCCCGCAAAAGCAACCCTGAAAAAGCCGCAAAACTCGCTGATGCCTTGCAGGATTATCCAATCCCTTCCTATGTTGCGTATTATCGGCTGAAATCAGATCTTCGCAACGCTACTGATGCTGAAATCATGGCATTTCTGTCCCGTTATGATGGAACAGCGATTGCAGATCGCCTGCGCAATGACTGGCTGCTGCTGTTGGGAGAACGACAGGACTGGGCCATTTTTGACCGCGAATACCCAAAATTTGTCGTGGATGATGATGTGCAGGTGAAATGTTATGCGTTGATGTCCAAGGCGGTCAAAGGTGTCAATGTGGTTGCAGAAGCTAAGGAACTGCTGGGATTGAATATGAAGAAAGCGGGGGATGCGGCTTATTCCCTGCTGGAAATCATGGCAGAAAAACATCAGCTAAGTGTGGATGATGCCTGGTATTTCACCCGTCTTGCAGCGAGAACCAACCAGCCGAACTTGGCTTCCCGTATCGCCACCTTGGCAGGAGGTTCCCGTGATGCTGTTGCCCGCGCATTGAGCAATCCTTCTGCTTTCCTGTCAAAAGGTCCCGGAGAAGACCACAGCAGCCATGAAACCTATCTGCTGGCATTGGGCAAGGCTTCTGACAAGAACCGCTCCCAGGCAGTCAGTTCGCTCTACCGTTTCCAGTCGGATCTGTCTGCTTCTGAACAGGCCCTTGGCTGGAGTTTCATTGCATTGCATTCTGCCATTGACTTGGAACCTGAAGCGATTGATTACTGGAAGAAAGCCAGGAACACCAGCAATATTTCCCCGTACGCCCATGAATGGCGTATCCGGACAGCTCTGCGCAACGAAGACTGGCAGCTTGTCCTGGACGGGATTGCATTGATGCCGGATTTTCTGAAACGCAGTCCCGCCTGGGTTTATTGGAAAGGTCGTGCATTGAAAGCACTGGGGGAACGACATGATGCCAATCTCCTGTTCAAGTCTATTGAGAAAGAACATTCGTTCTATGGGATGCTGGCGGAAGAGGAACTGAACGGCTGGGTTGTGGTTCCTGCCAGCAGTTACCATGTCTCCAACAGTGAAGTCGAACAGATGGCGGAAACGATGATTCTCGCCCGCAAGTTCTATGCAATGAATTGGCAGTTTGAGGCAGTTCGTGAATGGAACTGGCAGCTGCGCAAGATGAAAGAAGACCGGGAGCTGATTGTCGCCGCAGAGCTGGGTCAGAAAATTGGCAGGATTGACAGAATGATCAATACTTCTGACCGTACCAAAAATACGGTGGTGATTTCCCAGCGTTTCCCAACGCCTTACCGTGATTATTTTGAATCAGCGGCAGATGATCTCGGACTGGATCTGGCTTGGGTCTATGGACTGGTCCGTCAGGAGTCCCGTTTTGTGATTGTGGCAAGGTCCAGTGCCGGGGCACAGGGGCTGATGCAGCTGATGCCTGCCACAGCGAAATATGTTGCCAAACGGATTGGCATGACAGATTATCATCCCGGGAAAATCACCGACATGGAAACTAACATCAAGCTGGGTTCTGCTTATCTGGATATGATGCTGAACGACCTGCAAGGCTCACAGGCGATGGCAAGTGCAGGTTATAACGCTGGTCCTGGACGACCAAAACGCTGGAAATCCACATTGCCCCGTGCTGTTGAGGGGGCAATTTTTGCGGAATCAATTCCCTTTCAGGAAACTCGAGATTACGTAAAGAATGTGCTGTTCAATGCCACCTGCTATGCTGGTGAGCTGGGCAGCCATACGCAGTCCCTGAAGAAACGTCTGGGAACCATTGCCCCTTGAAGCAAGGGGCCTTGAAACACTATATAATCTAAACAGGAAAGTCTGAAAAAAGAGAATTGAATTGCTATCGGGATAACAGGGAAGATGCTACCCGTATCAACCCGGTCCCGTCCCTGATGACCAATAATAAGAAACAGGGGAATTATGGAAATCTATAATGTTGGTGGTGGTGTCCGCGACATCATCATGAACCGTCCGATCCATGACAGGGATTATGTCGTGGTGGGTTCTACTGCCGAGGAAATGCTTTCGCTTGGCTACAAGCCTGTCGGCAAGGAATTTCCCGTCTTCCTGCATCCAGAAACCAAAGAGGAATATGCGCTGGCACGGACTGAACGGAAAGTCGCCCCCGGTTACAAGGGGTTTGTTGTCCATTCAGACCCAACGGTCACACTGGAAGAAGACCTCAGCCGGCGGGACTTGACCATCAATGCAATGGCGATGGATGTCAATGGCAACATTATTGATCCTTTTGGTGGTCAGAAAGACATTAAAGCCAAAGTTTTTCGGCATGTTTCCAGAGCATTCCGTGAAGATCCTGTCCGTATTCTGAGACTTGCCCGTTTTGCCGCCCGTTATACAGATTTCACGGTTGCGCCGGAAACCATGAAAATCATGAAATCAATGGTGGAAAGTGGCGAGGTGGATGCCTTGGTGCCAGAACGCATTTGGAAAGAACTGTCTGTCGGTCTGATGGAAGAAAAACCTTCCCGGATGATTGATTTGCTGCATGACTGCGGTGCTTTGGCGCGTATTTTCCCCGAGATTGAGGCGCTATGGGATGTCCCCCAGCCTGAGAACTACCATCCTGAAATCTATGCCGACAGGCATACGATGCTGGCGATTGACTATGCCGCCAAGAAAAACTATCCGTTGCCTGTCCGGTTTGGCGTTCTGTTGCATGACCTGGGCAAGGGGACAACGCCTTTCAACCAATGGCCACATCACCGTGCCCATGAGGAACGGGGAGCCGTGATTGTTGACAAGGTCTGCCGCCGCCTGCATGTCTCCACCTTCTATCGGGAAGTGGCGGTGATGATTGCCCGCGAACATGGATTTATCCGCCGCAGCATTGAACTGCCTTCCAAACTGGCGGTCATGGTTCTGGAACGCTGTGATGCTTTCCGTCGGCCAGAACGGTTCAAATATGTGATTGACGCAACAGAATGTGATCTGAGGGGACGGGGATACGGAGACAGGAGTACGGAATTCATTCCTTTCCCCCAACGGGAATATTGGTCGATCATCCTTGACGCGGTTCGCAGGGTGAATGTCGGTGCCATTATCCAGTCGATGGGGAATGAGGCCTATGAGATCGACCTGCAGCGTTTCCTGCATGATGCGCGCGTTGATGCGGCATCGGACGCCATCATTGAAATGAAATTTGGCAAGATCAAGAAAGTGGATGTAGCGCAGCCTGATGCCTGTTGACCCTTTTCCCCAGTTTCGGTATGGCACCGCCAGTGACAGTGCTGCCTGATGTTGACCCTGTCGATGAAGTTACAGGGTTGAGGTTGTTTACTCTTTCAAAAAAACAAAAAATCACATATAATCAAAGATTAACCGTTTTTATAGACGGCAAATTACCCGTCTAGAGCATAATATGGCAATCAAACATTACCTGCAGTTTTCCGATTTAACACTGGCCGAATACGAATATCTGATTGAACGTGCCAGTATCATTAAGAAGAAGTTCAAGAATTTTGAAACTTACCACCCGCTCCTTGACCGGACATTGGTGATGGTTTTTGAAAAGAACTCGACTCGTACCCGCCTGTCTTTTGAAGCAGGTATGCATCAACTGGGCGGCACTGCCGTCTATCTGAACACCCGCGACAGCCAGCTGGGCAGAGGTGAACCGATTGAAGACGCCGCACAAGTCATGTCACGCATGTCTGACATCATCATGATCAGGACTTTCGGTCAGGAAATCATTGAACGTTTTGCCGCGAATTCCCGGGTTCCTGTCATCAATGGGCTGACGGATGAACATCATCCTTGCCAGGTCTTTGCCGATGTATTCACTTATATTGAGCACCGAGGGTCCATCAAGGGCAAGACCGTGACCTGGATCGGTGATGCCAACAATATGCTGTATTCCTGGCTGCAGGCAGCAGAAGTCTTTGGCTTTCATGTCAATGTTTCTACGCCAAAGGGGTATGATATTGATTACAACTGGGTGTCCAAAGACCATAGCCATTTCACCTTGTTTGACGATCCATCCGATGCCTGCGAAGGTGCAGACCTGGTTACGACCGATGTCTGGACCAGCATGGGCTGGGAAGAAGAAAATGAAATCCGCAAGAAAGCCTTTGCTGGCTGGAATGTGGATGCCGCAAAGATGGCGCGCGCCAAACCTGACGCCCTGTTCATGCATTGTCTGCCCGCCCATCGCGGTGAGGAGGTTGAGGCAGAAGTCATTGATGGTCCACAGTCCGTGGTTTGGGATGAGGCGGAGAACCGCCTGCATGTCCAGAAAGCCTTGTTAGAATATTTCGTCAAAGGCAAAGTCGAATAAAAAAGCGTGGGATTCCCCTGTCTAGTTCAGTCACAGGGGAATTTCTGTTTTTGGACAATGGCATATTTCCGTTTCAATCGAATCGGCATAAAATGTGCTTGTTGAAAAATCGGCAGGACATGTTGTGTCTGCCATATCCTATCTGCATACAATTCAACTGAACGATACGAAAGAAAACTATGAGCGACATCAAGAAAGTTGTCCTCGCCTATTCGGGTGGACTGGACACTTCTGTTATTCTGAAATGGCTGCAAGACACTTACCAGTGTGAAGTTGTCACCTTCACTGCGGACTTGGGACAGGGCGAAGAGCTGGAACCTGCCCGACAGAAAGCATTGAAATTCGGCATCAAACCAGAAAACATCTTCATTGATGACCTGCGTGAAGAATTTGTCCGTGATTTTGTCTTCCCGATGTTCCGGGCAAATACGATTTATGAAGGGGAATATCTGCTGGGTACCAGTATCGCCCGCCCTTTGATTGCAAAACGCTTGATTGAGATTGCAAAACTGACTGGTGCTGACGCCATTTCTCATGGTGCAACCGGCAAGGGCAATGACCAGGTCCGTTTTGAGCTGGGCGCCTATGCCTTGATGCCAAATGTCAAGGTCATCGCCCCATGGCGTGAATGGGATTTGACTTCCCGTGAAAAGCTGCTGGCTTATGCTGAGGCCGCTGGCATCGAAATCGAGATGAAGCATAAACAGGGCGGTGCGCCTTATTCCATGGACGCCAATATGCTGCATATCAGCTATGAAGGACGTTATCTGGAAAATCCGAATGCGGAACCAGAGACTTCCATGTGGCGCTGGACTTGCAGCCCTGAAGAAGCGCCAGATCAGCCGGAATATCTGGATATTGAATACGCCAAAGGCGATATCGTTGCTCTGAACGGCAAACAGATGTCTCCTGCTTCTGTCCTGATGGAACTGAACCGCCTGGGCTGCAAGCATGGCATCGGCCGCCTGGATCTGGTCGAAAACCGGTATGTCGGCATGAAATCCCGTGGCTGTTATGAAACGCCAGGGGGCACCATTATGTTGAAAGCCCACCGGGCAATTGAATCCATCTGTCTGGACCGTGAAGTCGCCCATCTGAAGGATGAGCTGATGCCCCGTTATGCCTCCATGATCTACAATGGTTATTGGTGGTCTCCTGAACGGGTTGCCTTGCAGACCCTGATTGACCACACCCAGGAACATGTCAACGGGACTGTCCGTATCAAACTGTACAAGGGTAATGTCATTGTCGTTGGCCGCGATTCGGCAAAGGATTCCCTGTTTGATACGACGATTGCCACGTTTGAAGATGATGCCGGTGCATACGACCAGAAAGATGCAAACGGTTTTATCAAACTGAATGCCTTGCGTATGCGCATTGCGGCGAATGTCCGCAACAGGAAATAAGAGGTTCCTTGCTTTTCAATCTGAACGGTCTGATTTTCCATCAGGCCGTTTTTTGTTGCCTGCTGAATCCGTCTTTCCAAACTGTTGCATAAACATGCCTGCCATTTGATAATAATATGTTGCAATCAAACAGGGAACGTCTATGCTGAGCATTATCGGTGGAAGCGGAATTTATAACCTTGAGGGACTGACAGACACGCATTGGGAAAAAGTCCCTTCTCCTTTCGGTAAACCTTCTGATGACCTGCTTTTCGGACAGTTCAACGGTGAACAGCTGGTTTTTCTGCCACGGCATGGCAGGGGACATCGATTGTCTCCGAGTGATATCAATTATCCGGCGAATATTGATGTTCTGAAACGGGTTGGAGTAACAGACCTGGTTTCTGTCAGTGCGGTCGGTTCTTTACGGGAAGACCTGAAACCGGGGATGTTCGTGATTGTTGACCAGTTCATTGACCGTACGGTTTCCCGTCCCCGTTCTTTTTTTGGCAAGGGCTGTGTTGCCCATGTTTCAATGGCGCATCCCATCTGCAATCGTCTGGCAAAGACTGTCTATGAGACAGCACAGACACTCGGAATTGATTCCGTCATGGGAGGGACTTACCTGGCAATGGAAGGCCCGCAGTTTTCGACTTATGCAGAATCCCAGATGTATCGCAGTTGGGGATGTGATGTGATTGGGATGACGAATATCCCTGAAGCCAAACTCGCCCGAGAAGCGGAAATCTGCTATACCACGGTTGCCATGGTCACAGATTATGACTGCTGGCATCCCAACCATGACCATGTCACCGTCCAGCAAATTATCGAGACTTTCTCCGGTAATGCCATCAAAGCCCAGAAACTGTTGCAAGCGGTCATTCCTGCTATCCTGAAAGACCATTCTGGTTCCAACTGTTCTTGCCATCATGCGTTGGATTCCGCACTGATCACCGCACCGGACTGCCGGGATCCTGAACTGCTGAAGAAACTGGATGCTGTCGCCGGACGAATCCTCAAAGACTAACCATGTTGATGACAAAACAGAATCAGCTTGTCGAAACCAGCCGTAGATTGGTCGCAGATGGCATCAACCGTGGTGCAAGCGGCAATATCAGCTTACGGCATGGACAACATGGCTTTTTCATCACGCCCAGCGGCATTGATCCCTATCGGATGTCTGTTGAGGATATCTGCCTGATGGATATGGCAGGCAACCTGCTTGAGGGAAAAAAGCCAAGCAGCGAATGGCGGATACACCGTGATGTCTATCTTGCCCGACCAGACATCCATGCAGTAGTGCATACCCATTCGACTTTTGCGACAACGGTCGCCTGCCTGGAACAGGATGTCCCGCCATTCCATTACATGATCGCTGTAACTGGAGGAAACACCATTCCATGCGCTCCTTATGCGTTATTCGGTACCCAAACGCTGTCGGATGCTGCCGTGGCGGCACTCGGCAAAGGCTATGCCTGTCTGCTGGCGCATCACGGTTTGCTGACAGCAGGCTACAACCTTGATCATGCACTGGCTGTCACGGTTGAAGCTGAATCGCTTTGTGAACAATACTGGCGGCTGCTTCAGACCGGCAAAGTGCCGTTACTCAATGAGGAACAGATGTCCGCTGTCCATGAAAAGTTCAAGGATTACTTTAAACGATAACAATAAGGCTTCCTATGGCAAAGCAACTGACCGATTTCATCCGCACCATTCCTGACTATCCGAAAAAAGGAATTCTGTTCCGGGACATCACAACCCTGTTGAACAATCCAGAAGGATTTAAAACAGCCATTGACCAGCTTGTGGAACATTACCGGAAGCAAGAGATTGACCGCATCGCCACCATTGATTCCCGGGGATTTGTCGTTGGTGCGCCATTGGCATATCTCCTCGGTGCAGGACTGGTGCTTATCCGCAAGAAAGGTAAACTGCCGGGAGCGGTCATCAGGGAAAATTATGACTTGGAATATGGCAGCAATACGCTTGAAATCCATACTGATGCGATCCTTCCTGGTGAACGGGTACTGTTGGTTGACGACCTGATTGCAACAGGCGGAACGGCAGAGGCGGCAATCAAACTTATCCGCCGCTGTGGCGGTAACGTCATAGAAAGTGCTTTCATCATCGGACTGCCTGGCCTTAAAGGCATAGAGAGACTGTCTGCCATCGGTTGTCCTTCTTATGTGCTCTGCCAATTTGAAGGGGACTGATAATGGGCAAGCATGTAGAAACCCTACGCTGGAACGGCAGCCAAATTGAGATGATTGACCAGCGTCTGCTGCCTCAGCAAATTGCCTATCCTGCCTATGATTCCGCCAAAGGTGTCGCCAAAGCTATCCGTACCATGGTCGTCAGAGGAGCGCCTGCCATCGGTGTCGCTGCCGCTTATGGTGTGGTCCTGGAAGCGAAGCGGTTGGCGGCGGAGCCTGCTGAGTCTTTCACCAGGCAGTTGGAAAACAGTTTCAGGATATTGGCGGCAAGCCGACCAACCGCTGTCAACCTGTTCTGGGCACTGGACCGTATGCACAGGCTTTGGGAAAGCAACAGATCTCTGTCTCAGACTTCCCTTGCGGAAACCCTGCTCCAGGAAGCTCATGCCATTCTGGAAGAAGATATACAGGCCAACCGTCAAATGGGGGCTTATGGCGCATCCCTATTGGCTGATGGGATGCATGTCCTGACCCACTGCAATGCAGGTGCATTGGCAACCGCCGGTCATGGAACTGCTTTGGGTGTTTTCCGTTCAGCAGTTGAATCAGGCAAGCGAATTTCCGTCTTCGCCGATGAAACCCGTCCCTTCCTGCAAGGGGCACGCCTGACGGCATGGGAAATGGTGCAAGAGAAGATTCCTGTCACCCTGATTACAGATAATATGTCCGGCTATCTGATGAGTCAGGGGGAAATCGATGCGGTTGTTGTCGGCACCGACCGCGTTGCCGCCAATGGGGATGTTGCCAATAAAATCGGCACCTATATGGTGGCAGTTCTGGCAAAACGGCACAATATCCCATTTTATGTTGCCTGTCCGCTGTCCACCATTGACCTGTCTTTGCCGGATGGCAAGGCAATCCCAATTGAAGAAAGACCGGCAGATGAAGTCAAAGGCTACCGGGAATGTCATTGGGCCCCTGAAGGTGTCGCCATTCGGAACCCGGCTTTCGATGTGACCCCTGCAGAACTGGTGACAGCCCTTATCACGGAAAAAGGTATCGTTGACAACAAAACGCTGGTTAGTGGTGGTTTGGCAGATTTTGTCAGAAAATGCACGAAATAGACATCAGATAAAGACAGGTTCCGGCACCAGCAGGATGCCGAACCTGGTTTGGACATCTGTCTGGATGGCCTTTGCCAATTCAGCGACTTCCTGACCTTTGACACCGCCACAGTTCACCAACACCAATGCCTGTGTCGCACAGACACCGGCCTGCCCCATCTGCCTGCCTTTCCAACCACACTGGTCAATCAGCCAGCCTGCGGCAATCCGAAACCTGCCGTCCAGCTGGGGATAAGAGGGCATATCGGGATATATCTTTTTCAGAGAAACCATTTGTTCAGCCGTTACGGTTGGATTCTGAAAGAAACTGCCTGCATTGCCCTGTACAGCGGGATCTGGCAGCTTTCGCTGGCGAATAGCGATAACCGCTTGGCTGACCTGTTCAGCGGTCGGCTCTGTAATCCCCTTTTCCTTCAAAGTCTTTGCCACATCGCCATAACCGATATTGGGCTTCCAGGCTTTGGGCAAAACAAACGTCAGGTCGGTAATGACCAGACGGTCTTTCATCGCATGTTTGAAAATGCTGTCCCGGTAAGAAAAATCACAGTCTTCACGGTCCAGTTCAACCATTTGCCCTGTCTGGAAATCAAATGCCCGCAAGGAATAGAAATGGTCTTTCAGTTCCACCCCGTAAGCACCGATATTCTGGACAGGCGCAGCACCGACTGTACCAGGGATCAATGACATGTTTTCCAGCCCTGGATAACCGTTCCGCAAAGTCCACATGACAAAATCATGCCATTTTTCGCCTGCTGAAACTCGAAGATATACGGCATTGCCATCATCACGCTCAATCGTGATGCCTTTGTTAACCATCCTCAGGACCAGTCCGTCAAAGCGTTCTGATGTCAGCAACAGGTTACTGCCGCCTCCCAAGATCAGACGAGGCATTTTCCGAAGAGATTCATCTTGGTACACCTTCTCCAAGTCCTGGATACCATGGATTTCCAGATAATTGGCAGCAATAGCATCAATACCGAATGTATTGAGTGCTTTCAGGGAAACTTCTTTCTGAAGCGCTGTACTGATATTCATGGTTGTCAAATACAAGAATAAGATGGCTTAACAGCATTAAACAAAGTATCATCTTAAGATTACCTGGGTGCCCTGTCGAGTTTTTTGCAAGCACCCGTTGCAGGGCAATCATCATTGATGAAAGCTTTTTGCAGGTACCAGGATCAACCTTAGCCAAGGAGAAAGACTGATGGCACTCTTTGACAAACTGAAAAGCAATTCCTCCCCAGCTACCCAGACTGCAGCAGATTCCGCAGGAAACCGCAGTATGGACATTGTGTTCCCAAACCTGCCGGAAACATTGGATGCCTTCAAATCACTGCCACAGGCATCCCTTTCAACGCCATTCGATACCGCTGCCCTGACAGTACTGGCTCTTTGTTTCTACCCTGACGACAAGAACCTGTCCCTGCAAATGCTTGATTACTTGCGGGGGCCCCGTCCACTGAGTCCGATGGAAAGGCAGTTCATCGCTGACCGCTTCCGTGACAAGGATTATGTCCCCCGATCTTACTTTACAGGCGCAACACCCAAGAATAATTACATGCCGGGTGAACCTTATACCATTACTGTCAGTGAAAACCCTTATTCCTACCAAGAAACCAATTATGCCAATTTGTATCTCCGTTCAGGCGGCGCAGATTCTCCGCGTTCTGTGAAACTGCGACTTGCCAAAGACGGAAAATGGTATCTCTGGGAGCAATTCCTGCTGGCAGGAATCCGTGAACCGGAAAACGCCAATCCGTGGGCATGACATATCCCGGAAAATATTCGGTAAAATGCCTGCTGTTTGATAAATATTGACAGCCTCGGTCCGAGGTTTTTGATGAAAGGGATACTATGCCATCTTTTGATGTTGTTTCTGAAGCAGATATGGTCGAGGTACGCAATGCTGTCGATCAGGCAAACAAGGAAATAGGCACCCGCTTCGATTTTCGTGGCAGCGATGCCCGTGTGGAACAGAAAGCTGCTGAACTGACGGTTTTTGCCGATTCTGATTTCCAGCTGGGTCAGGTCAGGGATGTTCTGATTAATAAAATGACCAAGCGCAAGGTTGATGTCCGTTTCCTGGAAGAATCCAAGATTGAGAAAATCGGCGGCGACAAGGTAAAACAGATTGTCACTGTCAAGAACGGCATTCAGTCAGACATGGCAAAGAAAATCGTCAAACTGGTCAAGGACAACAAACTGAAAGTCCAGGCAAGCATCCAAGGTGAAACTGTCCGTGTCACCGGCAACAAGAAAGACGATCTTCAGGCAACCATGCAGATGCTTCGTGAGAAGGTCAAGGACATTCCATTGGAATTCAACAATTTCCGCAACTGATGTCCTGACAGGTCTTTCCGAAAACAGGAAAAATTCCCTTGACCGAATCATTGCCAGTCAAGGGATTTTTCCGCTGAGGAATCATTGCTTTTTCGCATCACGACGGCGGCGAACAGCTTCCGCCAGTTTCCCCAGCAGCATACTGCTGTCCTGCCAGCCCAGGCAGGCATCGGTGATTGACTGGCCATATGTC
Source organism: Oxalobacter sp. (assembly GCA_963618105.1). GTDB lineage: Bacteria > Pseudomonadota > Gammaproteobacteria > Burkholderiales > Burkholderiaceae_D > Oxalobacter. Next base: position 54,065 of record CAVERB010000101.1, on the reverse strand, counting down.
AGGTTTTTACCATCTCCCAGATCCTGACACCCTGCCACCAGATTCGATTCAATCATGACACCGATGATATGTCGGTTGCCTCCTGCAATATTTTCCGCAATGTTTTCACAGACAGGTACCTGATTTTCTGCTTTCTTGGAACTGTTGCCATGAGAAGCATCAATCATGATATTGGGCGTAATGCCATTGCTTTCCAATGCCTGTGTTGCAGCGTTCACACTCTCAGGATCATAGTTTGGCTTGAAGCCGCCACGCAGGATGATATGGCAGTCCTGATTACCCTGTGTCTGGAAGATTGCAGTATGCCCGCTCTTGGTGACAGACAGGAAATGATGGGGATGGGAAGCTGCCTTGATGGCATCAATGGCAATCTTCACATTGCCGTCTGTCCCATTCTTGAATCCCACAGGGCAGGACAGTCCGGAAGACAATTCACGGTGAACCTGGGATTCTGTGGTACGTGCCCCGATCGCTCCCCAACTGACCATGTCGGCGATATATTGCGGGCTGATCATGTCGAGAAATTCTGTTGCCGCAGGCAATCCCATCATGTTCACTGTCTGCAACAGTTCACGAGCAATATGCAATCCTTCATTGATACGGTAACTCTGGTCAAGGAACGGATCATTGATCAGCCCTTTCCAGCCAATAGTCGTTCTCGGTTTTTCGAAATAGACCCGCATCAGGATAATCAGGTCATCTTTATAACGTTCACGTTCCGCTCTCAGACGTTCTGCATATTCTGCCGCTGCTTTTGGATCATGGATGGAGCATGGTCCGACAATCGCCACCAGACGGTCATCCTCGCCCTGCAGGACATTATGGATTTCATCACGGCAATCTGTCACTGTTCTTGCCGTTTCTGCCCGGCATGGGAAAGCACTGATCAAGTTGGATGGAGGCGTCAATTCTTTCATTGCGACAATACGCAGATCATCAATTGGTTTTTGCATGATAGGTTTCCTTCAGGTATATAAAAAAACCGCCAGTTTCTTCTGGCGGTTTTCGGTATGCTTTCGGTTTTGTACAGTTGTGACCCGACCTTTCACCGCCTTTGGGGCAAACGGCTAAAGAAAAAGAAATAAAATCGGGAAAAACGCAACATTTACAAAACGCCCTTTTCAATCAACTGATTCATTGTAAACCAGTTTTTGACAGCTGACAAAACTTTTCCGTTAACCAGCCGTACCGCCTACCGTCATCCCATCCAGACGGATCGTTGGCATACCAACCCCCACAGGAACGCTCTGCCCTTCTTTGCCGCAGACACCAATCCCTGAATCCAACTGCAGGTCATTGCCTACCATTGACACCCGTTTGAGAACATCAGGACCATTACCAATCAGGGTTGCCCCTTTCACAGGGTAAGTGATTCTGCCATTCTCTATGAGGTAGGCTTCACTTGCTGAAAAGACAAACTTGCCACTGGTGATGTCAACCTGTCCTCCCCCAAAATTAGCGGCAAAAAGACCTTTTTCCACAGAAGCGATGATTTCAGCAGGATCCTTGTCACCACCCAGCATGAAAGTGTTTGTCATGCGGGGAATCGGCAGATGTGCATAAGACTGACGGCGGCCATTGCCTGTAACCGGCATTTTCATCAAGCGGGCATTCAGGGAATCCTGAAGATAGCCTTTGAGCACACCATTCTCAATCAATACATTACGCTGAGTTTGATTGCCTTCATCATCCATATTCAGCGATCCCCGGCGGTCTGCAATAGTCCCGTCATCAATGACGGTGATATTGCCAGCAGCGACTGTCTGACCCAACAGTCCAGAAAAAGCGCTTGACCCTTTGCGATTGAAATCTCCTTCAAGACCATGCCCAACTGCTTCATGCAGCAATACGCCTGGCCAGCCTGCGCCCAATACAACAGTCATCGGTCCTGCCGGAGCAGGACGGGCACTGAGCATCGTTACAGCGGAATGCACTGCCTGATCCACATACTGCCTGACGACTTCATCGGTAAAGTACCCATAACCAAAACGTCCTCCGCCACCGCTGCTACCAACTTCCCGACGGCCGTTCTCTTCCGCAATCACTGTCACCGACAAACGGATCAGCGGTCTGATATCCGCAGCCAACTTCCCGTCACTCCGAACAACCAGCACCACATCGTATTCCCCTGCCAGACCTGCCATGACCTGGACAATACGTGGATCGGCAGCTTTAGCAAGTTTCTCCACTTTTTCAAGCAATGCAACTTTTTCCGTTGCAGACAGTGTCTGAAAAGGATCTTCTGGCAAATACAATGTCCGGGTATCCAATGACGTCAGATGTGAAGAAAGCGCTGCTGTTCCGGCCCCTTGACGGCCGATTGTCCGTACTGCGGAAGCGGCACTGCGTAATGCTTCCAGGGAAATCTCATCAGAATAGGAAAAAGCCGTCTTATCCCCTGAGACAGCCCGAACACCAACCCCTTTTTCGATAGAAAAACTGCCGGATTTGACCATGCCGTCTTCCAGACTCCATCCTTCGTTTTTTGTGAACTGGAAATACATATCAGCATAATCAACCTGATGGGTGAAAATTTCTCCCATGGTACGCATCAATACTGCTTCATCCAGTCCAAAGGGTTCTAGCAGCACGGTTTCTGCTAATGCCAGATTGTCTGCGGGAAGATTCGTTGAAGACATGAAACGCAATCCTGAAATTCCATCAATCGCTGATTTTAATGTATCTGCTGACAGGCTGTCAGGAAAATTAGAGCTGCCTGTGCCTTAATGCTGGCAGTTTTTCCCGGATAGCAGACAGCAGCTCGATGTCAATCTCACCGATAGCCAACCCCTCCCCTTCAACACAGACTGACCGGATCTGTCCCCATGGGTCAATCAACATGGAATGTCCCCAGGTACGGCGGCCTGTGGGATGACGGCCCCCTTGGGCTGCAGCAAGAATGTATGTCTGGTTCTCAATAGCACGGGCCCGAAGCAGGATTTCCCAATGCACCTGCCCCGTTGTATAGGTGAACGCTGCAGGAACGACCATCAGACTGCAGTCGCCCAATGCGCGATAGAGCTCTGGAAAACGCAAGTCATAACAGACAGACAGACCAACCCTGCCAAACGGGGCATCAAATGCTGTGATCGAATCACCACGGCTGATAACCTTGGATTCATCGTAGGCTTCGCGCTCGGTGGCAAAACCGAACAGATGAATCTTGTCATAACGGGCGATATTGGCACCATCCGGACGATAAACCAACGTTGTATTCAATACCTTGTTGGGTTCTGGCGAAACCAGCGAAAGCGTGCCGCCAATCAACCAGATATGATGTTTCTGGGCTGTCTTCGCCATGAAATCCTGTACAGGTCCATTGCCGTAAGGCTCTGCATCATTCAGTTTCTCAATATCCTTACGACCAATAGCTGGCCAATACTCCGGCAAAAGCACTAGTTCTGCGCCCTTGTCGGCAGCCTCAGCAATTAACCGTGCCGCTGTAACCATGTTTTCACTGATAGTAGGTGTTGACACCATCTGCACAGCTGCGACTTTTGCCATGCTTCCCTCCATTTTCTCTGACTGATTGAACCTATCCTCGTTCCCTGTTCTAATGTTTGTCCTTATCCATTATCTCAACAACCGGAGAAGCCCAACTGCCTGTGATGCGATAGTGATAGGTGAAGTTCTGTTTCAACGGTTCCCTTGCCAAGGTCTGCGCAAGAAATGTGCCTACACCGACAATCGGATTGATCAATCCGACTGCAATGGATGCACCCGCAGCATTGATTTCCGGCCTAATTTCTGCTTCCAGATCCTGTGTCATATCAACGATATTGATGATGCCTTTTAAATCCACTTCGGCTGGCAACCCGATTATTTGCAGATTCTCTGTTTTCATGATGCCATCCGTAATGACATAATCACCTGCAACACTGTCATAAGAAAACCCTTCCGCCACCAGGTCTCTGAAATCCATCCCCATGCGACGCGGCAGGGACTGAAGGCTGAGGACACTCAGCAATTTGGCGGCACCTGGTTTGATTTTCACAATCTGTCCATTGGTATGGTTCGATGACAGGTTGCCTGACATGGAATTGAAATCAGGCACAAACGGCAGTCCCCGCCAATGGATATTGCCTTTATAGACAGCGACTCCCCCTTTCAACAAACCATCAAACAACAACCGTTTTAACAAATTGCCTTCATTAGAAACATTTAGTTGGAAATCCAGTTGGATCGTTGGATGGCTTCCGGGCAATGCGGTCCATCTCCCTGTCGCTTCCACGAAAGCATCCTCATTACTGATACGCAACTGCCTAATCAGCCATTCATTGCCATTTGACCGCTTGACACTTTCCGCTTTCAGCACTGCCTTACCCAGTTCATGACGGTCAAGCAGCCCCAGATTCTCTGTCTCGATATCCATTGAAGGCAATGCACCACGGTATTCAGTACGCTTGCCCGAGGAACCATCATGGGGCTTGATGGACTTCCATGCCACATCAAAATCTTTCAATCTTGCCTGTAGATAGCCATGCGGATGGTCAGCATTATTCTCGATATAAACAATATGTCCATCCAATATATCCGCCTTTGCATTGATTTCCCAACGTCCATTGTGACGGGAACCTTCTGCCACAGCCTGCCTTGCCCTGAGCCCGAAAGCATCAAATACCGAAGCTTTCAAGTTGAACCAATGTGGCTCAAGATACTGAAGCAAACCACCGCCGGATGATTGCCTGCCAGAAGCAGAGGTACCTGCACTGGCATAGAAACCAACAATGAAATCAATCCATTCATTCAGATCAAAATGGCGAACATCCGCATTCACCATCAAGCCTTCTTTGACAACAGCTGGACGGTTGATACCAAAACCGCCTTGCGCTACCCGCCAGTAACGATCATGCCCTGTCTTGGTACGGAGATACCTGGCTGTACGGCCTTCTCCATAATTGACAGACAACTCATCCTGACTGACGGTTCCTCTTGAAGGCATATCCTTCAGACGCACCCGTAACGGCACCATTGTTCCAATTGGCTTACCGAGTGGTGCTGGCAAGTTAAGCCCAATACCTTTCAGGTCTGTTGAAATCAGGATATTGCCCTTTTCGATATCTACGATGAACGGTGCATGACCGATCACAGCGCCTGCCAAATGCTTCATGGCACCTGTTGTATAGGTCTTGCGAACACCCTGTCCACTTAGTGTGCCTGCTGCCTTGACATGGAACGTATCCCCCTTGACGGTCCCGCCATTGATGGAAACAGGCTCATGCAGGAAACGGCCTTCCACATCCGTCAGCATGAATCCCTGATGGGTGAAATGCAATTCACCCCGGGTGCCTGACACCACCGGCAGGTCTTCCAGCAAGACAATATCATTGCCTTGGAACCTAAGATGTCCATCGACTGTTGTCTCTTTCAAGTTGTTCAACGGGAGATGGATTTTGATATCGACACTGCCATCTCCTGATGCAATGGTATTCTCTGTCAGATGCCCGATCATCTCGTAAACAGGTGAGGCATTGACGAAATTAAGCTGATGTTTCATCGGACCATCAGAATAGCCGCTGATTTCCAGTGTTGGCGGTCCTTTCAGGGTTTCAGGAATGACAACATCCACATCATGAAGATTTGCTCCCTGGGTTGCCGCACTGTCTGCATGGATGGTAATAGCCTTTCCTTCCATCCTGAACTCTCCCTGGATATGGTCAAGATCCGGCCAGAGCGGTCTTTTACCGTCAGGAGAACGGTTGAATGGCGTGTAATTCATGGACGCATCAACCAGTTTCGCCCGGATATCGAAAATACCTTCCCCATCAGGATAGGGTATTTCACCGATTTTTCCCTTGATACGTGCGGTGGTCTTGCTGACCATCCCTGTCTTCAATGCAGCCGTCAGCCATTCAGCCAAAGCTTTCGGTGTCTGCAACGGGATATAGTGCTTGACATCAGCGACTGCCAGATTGTCCACTTCTGCTGTCAGATCAAGCGAACCGGCACCGCCATTGCCAACTGCCGGATTACGAGTATATTGCCCAGTTGCCTTACCTGTGACGGCATTCTGCCGGAAAGTCATCTCACGGATATCCAGGACAAGCCCTTCCTCTTCCGATTGCCGCCAGACAAGGTCCGCCTTCAGGCTGTCGAATGTCTGTGGGTTTTCCGTTGGATAAACAGGCAGCAGCAATACGGTCCGGGTTGAATCCAATAAAAGCGATCCTCCCTGCGGACTGGCATCAATCTTTCCTGTCAATCCTACAACCCCCATTCCCGCAGGCAGTAAACGGTCTGCTTCACGCCGTTTTATGCCAGGTTTTTCCCGCAATACCAGATTGTTGAAAGCCCCTTTGACCGACCATGTTGGCACATCCTGGCAATACCATGTCACAGCAATATCAGAAAGCCTCCCTGCGAACTGGTATCCCTGTAACTGATGCAGCAGATCTTCATCAATTGGCAGATATGGTATCAACATTTCCAACGTCCCCATATCCAGGTCATCCATGACAATTGATACCGATTCTGGCATTTTCCTGCCAGAAGGCATGGAGAAAGAACCTTTTAGCGCCATTGCTTCAGCACCTACTAATACCGGTACTGCACGGATGGTGAAATCATGGCTGGAACTGCTGTTCGTCAACGACCCGGTAATCTCCCTAATCTCCAGGACGGGACGCTTCTGAACATCATCCTGCCAATGCACCACACCATCTGTTACCGTAATTTCTGACTGCTTCATCAGCCAATCGCTGATACTGTTGTCTTGCTTGTCATTAGGATCAACAAGAATACCTGCTATATGGAAGCGCCCTTGTCCATCACGGCTGACATTCAGGTCTGGATGATTGATTTGCAGGCAAGCAAGGCGGGGTTCCATTACCAGAAGCGATTTCCATGACACGACAGCATCAACGCTTTCCAGCTTCAGTTGAGGCGTACCAGAATCATCTGCAATGGAGAGTTGTTCAAGGGAAACCGCTGGATTCAGTCCATGCCAATAGGATTGGATACGAGTAAAACGGACTGGGTGTTTGAGAGTCTTGCTGGCAGCTTCCTCAATATCCTGATGGTAACGTCCGATATTCGACATCAAGACACTAGCAACTGTTATCAATCCGATGAAAACCGCCAGCAACACACCGACAATGCCGCCTCCCAGCCAGACCAGTCTTCTATGCCTGTGTAAAAAAGAAACAGCCTCCTTGTCCGTAAACGTCATAGACGTCTCCGGTTCTTCAGGAAGCTGTTTTTCTTGCTGCGGATTCTGCTGCATCACCAATGTTCAAACGGTTTACAGGACGTAAAATATCATAGTGTACTGATTTTTTAACCGCCTGAAAGGATAGCATCTGCTATGCTTGTAAAAAACAACCGTTACGCTTGCTTACAACATGTGTAGACCGTCATTGATTCCCATTGAACAGGCTTCCCGCTTTTACCGGAACTGGCTGAATGGCGATCGGGAAAAACGCTTGCGACAACTGGATGCCATTGTCCATAAGCCACTGACAGAAGCTGATTTTCCTGCCCTGCTCAGGCAGGAAACTGATGCAGACTATTCCTTGCAACGGGCTATGCGGAGACTGCGTAACCTGATTATCTGCGCCATCATCAACCGGGATATTATCGGTAAGGCCGACCTGTCAGAAGTTGTCGAGACCATGACGCTATTTGCGCAATTCACCATCCAGACATTGCTGGAAGTGTTATACGGTGAAATGATAGACGCTCATGGTATGCCAATCGGTGCACAGTCCGGCAAACAGCAGGAACTGATCGTACTGGGCATGGGCAAGCTTGGTGGACGGGAACTCAACGTTTCATCCGATATTGATCTCATTTTCGTCTATCCAGAAAATGGAAAAACGGTGCCTACCCGCGAAGGACGGCAGCGCCTGTTGTCCAACCAGGAATTTTTCATCCGTTTGGGGAGACGCCTTATCGCCGCCATTTCTGAAATTTCAGAAGACGGCTTCATTTTTCGTGTTGACATGGCATTGCGTCCAAATGGTGGCTCAGGTCCATTGGCCGCCAGTTTCAGCATGATTGAACAGTATTTCATCGTACAGGGTCGGGAATGGGAACGTTATGCGTGGATCAAAGCCCGTGCCATCACTGGCAATCCTGAAGACATCGCTGCCTTGCAGTCAATCACATTCCCTTTCATTTACAGGAAATACCTTGATTTCAGCGTCATTGAATCTATCCGGAGCCTGCACCAGCAGATCCGCACCGATGTTATCCGTCGGGAAAAAATGCACCCTGAACACAGCAATGATGTGAAACTGGGGCGTGGTGGTATTCGCGAGATTGAATTTCTGGCGCAAATGTTCCAACTTATCCGCGGCGGCAGGGAGCCAGCACTTCAGGATAAATCTACCCGGAATATCCTGCATATCCTTGCAGAAAAACGGCTGATGGAAGAAGAAACGGCCAACAGTCTGCTGGATTCCTATACTTTCCTACGCAACATTGAACACCGCATCCAATATCTTGAAGATGCCCAAACCCATTCTCTCCCCAATAATGGCGATGACTGCTTGATCATTGCCCAGGCAGCAGGACTGTCCTCTGTAGATGAATTGATGGCTATTCTCAAGAAACACCGCGATTTTGTCTCTGAACAGTTTGATGCCATTTTCGGTGAGAAAGCAGAACCCCAGGATCCAGACAAGATGGTCATCCCTCCCCTGATTTCCAACCAGAATGACGAAGACCAACTGAATATCCTGCGGACAAAATTCGAGTCTATGGGCTTCCCTGAGGCGGAAGCCGCCGCCAAACGTCTCCAGGCTTTCTGGAAATCCCACCGTATCCAAGCCCTATCCGATACCTACAGCGACAAGATGACTGCCCTGATCAACGCTGTTTTATCGGGAATCCTGGAATATGCCCATAAGCCGCTGGTCACTTTAGGACGGCTGCTTGACTTCCTCGAAAGCATTGCAAGAAGGACCGCTTACCTTTCCCTGTTGACGGAATACCCGGTCGCAACATCCCGACTGATGCATATGCTTGATACCAGCGACTGGGCAGCACAGTACCTGACCCGTCATCCCATCCTGCTTGATGAACTGCTTGATGCCCGTACCTTGATGGAACGCCCTGACTGGGAAGCTTTCACCAAAGACCTCAATACCCAACTGGCATCACAACGTGGTGATACCGAGCAATTGATGGACACTCTGCGGGAAGCCCATCATGCCCAGCAGTTCCGATTGCTGGCGCAGGACCTTGGTGGGGAATTGACGGTGGAAGAACTGGCGGATGACCTTTCCCGTCTCGCTGATATCATGGCTGAAGCTACATTGCGGGAAGTCTGGCTCTCCATGCCGAAACGCCATCGGGAAACCCCAAGGTTTGCCATCATCGCTTATGGCAAACTGGGCGGGAAAGAACTCGGTTATGCCTCCGATCTCGACATCATTTTCCTTTATGACGACGATGACCAGGAAGCACCAATGCTGTATGCTCGTCTGGCTCAGCGCTTCATTACCTGGATGACCAGTCCCACCTCTGCAGGCACCCTGTTTGATATTGACATTGCCCTGCGTCCAGATGGCGCAAGCGGTCTGCTCGTCTCCAGTTTTGATTCCTTTGAACGTTATCAGGAAAAATCTGCATGGCCCTGGGAACATCAGGCCCTTACCCGCGCCCGTTTCTGCTGCGGCGATGCTTCCATCGGTGAACGGTTTGAAGCACTGCGTAACAGAATCCTGCGCCAGGAACGTGATCCGGAAACACTGAAGGCCGAGGTCATCAAAATGCGTAAACGCATTTTCGATGCCCATCCAAACCGGTCAGCCCTTTTCGACATCAAGCATGATGCCGGGGGCATGATGGACATTGAATTCATCGTACAGTACCTTGTCCTTGAATATTCCCGCAGGTATCCAGAACTCACTGGCAACCTTGGGAACATCGCTTTGCTGAAAATGTGTGAGAAACTGGGACTGTTCTCGCAGGTTTCCGGAGAAACGGTCGCCGCCATTTACCGCCATTTCAGGCGGTTGCAGCATGAAATCCGGATGCAGGGTGCCAACGAGGCAAAAATCGCCTTAGGCTCTGTTGAAGGAGAAGCAGAAGAAGTCAAGAAACTCTGGAAAGAAGTCTTTGGCACTGAGTACACAGCACAAACAGAAAATACCTGACAGCAAAATGTGTCAAGTATTTTTTCCGGCCTGAAAGCGACTAGCGAAGCCGACGGTAAAGAACATCATTCTCATCCCGTACATGGCGTGACATCAGCTGTGCGACAGCATCTTTGATGGAAACGCCATCAAAAAGGACACTTGCCACTGCACAGGTCAGCGGCATTTCAACTCCCATTTTCTGTGCAAGTTCACGCACGGTATGTGCACAGTTGACCCCTTCAGCCACATGCCCCAGTTCAGCAACGACCTCTTTCAACGTCTTACCCTTTGCCAGTCCCAGACCGACACGGCGGTTACGTGACAAATCCCCTGTACAGGTCAGAATCAGATCTCCTACTCCTGTCAGTCCCATGAAAGTTTCCAACCTGCCGCCCAATGCAATTCCCATCCGGGTGATTTCTGCCAGCCCACGGGTCATCAGTGCTGCACGGGCATTCATCCCCATCGACATTCCATCGGCAATACCTGTTGCTACTGCAAGGATATTCTTCAGGGCACCACCGACTTCAACACCAATGACATCATCACTGGAATAAATACGCATCATGCCCGCATTCATCGCACCGATAACAATACCCCGCAATACTTCCGATTGAGAGGCGATGGTCAACGCACACGGCAACCCTGCCGCCACTTCCTGGGCAAAGGAAGGTCCTGATAGCACACCAAAATGGATACCTTCATCATTGATGACTTCTTCTGCAACCTGGCTTGGCAGCAGGCCTGTATCCCTTTCAAATCCCTTGCAGAGCCAGATGACATTCTTGACAGGACACCCCTTGAGCTGACCCAGCACTGGACGCAGACCAGCAACAGAAGTTGCCACAATCACCAGCCCCGCAGAACCGGCACCATGTCTGGCAGCTTCGTTGAAATCTGCTGTCAAGCGCAAATCATCCGGCAAATGCACGCCTGGCAAACCCATATTGTTCATGCGGGTCTTCTCTGCCTCAATGACCTGTTCAGTCTCACGTCCCCAAAGCAGCACTCGATGGCGGGTTGCCAGGCTGATCGCCATAGAAGTACCCCATGCCCCGGCACCAAGAATCGCAATATTCATCTTTATCCGACAGCCCTGAAATCACTGAACAGCAGCAGATGCTTCTGCCTTGGCCGCCTGTTCCTGGATACGCTCGCGGTAATGTGCCTCAAAATTGATTTCCGCCAGATGGACAGGCGGGAAACCTGCCTTGGTGATGGTATCCGCAATGTTTGCCCGCAGATATGGATAGATGATTGTCGGACAATTAATGCCAAGGACTGAATCCATTGCTTCAGCAGGAATCCCCTGGATATTGAAAATACCGCACTGTTTGCCTTCAACCAGATAGGCAACCTTCTCTCCGATCTTGGCCGTCACTGTCGCCGTTACTGACGCTTCATAAAAACTGTTGCCCAGTTCGTTGTAACTGACATTGATAGCAACTTCAAAACCCGGGGCTTCCTTTTCCAAGAAAATCTGCGGGGAATTCGGCTGTTCAAGAGAGAGATCCTTCAAGTAGATGCTCTGGATCTGGAAAACAGGCTGTTTCGTCTCTTCTGTCATATCTGCTCCATAAAAATGCAAAAATCAGGCGGACTGCAATAGCGGTATCAGACCACCAGCCTTATCCAAGGCGGACAAGTCATCAAAACCACCGACATGCGTATCGCCAATAAAAATCTGGGGAACTGTACGGCGGCTGGTCCTCCCAATCATTTCAGCACGCAAATCCTCATTGCCATCAATCAGGATCTTTTCAATGTTCTTCACGCCACGCGCAACAAGCAGCTGTTCCGCCATTCTGCAATAAGGGCAGACCTGTGTGCCATACATCGTGACTTTCGCTGTCATTTCCACTCTCTGACTGTTATTTGGTGGTCGGCAGACCATCTTTGTTCCACGATGCCATGCCACCTTTCAGGATGTTGATCTTGGTAAACCCGTTTTCTTTCAGGATTTTTGCGGCCGCTGCCGCATCTTTGCCTTCGTGGTCAATCAACAAGACCGGCTGCTTCTTGAAAGATTCCTCAAGTTGCCCAACCTGTTCCTTCAGGCCCAGAAAAGGCATGGACACGGCATTCAACAGATGCCCAGACTGGTATTCTTTTCTGGTACGAATGTCAAGAATCGTGGTTTTCCCCTTATTGATGAGAGTTGTCGCTTCAGAATTGTTGACTTTCGCTGTCGTACGGATATAAGGCCAGATCAATGCACCGATACAATAAGCGGCGACACCGATAAGGAAAATGTTGTCTCTGATGAAATTCACGGAATTAACCTGTCTAAAGTCAAAGATTAAAAACGGAATACATTATAAAATAGAAAAACTCTGAACATCGGGATAACTTATCTTGCCTTCATTTCAATCATGCATAAAATCGTTTTCATGCGTCATGGGCAGTCCACCTGGAACTTTGAAAACCGCTTTACTGGCTGGACTGATGTGGATTTGACAGAAAAAGGGCGTCAAGAAGCTGCCATGGCGGGAAATATCCTGCGTGAAGCGGGCTTCCAGTTTGATATTGCTTATACTTCTGTCCTGAAAAGGGCTATCCGTACCTTGTGGATTGTCCTGGATGAAATGGATGCCATGTGGACCCCGACAGTCTGCGACTGGCGTCTGAATGAACGCCATTACGGTGCCTTGCAGGGGTTGAACAAAGCGGAAACCGCTAAAAAACTGGGAGAACACCAGGTTCACCTGTTGCGCAGAAGCTACGAAACCGCCGCTGACCCGCTTCCCGAAAATGATTCCCGTACCTCATACAGGAATCCGGCTTACGCCAGTCTGAAAAAAGACCAGATTCCCTTGACCGAAAGCCTCAAGGATACAGTGGCAAGAGTAAAAACTTTCTGGAATGAAGTCATTGTCCCTGAACTGCATAAAAACAAGACCATCCTGATTGCGGCGCATGGCAACAGCCTGCGTGCCCTTATCAAGGAACTGGATGGCATCAGCGACAAGGACATTGCCCTGCTCAATATCCCGACAGGGCAGCCTCTGGTTTATGAACTGGACAACAGCCTGAAACCAATCCGCCACTACTATCTTGGCGATCCGGAAAAGATTGCAGCAGCCACCAGGGCCGTCATCCTGCAAGGCAGCTCCAGCAACTGACCGTATGGAGCATCCTTGCCTGTCAAAGGACTGCCTGTCATCCATACTGGTCATGTCACTGTTGAGGCTGTATCAGAGACACAGAACGCCTAGATGGCAAACAGGTTATAATTTCTGCCGCGCTGCTATCCTTAACGGACAGGCACAATCCAGATTAGATTAGGTGACTCAAAAATGGGGAACAAATTACGCAATTTCTTGATTTTTGCCATTGGCATCATTGTCGGTGCCTTTGGCACTGCCATGGCCCAGAAACAGCCTTCCAACCTGCCTGTTGAAGAACTCCGTCAACTCTCGGATATCTTTGGCATGATCAAGTCAGATTACGTTGAACCTATTGATGACCGCAAATTACTGAAAGAAGCCATTTCAGGCATGGTTTCATCGCTTGACCCCCATTCCGCCTATCTGGATAAAAAAGAATTCCAAGAACTTAAGGAAGGAACCTCCGGGAAATTCGGTGGTCTCGGCATGGAAGTCGGCATGGAAGACGGTCTTGTCAAGGTCATCTCTCCGATTGAAGACACCCCTGCCTATAAAGCCGGTATCCGTCCAGGCGACCTGATTACAAAACTCGACAATGTCCCTGTCAAAGGGATGACCCTCACCAAAGCAGTCAAGAAAATGCGGGGGGACCCCGGCACCAAGATTACGCTGACCATTTCACGTAAAGGCGTATTGCGTCCAATCGTCCTGACCCTGACCCGAGACATGATTACCGTCAGAAGCGTTAAATCCAAGATGATCGAACCAGGCTACATCTGGCTGCGCATCGTGCAGTTCCAAGACCCGACTATTGAAGACATGGTTGATCATATCAACAAACTCTATGCCAAGAACCCACATATCAAAGGGATTGTTCTTGACTTGAGAAATGACCCTGGCGGTGTTCTGCCTGGAGCCATTGGTGTTGCTGCCGCATTCCTGCCACAGGAAGCCCTCGTTGTTTCCACTAATGGGCAACTGCCAGAATCCAAGGCTGAATTCTACGCACGTCCCGAATACTATACACCCCGTATTTCCCAGGATCCTTTGGCAAAACTGCCTGCCGCCATCAAGAAAGTACCAGTCGTTGTCCTTGTCAATGCGGGCTCTGCTTCCGCCTCTGAAATTGTTGCAGGTGCATTGCAGGACCATAAACGCGCAGTCATCATGGGCTCTCAGACTTTTGGCAAAGGCTCTGTCCAGACTGTCCGACAGCTGACTGAAGATACCGCCCTGAAACTGACCACTGCCCGTTACTACACCCCAAGCGGCAGATCCATCCAGGCAAAAGGCATCGTCCCAGATATGCTGGTCGATGAAACCGCAACCGGCAACGGCATCAATGACCTGCGTATCCGTGAAGCAGATCTGGACAAACACCTAAGCAATGACGGTGAAGAAAAAAGCAAGGAACTTGATGCGGAAGAAGAAAGCAAACTGCTTGAAACCATGAAGAATTACAAGCCGATCGAATATGGCACGGCAAAAGACTTCCAGCTCATGCAGGCGCTCAACCACCTGAAAGGCAAACCTGTCAAACTGTCCAAGACCCAACAGAAAAAAGGGGCAAACAAAGCAGAAACTGAAGAAGCCAAGAAATAAGCCCTGAGACAGATGGCTTATGAATGAGGAACAGAAAAACCGTTATTCGCGCCATATCCTCTTGAAGGAGCTGGGCGAAACGGGACAAGAGAAAATCGCTCGGTCATCCGCACTGGTGATCGGTGCTGGCGGTTTGGGTTCCGCTGCTCTCCTTTATCTGGCATCCAGCGGTATGGGTAGCATCACCATTGTTGATGACGATGCCGTAGAAGTCCATAACCTTCAGCGCCAGGTCATCCATAGTACAGAACGAGTCGGCTTGTCCAAAGCAGCGTCTGCCAAACAGACACTCTATGGCATCAATCCGACCATTGATGTCAAGGTCATCACTACCCATATGACTGAAGACACGCTGCCTGAACTGGTCGAAGAAACAGATATTGTGCTGGATTGCACAGACAATTTTGCCATTCGCACAGCCATCAACCGAATCTGTATGCAACTCGGTAAACCGTTGGTGGCAGGTGCTGCTGTCGCCTTTGACGGTCAGGTTTCTGTCTATGATCCCCGCCAGGAAAACTGTCCCTGTTATGCCTGCCTTTACCCTGAAGATATGGAGTTTGAAGACATCAAAGCAGCTCAGGTCGGTGTCTTTGCGCCAGCAGTTGGACTAGTCGGCGTTGTCCAAGCCGCAGAAGCCCTTAAAATCATTGCAGGCATCGGCAAACCCCTGACAGGTTTCCTCCTGTTGCTTGATGCGCTGACAATGGAATGGACAAAACTGAAAATCGACCGGAACCCTGATTGCCCGGTCTGTTCCAAACGCAACATGTTCAAGACTGTAAAATAGCCGATCAATCCCATTGGAACAGTTACTTGCTACAAAGCCAGTTATGTTCAGTTTCTCCCAGGCTTCCTGGATGGATTTCATTCCAGACTCCTTTGACCATTTTGCCATTTACAGACAATACCCTTGTCTTCTGTTTCCGGCAATCGGCCTCCAACATCATATAATCGGTGGAAAGCCGCTTGCCATTGGCATAACTGCTGACTTTCCGGATCATACCTGTATGACGTTTCAGGTTCTTGCTGTCAATATCGCCATAATACTTCAGGCTGCCATCTGGATAACCTCCCAGATACTCCCAACTGGTCGCATGGCAACTGAATGACTCCAATCCTATCAAACCGCACAACAACAGTTTCTTCATCCCTTCCTTTTACCTTATCTCTCTGGAATCATCAACACAAACAGGGAAATCCTATTGAACTCTGCCATGACCTTCCCTGTCTGAAGATTCAAGACATGCCCTCCTGATTTTCGGTCATCGGACAGGAAATGGAAATGCCATCCCACTGGTGCCAATGGATGGATGAAACCAGGTCCATAGATGGAAATCAGGGTACCGGCAACGTCGTGCCAGACTGAAATGATCTGGTCTTCCGCCATGATCCGTTCCATGGATTTGAAAGGTTTCTGCTGGAAATAAACACTCCGGCACTGCATCATTGGAAACCATCCACGGATTTTCACTGCATAAAAAATATCTCTACCATGAGGCGCAATCAAGTGATCCAACTGTGATTCAAAGTCCCTGATATCTAATGCAGATGACAGGCAATGGGAAAAATCCACCTTGAAATGTGTCAACTGGGCAAAAGGAACCGTTTGATGTGGGTTTGATACGATGACAGTGCCATCATAAAGCGCCTGATAGACTTCACCATCCAGTACATTCAACTCACCCAACAGATAAGGGGCACCAACCCCGAAATCCCCGTACTGTTTCAGTGCAATGACACTGATTAATCCTTCATATTCCAACAGATGGGTCAGTGATTCCAACCTGGAAAGCTGATATAAGGTATCTTCTGCCGGTTCTTCATAGCCTTCAACAGGCTGGAACCTTAACACCCCTGTTTCAGCGGCAACAGCCATATCCAGCCGATGATACCTGACCCTCACCATATTACTGTGCTGGCAAAAAAATCCCCGCCCACACCGTAACGGTAACTCATCGTGTCAATTTTCCCATGCTTGTAAGTAAACCGGTAGCGGTATATCTTCGTACCCATGGTTACTTCACCACTGGATGGCTCTGGCTTTTCAATGCCGAAAATGCCCAGTTTCTCGACAGGATCGCCAACATGAATCGGTCCAAAACCTACCTTTGCTCCCTGACTGAAAGTGATGCCATCAATCCATGCCAGCTCTGCCTGCCGGTAGGAATTATGGTATTCAATCACTATCCCCTGCCACCAAAGTTTTTGGACAACGACATTACCAATGCTTTTATCCACTCGGTATTCCTGGCTCATTGGCTTGCCAAGCACTTTGATGGTGGCAGCAGGATAATTGCCGATGTCTGTCTCTATTCGCAAGCTCAGGCGTTCTGGATCTGGCAGTTTTTCGGGATAATATCCTCCTAATTGGGGGGCAAACCATGTGTCAGAAGCCTGCAACCAGCCCTTGAACGGCCAGACAACCTCATACCAGGACTGACCATCTTCTCCAGTTTTTACACCTGCAATATGAACCACATATTTATGTGAATAGCGTTTGACGATCTTTGAACGAGTGCTTTTCTGACTGTATATCGGCGTTTTCTCACTTACCGTTCTTGCCCAAACAATGTCAAGATTATCAGGCGAGTCTGCCTGTACGGTAATCGGTAATACCCCGGCAAACATCAACAATGCAACAGCAAGTCCCTTGCCAAGCCAGTTTTTCTTCATCGCAACTTCTTTCTGTTTCAGGGAATGGATTATTTTGCCCCGTATTTATCGCGGTAAGCCTTGACTGCCTGCTGGTACTTGAACAATTCACTGTCATTGCCGGCATGATGACTGAGGAACGTCATCAGATCATTCAGATTGGCAATTGATAAAACCGGCATGCCATGCTTTTGCTGGACTTCCTGGACAGCGGAATGCTCTGAAAGCGCATCATCCTTGCCCGCCCGTTCCATACGATCCAAGGCAATAAGTACGATACTCGGCGTTGCCCCGGCACTGGTGATGATGCCGACAGACTCGTTGACGGAAGTACCGGCAGTAATCACGTCATCAATGATGACGATTCTGCCTTTAAGCGGTGCGCCAACCATAATCCCGCCTTCGCCATGATCTTTGGCTTCCTTGCGATTGTAGGCAAAAGGCACATTGTGACCTTTTTTCGCCAAGGCAACCGCAACAGAAGCCGCCAGGGGAATGCCTTTATAGGCAGGACCAAACAGCATGTCAAAGTCCAGCCCTGATCGCAGCAAAGTCTCTGCATAGTAATCCGCCAGTACCATCAATGAATGCCCGTCATTGAACAGCCCGGCATTGAAAAAATAAGGCGACTTGCGTCCTGCCTTGGTAACGAACTCCCCAAAACGCAACACGCCACAATCAAGGGAAAAACGGATGAATTCCTCGCTTAAAGCACTCATGTTGACCTCGAAAGTCGGTAATCAGTAATAGCTGTATTTTAGCCTGTTGCCATTCAGGTCAGTATCTTTATTGCTCTCTCCAAGGGGCAATCTTCGGCAAAAGCAACATCCCGGGGATGGCAAGCAGGAAGCAGAAGTTGAAGAACATGAACCAGCCAGTGACATCGATGATATATCCGGCAGACGCATTGATGAAGGTACGGGGAACCGCTGCCAGGCTGGTGAAAAGCGCAAACTGGGTGGCGGTATAGCGCGGATCGGTCGTTTTCGCAATATAGGCGACAAACGCGGCTGTCCCAAGCCCTGTCCCAAAAGCTTCAGCCCCGATGACAAACGCCAGGAGAACGGGATCCGCCGTACTTTGGGCAAGCCATGAAAAGCCCAGGATTGCAACTGCCTGCAATGCCCCGAATATCCACAGCCCCCGGTTGATGCCTAATCCAATGATCCAGACACCGCCAAGCAATGCCCCGGCGATACTCGCCCAGAAACCGGTTGTCTTGGCGATAACCCCGATTTGGGTCATCGTGAAACCGACATCAAGATAGAACTTGATGGACAATGCCGTTGCCAGACTGTCGCCAAGTTTATAAAGGAAAATGAATAGCAGGATGAAAAGAGCTTTCTTCCAGCCATCTCGTTTGATGAATTCGGTGAACGGCAATACAACCGCATCCCGGATGGTACGTGGGGTGGTTCCCTGTACTTCCGGTTCTTTGACGAAAAGGGTACAGGCAAGTCCTGGCAGCATGAATGCCGCAGTAATCCAGAAAACCATCTGCCAGCTCATCATGTCCGCAAGAATCAGCGAGAGTGCGCCAGGGACCATGCCTGCCACCCGGTAAGCATTGACATGGATGGCACTGCCCAATCCCTGTTCTTCATCAGGCAACGACTCCCGACGGTAAGCATCAATAACAATATCCTGACTAGCGGAAAGGAAAGCAATGACAGCCGCCAGGACACCAATCCAGACCATCTGTTCCCTGGGATTCAACATGCCAAGCAAACCTACTGTGACGAAAAGTGCCGCCTGTGTCACAGCCATCCAGCCACGGCGCCTGCCCAGACGGGGAATGGAATAACGGTCCATCAAGGGTGCCCAGAGGAATTTCCAAGTATATGGAAACATGACAAGGGCAAAAAGCCCCAATGCTTTCACATTGAGGCCAGAATCGGTCAGCCATGCCTGGACCAAGGTCAACAGGATGAAAAGCGGCAGCCCTGATGAAAACCCCAAAAAGACACACGCCAACAGGCGTGGATCAAGCAATGCCTTCCATTTGCTGGTTTCCGCCATTATCCGATTGGGGTTGCAGTTTTTTTCTGCAACCTGTAAACAGCAAGACTACCGTTGCGGTAAGGATCCTCAGTGACAACCTCGCCCTCATGCAGCACAACACGGTCCAGGATCTCAAAACCGACTCGGTCGGTCAGTTCTTCGAAATCGTGCATAGTGGCAAACCGCAGGTTCGGCGAATTGTACCATTCATAAGGCAGCTCTTCCGAAATTGGCATACGGCAGTCCTGGGTAAGCGTCTCAAGATTGCGCCAATAGGCGAAATTCGGGAAACTGACGACAGCCTCTTTACCGACACGGGCGATTTCTTTCATCAAAGGCTCGACATTTTTCAGCATCTGTAAAGCCAGCAGGCAGAAAACCGTGTCGAACGTATCGTTCTGGAAATATGGCAGTCCCTGCTCAAGATCATGCTGGATGACATTGACACCACGGCGGATACACGGCGGAATCTTCAGGTCATCAATTTCAACACCGTAACCCGTACAACCTTTTGTAACTTGCAGGTATTCCATCCATGCCCCTGAACCACAACCGAGATCAAGCACATAGGCCTTGTCTTTGACCCAGCCTGCAATAAATTCAAGGTCGGTACGGAATTTCTTGAGAGATGGTGCATTCATATCAGTTCATCCCTGTCAGTTCCTGCCAGATGCGGTCATAATAGGCACGGACTGTCTCATGATACCGGGCATCATTGAGAAGAAACGCATCATGCCCATGCGGTGCATCAATTTCCGCATAGGTCACCTGCCTGCCATTCCGGATCAGGGCATCGACAATAATGCGGCTGCATTCCGGCGAAAAACGCCAGTCTGTTGTAAAAGAAACAATCAGATACTTCGCACTGGTATTCTCCAAAGCCTTGCAGAGGTCCCCATCATATTTGGCGGCAGGATCGAAATAATCCAACGCACGGGTAATCAGCAGATAGGTATTGGCATCGAAAAACGAGGAAAACTTGTTGCCCTGGTACTGTAAGTAAGATTCAATCTCGAACTCAACACCATAGCTGAATTTATACTCTCCTGATCGCAGCTCACGTCCAAACTTTTCAGACATGTCATCGTTGGACAGGTAGGTGATATGACCGACCATACGGGCAACACGCAGCCCGTTCTTGGGAACAACCCCATATGAATAGAAATCCCCGCCGTGAAAATCCGGATCTGAGAGGATTGCTGTCCGAGCAACCTCATTGAATGCGATGTTTTGTGCAGACAGATGGGATGTCGATGCAATGATGATGGCATTGGCAACACGGTCTGGATAACGAAGGGTCCAGGTCATCGCCTGCATTCCTCCCAATGAACCGCCCATGACAGCGGCAAACCGCTGGATACCCAAACCATCTGCCAGGCGTGCCTGGGCATCCACCCAGTCCTGCACCGTCATGACAGGGAAATCTGCACCATAATGTTTCCCTGTCGCAGGATTGATATGCATCGGACCTGTCGAGCCATAGCAATGTCCGAGATTATTGACACCGATGACAAAAAAACGGTCTGTATCCAAGGCTTTCCCCGGACCGACCATATTGTCCCACCAGCCGACTTCGCCAGTATCTTCATAAACCCCTGAAACATGATGGGAAGCGTTCAGGGCATGGCAGACCAATACGGCATTGGTACAGTCGGCGTTCAATGTGCCATATGTCTCATATACCAGCGTATAACCTGCAATGTTTGCCCCACTTTCAAGGACAAGCGGTTCGCTGAAATACATAGATTTCGGTGAAACGTATCTTGATGATGGCATGAATTTTCTGTTCCGGCTGATTCCACCCGCAGGAATCCCATTCATAATAAAAAAAGCCCGTGCCACTTCTTCATTGGCAGGGACTGTCTGTGAGCCGCTTAGCCGTATTTGTTGAAGTGCTCTGCCTTCCGCGCCCGCAAGCCATTCCCACAAATCAGCGCTGTCTTGCAAGGATAACGAAATACAGCCCAACCGTCAAACCGTTCCCTGACAATCCCTGCAAGAACGGCAGTCCAGAGAGTTCTGTCAAATGGACATTTCTTCCTGACGCAGGTCCTGCACCGCCAAGGCAATTTCGTTCTCTTCACCCAACGCAAGAATACAGTCCACTTTGGGTACCAGAATGGACAGATCGCTTAGCAGGATTTCCTGCTTGACCTTGAGCAACTGGCCAGGATGCATGGAAAACTGCCTGATCCCAAGTCCCAGCAACAGTCGGGTCAACTGATAGTCGCTTGCCATTTCACCACAGATAGAGACAGGAATACCTGCTTTCCCTGCATTTTCGACAGTCATCTTAAGCATAGCCAGTACCGCTGGATGCAGAGGATTGTAAAGATGGGCGACATCGGGATCAACACGGTCTATCGCCAATGCATACTGGATCAGGTCATTGGTGCCAATGGACAGGAAATCCAAACGGGATGTAAACATTGACAACGCGATGACCGCCGCAGGCACTTCAATCATCGCACCAACCTTGATAGTGTCATCAAACCGCTGCCCTTGGGAGCGCAACTGAACCTTGGCTTCCTCAATGAAGCCCAATGCCTGGTCGATTTCTGATCCATGTGTCACCATCGGCAACAGGAGCTTGACAGGACCAAAAGCCGATGCCCGCAGAATCGCCCGTAACTGTGTCAGGAAAATTTCCGGCTCCGCCAAGCAATAACGGATGGCCCGCTTGCCCAATGCCGGATTCAGCACTTTTGTCTTCTCCGATGAAGAAAGCACCTTGTCAGCGCCAATATCGAGGGTACGGATTGTGACAGGACGCCCTTTCAGCAGAACAACGGCTTTCCGGTAAGCCTCAAACTGCTCTTCCTCATCGGGAAAATAGCTGACGCCGCCACTTCTTCCCATGAACAGGAACTCTGAACGGAAAAGCCCGACACCATCCGCATTATTATCAACAACTGTACGGCAATCCTCCGGAAACTCGATATTAGCAAGCAATTCGATGGTAGTACCATCCAGCGTTGCGGCAGGCATCTTCCTCAATCGATTCAGCCTACGCTTGGCTTTCTGCTGTGCAGATAATTTTGCGCGGTACTGCGCCAAGACCAGCGGCGATGGATTGACAATGACAACACCGGCATCCGCATCGACAACCAACCAGTCATTCTGGCGGATCAACGGCAGGGAACTGGAAAGTCCGAACACAGCAGGAACATCAGTTCCCCGTGCAATGATGGCGGCATGAGAATTTTGTCCACCGATTCCTGAGACAAACCCCTTGAAGAAACTCTCCCTGAACTGAAGCATATCCGCTGGGGAAATATCATAATCGACAACAATCAATTCCACCTGTTCACTGTTTCCAGTAGATACAGGTTTTTCCACCTTGACACCTGTCAGCGCCTTGATAATACGCTCGGCGACCTGTTCAAGATCGGCTTTCCGTTCCCGCAAGTAAGGATCGGTGATATTGTCAAACTTGGCTGACAGCTCTTCAATCTGTGTCATCAACGCCCATTCAGCGTTATAGCGGCGGGTACGGATGATATTGAACGGCCCCTTCGAAAACATCTCATCCGTCAGGATCATCGCATGCACTTCCATCAATGCACCGAGTTCAGCAGGCGCATCTTCCGGCAATGCCGCCCTAAGAACAGCAAGCTCTTCCCTGACTGCCGTCAATGCCGTTTCAAGGCGTCCAATCTCGGCTTCAATCCTCTCTTCTGGCACCAGATAATGCAGTGTCTCCATCGCCGTATTGGTGATGACATGGGCACGGCCAATGGCAATCCCCTGGGAAACAACAATGCCAAACAGGGAAAACGAAGCATGATTCATCTTTTGAACATCCTTGAAACCTATTCCGGCTCTCCGAATCTTTCATTAACCAGCGTTTCAAGAGCCTGGATGCATTCGGCTTCATCAACGCCTTCCGCCTCAAGCAGGACAACAGCCCCTTTCCCTGCCGCCAGCATCATAACTCCCATGATGGACTTGGCATTGACTCGCTGATTGTTGTAACTCATCCAGACTTCACTTTTGAATTTGGAAGCAAGCTGAGTCAATTTCGCAGAAGCCCTGGCATGAACACCTAGCTTGTTGATGATCTTGAGTTCTGTCTTTATCATAATCCTCTACATAGACAAACCGTTGACCGATCCAACAGTTAATGAAACCTCAGTTTTCTTCAGATGGATCAATACGAATAGCGCCGTTTTTCCCGCCAGACAAAGCCTTGGCTATCACTTCCTCAAGACCTTCCGTCCGATAAGTTAATGCCCGCAGCAACATCGGCAGGCTGGTTCCCGTCAACACCTGAACAGTGGAGGCCTCAACTTTCAGATGCCGACAACAGTTGGCAGGCGTTCCTCCCAACATATCCGTGAACACCAGTACCCCCGCGCCGCTATCCAGACGCTGGATGGTTTTTCGGGCAAGATGGTCAACATCCGCCAGATCCTGGTCCGCCCTGACATCAATTGCCTCAAAACGTTCCAGGCTGTCACCAAAAAGATGCCTGACCGCCATCTTGAACGCTCCCGCCAACGGTTCATGCATCAAAAGCAATATACCGACCATAATTTCCAATCCACCCGGGAATCCCCCCAAAAAGCCTGAACCAGCAACCTTCTCCGATTCTAATCAATAATCAGTCTTGGAAGAAAGCGTTTTTTCCAGTTCATCCATAAACATCCCTGCCGCATTGAATCCGGTCTGATCAGTGATTTCACGGAAACAGGTTGGACTGGTCACATTGATCTCTGTCAACCAGTCTCCAATGATATCAAGCCCCACCAGAAACAGCCCCCGTGATGCCAATTCAGGCGCAAGTGTCTCGGCGATTTCACGGTCCCTTACCGTCAACGGCTGTGCCCTGCCAGTGCCACCAGCAGCCAGGTTGCCACGGGTTTCCCCCAATTTTGGAATACGCGCCAAAGCAAATGGCACAACCTTTCCATTGATGAGCAGCACCCTTTTATCCCCTTCTGAAATTTCTGGAATATAGGCTTGAGCCATAATATGCCGTTGTCCATTGGCTGTCAGCATTTCCAGGATTGTGCCAAGGTTCAAACCGTCAGCCCTGACATGGAAGATGCCCATCCCCCCCATACCACTGAGCGGTTTGAGGATGATGTCCTGATATTGGCTATGAAACTGACGGAGATGGCCTTCATCTGCCGAAACAAGCGTCGGCCTCACAAATTGCGGAAATTGGGCAATCGACAGTTTCTCGCTATGGGCAAGAATGCCATCTGCGGTATTGAAGACCTTTGCCCCTTGTTTTTCCGCAAGGGACAGCATCCAGACCGCTGTCAGGTAATTGACATCAAATGGCGGGTCTTTTCGGATAATGACCGCATCAAATGCCGATAAAGCTGTTTCCTGCCTATTAAGGACATGGTACCAATCAACTCCATACCCACCTGTCAGGGCAATCTGCTGGCACCGTGCGCAGACTTTCCCCTCAACCAGCATCATATCCTGATGGCAGAAAGCATAGACAGTATGGCCACGGGCAGCCGCCTCTACCATCATTGCCATGGTGGAGTCTTTCTTGATATTGAATGATGCCAATGGATCTGCAAAAAAAGCCAGTTTCATCAGAACATTTCCTCACTGCAAATCGGGATCGGTCTTTTCAAGCTCAACAGACGCAGCCAGCAATGCGAGGCGTGCTATGACACCATACATATAGTAGCGGTTCGGTTCAGATGTCCCGGGTGCCGCAGAAATATCCGGCAATGTATGCTGCTGGGAAAACGGCAATGGCACGAACTCTGCCCCCGGCGCATTGAGATTCTCGTCAATATCACGGCGGCCATTGACCCGATAGAAACCGCCTACCACATAACGGTCAATCATATAGACCACGGGTTCCGCCACTGCATCATTGACGCGTTCAAGCGAATGAACCCCTTCCTGGACCAGTACTTCCCTGACAGCCTGTCCATCCTTGATGACCGCCATCTTGTTCCGTTGCCGACGGTTCAGGCTGAGAACCTCCTTCGCATCACTGACTGTCATGATTCCCATGCCATAAGTACCGGCATCTGCCTTGATGATGACAAACGGTTTCTTCTTGACACCATATTCCCGGTATTTACGGCGGATCCTGCCCAATACCGCATGTACCTGTTCTGCAAGGCATTCCCCGCCTGCCTTCTCCTCAAAATTGATATTTCCGCAATGGGCAAAATAAGGATTCACCAACCATGGGTCTATCCCAACAGTACGGGAAAACCGGCGCACGACATCATCATAAGCGGCAAAATGATTGCTTTTACGGCGAACAGTCCAACCGGCATGCAATGGCGGCAAAAGGCTCTGTTCATAAACATCCTGCAAAACTTCCGGTGTTCCTGCACTCAAGTCATTGTTCAGCAGGATGGTGCAGGGATTGAAACCTTCCAATCCAACACGACGGCCATTATTGATACGCTTGACAGGTTCCAGAACAACGGATGTCCCGTCTGACAGCGTCATTGAGACAGGCTGGACAGATTGGCCTGGTAAGAAACCAAAGCGGATATCCAGCCCTGTCTGACGCAGGATTTCCATCAGACGGGTCACTGATTCCAGATAATAGCGGTTGCGGGTATGATTTTCTGGAATCAGAAGAAGGTTCTTTGCGGCAGGACAGTATTTCTCGATTGCAGACATCGCTGCCTGCACGGCAAGAGGAAGCATATCCGGCGCAAGATTGTTAAACCCGCCAGGAAAAAGGTTGGTATCCACGGGCGCCAGCTTAAACCCCGCATTACGCAGATCAACAGAACAGTAAAACGGTGGCGTATAGTCCTGCCAAGCCATCCGGAACCACCGTTCAATGACCGATGTCGATTCAATCAATGTCTTTTCAAGATCAAGGATTGGCTTATCCATGACCGTCACCAGATTCGGAATCATCTTCGTTCCTTGTTTTCCTTTATGCCTGATCTATACCGCTGTCCAGCCATTTTACCAAAGGACGGGAAAAGACATCGGTCTCTTCCAAAACAAAACCATTGCCTGCTTTATCCTGTCGTTGGTGATATGGGGTGTTTTCACTGCTAGAATATTATTGTCGATATAACTTCCCGACACTTAATAATTGTCAAAAAACGCTGATATGAACAAGACCCTTCTGGACAGCCTGCAGGCGACCATTGGACCTTTGATTGAAAACTCGCCATTGAAAGACATGGAACAGAATATCCGGGCGCTGTTGACCCAAGTGATTGCCAAGCTGGATGTCGTCACTACCGAAGATTTTGAAGTCCAGAAACTAACCATCGCCCAGTTGCGCTCATCCATCGCCGCACTGGAAAAACGGATAACAGTACTGGAGGCAGCATCTGCCTCCTTTCAACAGGACAATCCAACAGAGCCATCACCATGAGCCTGGCTATTCTGAAAAGCCGTGCACTTGCCGGCATGACAGCTCCCGAAGTCACCGTTGAGGTGCATATCGCCAATGGACTGCCTGCCTTTACCATCGTGGGTTTGCCGGAAACCGAAGTCAAGGAAGCCAAAGACCGTGTCCGTGCCGCCATCCAAAATGCTCATTTCGAGATGCCTGCTAAACGCATTACCGTGAATCTGGCACCCGCAGACCTACCGAAAGAATCTGGACGGTTTGACCTGCCGATTGCCCTCGGTATCCTCGCGGCTTCGCGGCAGATCCAATCCCACCAGATCGACCGTTTTGAATTTGCAGGAGAACTTTCCCTGTCTGGTGAACTCCGCCCCATCAAAGGCGCTTTAGCAATGGCTTGGGCAATCCATCAATCACAACAAGAACCACGGGCTTTCATCCTGCCAAAAGCTAATGCCGACGAAGCTGCTTTCATAAAAGGACTGACCATCCTGCCTGCGCAATCCCTGTTAGACATCTGCGCACACCTGAACAGTCCCGCCAATGCGCCAATCTTGCAGCCTTATCAGCCTGCCGGGACATCCCATACCCCCTATTACCCCGACTTCAATGAAGTCAAGGGACAACTCAAGGCAAAACGGGCATTGGAAATCGCCGCCGCAGGACGGCACAGCGTCTTGATGAGCGGACCGCCTGGGGCAGGCAAAACCATGCTGGCATCCCGCTTCCCTGGCATTCTGCCCCCGATGACCGAGGCCGAAGCCATTGAATCCGCTGCCGTCCAGTCATTGAACGGCGGTTTTTCGCCTGAGCGTTGGAAAGTCCGCCCTTTCCGCGCACCACACCATACGGCATCCGGTGTTGCGTTGATTGGCGGCGGCAGCGTTCCCCGTCCGGGAGAAATCTCCCTCGCCCATCATGGTGTCCTGTTCCTGGATGAACTGCCTGAATTTGACCGTCATGTCTTGGAAGTCCTGCGGGAACCATTGGAATCTGGACAGATTGCCATTTCGCGAGCAGCTCGCCAAACGACCTTCCCTGCGCAGTTCCAGCTGATTGCGGCGATGAACCCCTGCCCCTGTGGTTGGCAGGGACATCCCTCTGGGAAATGCCGCTGCACACCGGATGCCATTGCTCGCTACCAGCGCAAACTGTCTGGTCCACTGCTTGACCGCATCGACATCCAGATACAAATCGGTTCCCTCTCACAGGAAGAATTGGCACAACAGGCGGATGGTGAATCTTCGAGGACCATTGCCCAGCGGGTCGAAGAAGCGTATCAGATTCAACTCGCCCGCCAAGGCAAGCCGAACAACCTACTGGCTGCCGGAGAGATTGACCGTTACTGCCAGCCAGACAAAACCGGCGAGACACTACTAAAAACGGCAATGACCCGTTTCCAATGGTCCGCCCGCGCTTATCACCGCATTCTCCGGATTGCCCGTACGATTGCCGACTTGGCTGCATCGCCACAGATCATGCCCCAGCATATTGCGGAAGCCATCCAATATCGAAGGGCTCTTATCATTTGAAGGAAACTATTATGGCGCTTGTTATTTTCAAATCCCGTGCCAGTGCTGACATTATGATGATTGACAAACATGCAAAACCCATCCTTGACCTGCTGGGCAAGGATGTCAAGCAAGGCATCATCACGCCAGAGCAGACGGCATCTGTCATTGAGAAAATCGAGCAGGAAATCGTACGGACCAAGGAGCTCGAAAAACTGAAAGCCGAAGAACAGGCAAAAAAGGAAGCAGAAGAAGCGGAAAAAGCAGCCGAAGAAGACGATGAGGATACAGACAAAGATGATTCAGATGAGGATGAAAAGGAAGTCATTGTTGAATCAACTGTCAGCTTTGCCGCCCGTTCCTATCCGCTCCTGCAGATGCTGAAAGCCGCCCTTAAGAAAGAAGAAAGCGTGTACTGGGGAGCCTGACACCTGTCCGCTGGAACCAAAGCCATGGTGATGGTTTCATGGTTCCTTGAACCATTTTTCAGTTAAAATGAATATTTTTTGAAACCAATTGTGCTGTTGACCTTTTACCCATGAACAACAAGAAAATCCGGATCGCCCTTTTATATGGCTGCATGATACCCGCTTTCCTTTCCATGACGGGCTGTGCAAGACCGAATGATGAAGATATGACGGAAATGCTCACCAAGGCATACCAGTGCAAATGGGTAAAGATTGACAGTTATAAGAAAACCGAC
Source organism: Oxalobacter sp. (assembly GCA_963618105.1). GTDB lineage: Bacteria > Pseudomonadota > Gammaproteobacteria > Burkholderiales > Burkholderiaceae_D > Oxalobacter. The sequence goes on along the minus strand of CAVERB010000101.1, from coordinate 25,095 downwards.
TCTCTGCCAGGCATCTGGAACTATATCGGCGCCTATACCTTTGACATCCGGTTCAAGGATGAACAGGCAGGATCCCACCAGTTCTTCAAAGGATTGTACAACACGGCTCCCGGGGAAACGGACTGGCAGAAAGTCCTGGCAACACCCGGCGCAAGGGATTACCTGCGAGACGGCTGTTCCCCACCTGCCCAGCGTATCCTTGAGCAGGTCGCCATCAAAGGTTATGAACAGCTCCAGAACAAGAACGCCACGAAAATCCGGCTGCCAATTGCTATCAGCCTGAAAGGCTGGGCAGAAACCTCCTCTGGCCGTGGCGGCTGGGAAATGGATATGCGCCGCGACAAATTCGATGACTCCCGCAATGACAAGGGGTTCATCTGGACGGAACCGATGTCCCGTGCAAGCATCACCGCCAAAATCAGCAAATAACCTTCAGATATTCAGATACTCTCAGACAGGAAGCCACATCGAGGATGACCTGGCTGCGCTGTTTCCTAGGGAGTCCTTGATGCTCAGGGTCTGCCAGGGAACGAATCCACATACTGAATCTTGATATCTGGAAAGGAATCGACAAACTGGACTTTCAAGTCAGGGAACGAATCCACAAACTGCCATTTCCCACAGCTATTCGGGAAACTGGTCTCTTTTTTCACCTTGAGATCCGGGAAAGACCTGACCACCTGAACTTTAAGATCCGGAAAAGAATCAACCACCTTCACCTTGCCATAAAGCCGTTTGCCTTTGTAACTGCATGAACCATCAACCTTGCCTGCAGAAGCCACTGACGCACAGCCCAATGCCAACGCCACGGCTGACAGACTGACCAATATTTTTTTCATAATCCCTCCTATCGGTGATATGCCATTGGCTTATCCAGTATAGCATGTCCCTTGAAAAGGCAATCACAGCCGCCCGCTCCGATCAGCCTGCAACAATGCTTCCGTTGACACATCATGCCCCAATACCATGACCTTGAATAATTCACCCATTTCAGCCGGTGAAAGCAGTTTCATCGCCTCCAGCTCCAACTTGGCAGAAGCGGCATCCTTTTTGTCCATAACTGGCAACAACGCCATGATGTCTGATGCCATCAGGAATGCTGCCTGATCGGTATAACAGAGAACATCCAGTCCTGATGTTTCCGCTATCTTTGCCAAAACGGTGAAATTCAGATGAGCAGTGATGTCCTGCAAACCTGGCAGATGGAAGGGGTCATCATGTACCCTATGGCGGTAATGGCAGATCAATGTGCCTTCTGAACGCTCTGGCAAATAGTATTCACGGGCAGGAAAACCATAATCCACCAACACCGCAGCCGATTTTCCTGACACCATCATAGCTGCCAGAGAGCGAATGAACCCCAGTGCATGAGGATGAATTTCAGTAACATATCCCTCTGGCAAGTCTGCCAAGTCGATGTCTTCCGGCAATGATTCTGCCAACTGCGACAGAAATAATGGTGATGCTGGACAGTCCTTGAAACAGAACTGCCCGTCCTGACAAGTAACACACCGTTCATACCATGTCTCGCCTTTCAGACATGCCAGTTTCACCGGCATCGCATCCAATACCTCATTCGCAAGGATTACTCCTGAAAAACGGACTGGTAACACTGACAGCCACTGAACCCTTTTATCTGTTCTCAATAATGCCTGTTGGCGAGATTGCAACTCTCCAGACAACTCAAGAATACTGTACTGCGCCACCTGTACACCCAGTGTATCCAGTTCTGTCAGCACTGCCTTTGCCAACCTGCCCGTCCCTGCCCCCAATTCCAGGATCTGTGCTTCTGTCTGCCTGAGCAATGGTGCAATGCCCCGAGCAAGCGTTTTGCCAAACAAGTCTCCCAATTCAGGGGCAGTAATGAAATCACCGGTTTCCCCCAATTTGGCGGAACCGCCGCTATAGTAACCCAATATCGGTTCATACAGCACCCACTGCATATAATCGGAAAAAGAAACTTGACCGCCTGCCTGCTGGATACGGTCGGCAATCAGCTGATGCAAGCGGTCAGAAACTGTTTGGGCTTCATCATCCGGCAATGGCAGATCGGTCATCATCTTTGGCGGGTATCAACAGGTTTCAAGGAAAAAACAGTTTTATAATACCGCAAACATTCTTCTCAACCGATAAACAGACCATCCATGAAACAGCAACCCCTGACTGCCATCCGGATTGACAAATGGCTATGGGCAGCCCGGTTCTTCAAGACCCGTTCACTGGCACAACATGCGGTGGAACTGGGGCGGGTTCAGCTTGACGGACAAAAAATCAAGCCTGCCCGGGAAGTGAAGCCCGGTGACCTGCTGCGGATTGAACGGGGTGAGGAACGGTTTGAGGTTGAGGTCATCGGCATTTCCAGTGTCCGGGGTTCTGCGCCTGTCGCCCAACAGCTCTATATGGAAACTGAAGATTCCAAGGCAAGACGGCAACAGATGGCGGAAAACCGGAAACTGGCGTTTGAACCGGCAAAGACGATTGAGAAAGGACGCCCCACGAAACGGGATGCCCGCCGTATCCGCCAGATCAAATCAGGCTGGTAACAGCAATTCCTCATGGCATCAGGACAATCAACCCATCCGTCTTGCCTTATACTTAGAGCCTCACAGGAAAAACTGGATAAATTTCCCATGTACACACCACTGTTTCATCCCAAACTCAGGAACTGCCGCCGTTTTTTCCTCCGCAATTTTGAAGTTCCTATCAAGATCGGGGTTTATGACTTCGAGAAAAAAGGAGCACAGCGGATGTTCATCAATGTCGATCTGTTCATCCCCCTTTCCAAATCAACTCCGGTCAATGATCGGCTTGAAGAAGTCATCGACTACTCATTCATCCGTGACACCTTGGCAGCCCGTACGGCAAAAGGGCATATCAACTTGCAGGAAACCCTGATCGATGATGTGGCAAGGCTGTTGCTGGAACACCCGGATGTCATCGCCGTCAGAGTCTCTTCTGAAAAGCCTGGTGCCTACGAAGACTGTGACAGTATTGGTGTTGAAGTCTTCCGGTTCAAAGACGAAGACTGAATTTAAGCGCAGAAGATGACAACTTACCGGCAGTTTCATAAAGCAGGTTACGAATCCAACAAGCTCTCAAAGCGGTTGCTGCGTCTTGCTGGTAAAGCGGTGAAAGACTACAACATGATTGAGGAAGGCGACCGGATCATGGTCTGCATGTCGGGTGGCAAAGACAGTTATGCCCTGTTGGACATCCTGATGATCCTCCAGAAACGTGCGCCAATCCATTTCGACCTGATTGCGGTCAACCTCGACATGAACCTGCCGGGTTTTCCAAAAGACCTGCTACCGGATTACCTGAAAAGCAAAGGCATCCCTTTCCATATCGAAACACAGGATGCTTTCAGCATCATCGAGCGATTGATCCCGACCGGCAAAGCCATCTGTTCCCTCTGTTCCCGGCTACGCCGTGGCATTCTCTATAATTTGGCAGACCAGCTGGGTGTCACCAAGATTGCATTGGGACATCATCGTGATGACATTCTGGAAACGTTTTTCCTGAATTTGTTTTTCAGTGCAAAAATCAAGGGGATGCCGCCAAAACTCAAGACCGATGATGGACGGCATATCGTCATCCGTCCGATGGCATATATCAAGGAATCTGACCTGGAACGCTTTGCAGACATCCACCAATACCCCGTGATTCCCAAAGGACTATGCGGCGCACAGGAAAACCCTCAGCGGAGTCAGATCAAGCAGATGGTCAGAGACTGGGAGAAGCAGTACAAAGGACGGGTGGAAAACATTTTCTCAGCACTGTCCACACTGGTGCCATCGCACCTGATGGACCGCACACAGTATGACTTCATCAACCTACATCAAGATGGCAAGCCACCGGCTACAACCAATGATGATGGCGAGCAGCCTGTAACCTTTGTCACGCCTGACGGATCTTCTTCAGTAGCGCCGTAGTGGACCGGTCATATTCAAAGTCGATGGCTTTCACCTGACCGCCATACGCCAAGACAGCCTTGCCTTCTGGAATCGACCGCATATCGTAATCCCCGCCTTTGACATAGATGTCTGGATGGCATTCACTGACCACAGCCTGTGCCGTCTCTTCATCAAAAGGCACCACCGCACTGACGGATTCGAGTGCCGCCAGCACCGCCATCCGGTCCTCACAGGGGTTAACAGGACGGTCATCTCCCTTGCCCAGCCACTTGACGGACGCATCGGTATTCACCGCCACCACCAAGGAAGCGCCCAATGCACGGGCGCGGGCAAGATAGGTTACATGGCCTCGATGCAGAATATCAAACACCCCGTTTGTAAAAACAATCGGTCTGGGCAATATTTTCAGCCTTTCCTGGATTGTCTTCCGGTCACAGATCTTGACTTCAAACGATACCATTTCCCTTCCTTGCAACGTAACAGCGTGTCATATCGGTAACGAAACAGCGGCAATATTGACATTACCACCGCATCCTCATATTGTGGTTTATATCACAGGTTTGGAGGAAAACAGAAATGAATACCATCAAGAATCTCTGTACCACCTTGACTTTCAGTGCCATCATGGCTGGTGGTCCTATTGCCACGGCAGCACCGATATATAATACTGCTATTCCTCCTTCCGCTACCCTGAAATACCAGGTGACCGCTTCATACAACGGACTGAGCTTGTCTGGCAATTCCGTCATACAATGGAAAACCAACCTCAAAAGCTATTCCATCAGGGACAGCTGTTCCGTTTCCATCTTTGGCAATGTCCTGAATGCTGCCAGTTCAGGCATCGTCAACAAGAATGGACTGGAACCGGCAACTTATTCAGAGACAAAACTTCGCAAGAAATTCGCTGCATCCATCAATCAGGCAAAAGGTTCTTTCATACCATCTGATGGAGAAGTCAGTATTGCATTCAATGGCAAGGTCCAGGACCACAGCAGCGTTGTCTGGCAGCTTTCTGCCATTGCCAATGGCAACAAAGACCGGTTTCTCCCTGGCAGCAGTTATACCATACAGGTCATCGGCCATCGGGGAGTCAGGAACTGGTCTTTTCACGTTGCCCGCAATGAAACCCTTTCCACCCCAGCTGGGAAATTCCAGACAGCGGTCATCTCTGGCAACAACAGCAAGAACCAGACCATGACTGTCTGGCTGGCAAAAGACAATTACCATTATCCTGTCCAGCTTTATTTCAAAGACAACAATCTCGAAACACAACAAACCGTCAACAGTATCCAATAGCTTTTCCCTGGAACCTGTTTCTTAAAGGCGCCTTAATCAAACCGCCAGTCATAAAGGACATCGAACGCTGTAATGGTTCCCGTTTGGCCAACTAAAGACATACGTCTTGACATCTGGTACCGCAGTTTAATGAGACTGATCGCTCCTGTCAGTCCCTGTTCATATGACAGATAAAGGTTGGAAGCAATACGGCGGCTCAATGCCAGCACCGTATCATCCACCTGGGAAGAAGAGGAAACACCGACATCCATGCCCAAAGCGCCTGCCAGTTTCCCTGGGATACCACCCGTCTGTTTCGAACTGAGGATGGCAGCTGCCGCAGCCGCCATTGCAGAACGCTGTTGCGTTGAACCATTTTCACCCCCGCCATATCCCAACACCAACCAGGACAGTTTTTCAGAATCCGGGACTTCAGGCTTGGAGTACAGCTTGATCTTCGGCATCTGTGCCGTCCCCCTGACCTGTACACCGACTTCCTCGACTTCATCAGATGATGAAAATTCTTTCACTGCCAAGACATCAATGGCAGGATTATCCGGTGCGCCATGGAAAGTTGCCTTGCCTCTCCGGATAACCAGTTTCTGACCATAAGCATTGAAGACACCGTTTTCTGTACTGATATTGCCATTGAGTTTCAAACGGTCTCCTGCTAGTGATGCAGCGATAAGCTGTCCCACAAGACGGGTTTCTACCCCCATTCCCTGCAACATGAAATGGTTACCTAGATCTGCCGTGACACTGAAACGGAAAGGTGACGTCGCCTCTTTTTTCGGTGCTCTGCCGAGCACGACCACATCTTTACTCCGGGTAACGCTGGAAATGTCATTCAGCACGATTTTCGCACGATCGACATACAGGCTGCCTGTCAGGTTCAACCCTTTATCATCGAGAGTGAAAACCCCATCCCCTGTCAAAACAACCTGACGGTCCACATTGGACATTGCCAACAGATGGTCAGCATGCAGTTTAAGCGTACTGTTGACCATGCCGTTCTGCATGAATGCGCCGCCACCAATCTGCAACCGCCCTTCCTCACCATAAAGGATGCCTTTGGTGATTGTCAGACGGTTCCCTTCCAATAACGCAGACAGTTCCCCTCGGTCAAGATGGATACCATTGCTGGGGCAGTCAACCCCCAGCTCATGTCCCGCAATAGTCCCTGACAAACGGGGTGTTCCCAAGGTCCCTGTCCCTTGAACATCCGCCGACAGAGAACCACTCAGATCCAGGTCTGGTTGTCCTGACAGCATCCCGATCCACTGGATGGACGGCATTTCTGACTTGAGTGCCAGTTGAATCGGACTGTCTTTGAAAAGTCCCCAATTGCCATGACGGTAGGCAAGACGGGTTTTCAAGGTTGCATCCGTTTCTCCAAGACGGGTGCTGGAAGCATGCAGACGGAAATCCATATTGCTGTTGTTGAACAAAGCCCAGATATCCAATTCTGTCAGGCGCAGACGCATCCGGTTTTCTTCACCAATCAATGTAATGTCTCCATCTTCACGGTAAACATGTGCCTCACCGCTCAACGCATGGTCTGCCCGCAATGACCAATCCCCGCCAAAAGTCAGGGTACTGTTCACTTTGGCATTGGCATCCTCAGAAAGGGACAACAGCCAGCTCAATGGGATATTCCTTGCGTTGCCCGAGGTCTCAAGACGGGAATGCTTCTTGACTAGCTTATTCACATTCAACCTGCCCTCTCCCAGATTCAATGTCAGGTCTTCAATGGAAAAGACTTCCGAAGAAGCGAAACGCAATGCAGCGGAACCTGACATCGTAAAAGGTTTCTCTCCCCGATTCTCGAACTGCTCCAGCGAGCCAACCCATTCACCACTGGTGGTCACCCCTCCCGAAAGCTGTGCTGCCAGGTCAAAACGACTACTCTTTGCCGAGGCCCTCAAGGTATGAGAACGCCAGGTCCCTTCCGAACGGAGAACCAATGAAGACCAATGTGTACCGGCAATCGTCACCTGTTCCGCAGAAAGTCGCGCATCAATCCTGTCTGAAAGCGTTGTGCCGAAACTTGCTTCCAGCTGCAATTCATGCGCACCGACCAAATCCGCCAGCATGAAATCATGCCCGGCTAATGAGATGCTGCCCTGCAAAGCATCCAGGGAACCTGACAATGTTCCCTTTCCAGTCAAAGAACCTTGAAAACCATGACCGATAACACCTAAAGCAGGCGCATTGAGCTGCCAGTCCAGATGACCTCCAGCTGATCCCAATCTGCCTGATGCCGTAAATGTATTGGCCCCCAGAGCCAGGTCAATGGCGGCATCCGTGACTTCTTTTCCCCTGACACGAACCTTGCCATGACCGGAAACCGGCTGGCTGAACAATGAGCTGGGACCAAAATCGAAAGAAAAGTCTGCTTTCCAATCGGGTTTAAGCGCTCCTGACGCTTCAAATCCAACATTCAGGTTAGAAGACGGCAGTTTGCCCAATGCCGCAAAGTTGAAATGACTGATATTGCCTTTCAGCTCAAAATCCCTGTCCTCATCCAGATTCAGATGGCCTTTCGCCATCATCATGCCGCCATTTGCTGTCAGCAAACATTCTTTCAGTTCAATCAAATCTCCTTCTTTCAGGACATCCGCCTTGAGCTGGATATGGTTTTCTCCAAGATCAACGGTCACTTCCTGCTTCCCGTCAATGCGGTGATACCCGACACTGCCTACGGCATGAGTTGGACGCAGCATTTCCGTGATGCCATGCAGATTGAAACCGCCTGTTTTCAGGCTGATAAAGGTTTCAGGCTCTGAAAATGTGCCTTTCCCTGAAAAAGAACCGCCACTGCCAAAGTCAATCACCAAAGGGGACAACTCGACAACATCAACATTGCCTCCTATGGCTGCCCGTACGGCATGGATCGGTAGTCTGTTCTGCTCAAGGGGACCAGACTGTCCATTTTCCACCTGCAGAAACCCTTCAATCGAACGATCAGCATTTACCAGAATATGCGCTTTTGCCCCAAATCTTGCTACCGGCCAATTTTCATTGATCTTGGATGGATCAATATCCGATGCTGTCAGGTCCAGCGAGTCAAACATGAATGGGGCAAACGGTGTCACCACGGCTTTCAGACTGCCTGTCGCCCCATAGCCATTGAGCGATGCAGACAACTGGATATTGTCAAGCGTGCCGCCCGCATCCACAGTCATATGCGCATCAACTTCGGTATTGTCAAAACGTGCCTTGCCAGACAAAGCAAACGGTTTCTCCATCTGCAAGGCGGCATCTATCGCCACATTGCCCAAAGGACTATCGAAACCCAGTCCTTTCACCTGCCATTCACTGTCTTCCGCCATCAATGCGCAATGGATGTTCTCAAGGGTGACACCAACTCCCATTTTCTTCACAGACAGGGAATCAATGACAATCTGCTGGACAACCAATGAGACAGGAGGCGCCAAGGATGCTGGCAGCTTCAGGGGTTCATCCGATGAACGTTTCAAGTCAAATTCAAGGACGGAGGCAGACAGTTCATCAATGTCCGCCTTGCCATGCAGCAGATGCAGGGGATTCCATCGGAACACCAGTCCTTTGACGGTAATATCCCGTTCCCGTCCCTCATAAACAATCTTTTCAGCTTTCAGTTCATGAAAAAGGGAGCCTGATGTTTCCTCAAAAGTGATTTTCTCGCCTTTTGCGGCAACAACGCCTTCAACAATCCACTGGATTGCCCACCGCTGGCTGCACACCATCAACAGGCAGAACAGTACCCCAAGCGGCACCAGTAGATACAGCAACCGCTTTCTTGTCCAGAACTGTCGGAATCGGGTCAGGAACGCACGCATCAGAAAGTCAGCCCAAATGAAAAGTGCAGATGGAAATTGCCGGTTTTCTCACCATATGCCAAGTCCACGCCAATGGGACCTGCCGGACTTTTCCACCGAACACCTACACCATATCCCACAGCATAATCCATATTTGCCCATTTATCTGCGACATTACCCGCATCGACAAAAAACGCAAGTCCCCAGGCATCCCAGAAATAATGCTGGTATTCCAGGCTGCCCACCGCCAGATAACGCCCGCCGACAACAGCCTCGCCCCGACGGACCCCCAGGCTCTCATAAGAATACCCCCTGACAGACTGGTCACCGCCGGCACGGAACATGACGGTGGAGGGCACTCCTTTTTTCTCATCCGACAACACTGCCCCCAATTCGCCACGAACAATAATGTCTCCCCGTTGCCCGACACGGTGATAATAACGACCTTTCAAATACCCTCGGATAAACGACTCATCGGTCATCATCCCTTCAACTGCACCGCCAACCTGGGCTTCAACCTGATAGCCTTCTGTCGGCGCAAAACGGTTGTCCAAATGACGCTTGATAAGCCCATAAGTCACTGGCAATGCCTCTGGACGTTCGTCCTTGTCCCCCTCAATGCGGTCATGCTCATTCAGGTATTCCAGCATGACATACTGTTCAAAACGGGGACTGCCCCATGCCCGTCTGACATTCAGTCCCACCGTACGGGAATCCAATCCCCGGAAATCCGAGCGGTCATACGCTACGCCAAAACTGTCCCGGAAACCATCCTCGTCTTCAGGCAGATAGACATCCGCTTTGGCGGTCTGCTGCCGATCCTGGACAACCACTGAACTCTTCAGATGCCAGTCCTGACGGATGAAATTGAAATGTTCATAAGACAAGCTTGCCCTTTCCCTAGTATCGGTACTGTAACCAACACCAACCGATGCATGCTGCGTATAGTTCTCATGGACCTTGACGATGACCGGAATCTCATCAGCTTCCATCTCCAGGTCTGCGACAACTTCTGCTCCATTAAAATAACCGCTGTCAAGGAGCCTGGACTGAAAACGCTGTAACCGGTTCTCGTCATAGACACTGCCCTGCTTCGGAGGATGCAGTCCCTGGATGACCTGTTCGCTGTACCGTCTGAGACCGATAATCACGGTCTCACCGAACCTGACTTCCCGGCCGCTGTCCATTTCAACTTCCAACCTCGCAGAATAGGTTTCCGGATCGACAACTGCCTGGGTATGCTTGATGGCTGCCCTCGGATAACGGGTACGGGACAATTCCTTGAACAAAGCAAGTTTTGCTGTTTCCCAGTCCTCCATCCGGAAAATGGTTCCAACAGGCATTTTCCATCCTTTTTTCAACCCTTCCTCGCCGGGAAAACTCTTACTGGCTTTTGTACCAACCACGTCGCCTTCAAAGGTGATGCTGACATCCGTCACTTTGACAGGCTTCCCAGGATTGACGGAGATGACGACCGTACGGTCCCCCCTTTCACCCAATAACTGGGTTTCTACCTCAGCCGCATAATAGCCTTCTGTTTCCATCAGTTCTCGCACTTCTGCTGGCGCTACTCGGTACATCCTGCGGAGCTGGCGGTCATTCATTTCAGCATCATGCTGCCATTTGGCAATACTCAGGTTCTCCTCGAGCAGATTCTTGATTTTCAGCGGTGCCTCGACCTTCACGGTATAGGTGAATTTCTGCAGTTTCTGATCGGCAGGCTGCGCAACAGTCTCTTTCGGTTTGTCGGTTTCCTGTGCATAACTTGGAAACAACAATCCCGTCAACAGCAAGACAGCAAGACACCCCAGGAAACGCCATATGGCTCCTGTCCTGACCTGATGATTCCTACCCATGAAATACGCCATTGGAAAATGTGTCTTGAGATAACTGAAAAATACAACCTGAATTGAACTGTTAGCATTATCATCCAAACTGGAGAATATATTTCACACAAACTGAAAAAAGCCGGAAATTCCAGCGCGGTGCTTCCCATTCAGCTGTCTGGACATTATCCGGCATACAGCCAGACATGACGATGCCATCTGTTCCTGCCATCAAAAAACAAGCGCTTGTCCTTTTCAGCGGCGGACAAGATTCTACAACCTGCCTTGCATGGGCTCTCCACCAGTATGACCGGGTGGAAACCATCGGTTTTTCCTATGGACAGCGTCACCAAGCTGAACTGGACGCCCGTCCCAACATTCTCAGGCGATTGCGCCAGATGTCCCCGGAATGGGACAAGAAACTGGGGGAAGACCATCTCTGCAACCTATCCCTGCTCAGCCAGCTTTCTGAAACCGCAATGACCAAGGACATCGAAATCCAGATGATGGCGAATGGTCTTCCCAATACGTTTGTGCCAGGACGCAACCTGATGTTTCTAACAACTGCCGCCATTGTTGCTTACCGCCGTGGCATCAACATCTTGGTCGGCGGCATGTGCGAAACCGATTTTTCAGGCTACCCTGACTGCCGGGATGATGCCATCAAATCATTGCAGGTTGCCCTGAACATCGGTATGGATACGCGGTTCAATCTTGTCACCCCATTGATGTGGAAAAACAAACAGCAGACCTGGGAACTGGCTGAAACCCTCGGCGGAAAAGCACTTGTTGACCTGATCATCCATCAGACCCACACCTGTTATACCGGTGACCATACCCATCTCAACCCTTGGGGCTATGGCTGCGGTAAATGCCCTGCCTGCCTGCTGCGGCAGCGGGGATTTGAAGCCTTTCAGAAAAACAGACTTCCCAACCCTTGAAACAGCCCTGCTTTCTACCTGCCCCATCAAATCAGGCTGACAACGCCTTTTCCATCTCAGGTTGTCTGGCATAGTCTGATGCCAGACAGCCTTGACAGGGCAGATCAAGAATGTCCGTTTTTCCAGTTCCAGTGACGGATTTCCGGCATATCCTCTCCGTATTTCTGGACATACTCCTTATGCTGAAGCAATCTGGTGCGGAGCCATTGTTTCGTGTAGGCTGCCTTTGCCCCAAGCTGCGGCAAATGGTCTATGACATCACCGGCTAAATGATAACGGTCAAGCTGGTTCATGACGACCATATCAAACGGGGTCGTCGTTGTCCCTTCTTCCCGATAACCACGGACATGAATGTTCTGATGGTTGGTACGGCGATAGGTAAGCCGATGTATCAGCCACGGATAACCATGATACGCCACAATGACAGGCTTGTCCTTGGTGAACAAAACATCGAAATCATGGTCTGACAGCCCATTCGGATGGTCGGAGGGCTGCTGCAATGTCATCAGATTGACGACATTGATGACTCGGACCTTGATATCTGGAATCTGCTCCCGCAGGATCTTCACTGCAGCCAAAGTTTCCAGTGTCGGCACATCCCCGATACAGCACATGACAACATCCGGCTCCGAACCCTTGTCATTGCTTGCCCATTCCCAGATACCGATACCCGCTGTGCAATGGTCAATCGCCTCTTCCATCGAAAGGTACTGCAGTTCAGGCTGTTTACCTGCGACGATGACATTGATGCGGTGACGGCTTCGCAGACAGTGGTCAGTAACCGACAGCAGACAGTTGGCATCAGGTGGCAGATAGACGCGGGTGACATCCGCTTTCTTGTTCATCACCTGGTCGATGAATCCCGGATTTTGATGGCTCAACCCATTATGGTCCTGCCGCCAGACATGGGATGTCAGCAGATAATTCAATGAAGCGACTGGACGGCGCCACGGAATATGACGGCAGACCTCCAGCCATTTCGCATGCTGGTTGAACATGGAGTCAATAACATGGATAAACGCTTCATAACAAGGGAAGAACCCATGGCGGCCTGTCAACAGATAGCCTTCCAGCCAGCCTTCACACTGATGCTCGGAAAGCATTTCAATCACCCTTCCCTTGTTGGACACTTTGTCATCTGTCGGCTTGACTTCATCCATCGACATGCGTTCAGTAACTTCAAAGACTGCATTCCAGCGATTGGAATTAGTCTCATCCGGACAGAAAACCCGAAAATTCTTGTTTTTGTCATTGAGCGTGAAAACATCGCGGATCATCCGTCCCTGGACACGGGTTGCTTCCGCCACCACAACACCTGGCTCAGGCACATCAACGGCATAATCACGGAAATCCGGCAGACGCAGATCCCGGAGAAGTTCCCCGCCATTGGCATGGGGATTCGCCCCCATACGACGGTTCCCTTCCGGTGCCAGTTCAGCCAGTTCAGGTATCAGTCTGCCGCTGGCATCAAACAATTCCGCCGGTTTATAACTCAACAGCCAGTCAGACAATATCTTGAGATGAGAAGGATTGTTTCGGACATCACTGATCGGCACCTGATGGGCACGGAAAGTCCCTTCAACCTGCTGGCCATCAACAATGCCGGGACCTGTCCAGCCTTTGGGACTGCGCAGAATAATCATCGGCCATTTCGGACGGGTACTGATGCCGCCTTCGCGGGCATCCCGCTGGATACTGCGGATATGGGCAACCACCTCATCCAACACCGCCGCCATTTTCTGATGCATTGCCATCGGGTCATCGCCTTCAACATAGTAAGGTTCATACCCATAACCCCACATGAGCGCATCGAGTTCCTCTGGCGGAATGCGTCCCAGGACAGTTGGCCCCGCAATTTTCGCATCATTCAAATGCAGGATTGGCAGGACTGTCCCGTCACGCACCGGATTGATAAATTTATTGGAATGCCAGCCTGTTGCCAAGGGACCGGTTTCCGCCTCACCATCACCGACCACACAGGCGACAATCAAGTCAGGATTGTCCATCACTGCCCCATAGGCATGGGACAAGGCATAACCCAATTCCCCTCCTTCATGGATGGAACCCGGCGTTTCTGCCGCAACATGACTGGGAACACCGCCAGGAAAAGAAAACTGGGTAAAAAGTTTCTTCAGTCCTTCCTCATCTTCTGAGATATTGGGATACCGCTCGCTGTAAGTGCCCTCCAGATACGTGTTGGCAACCAATGCCGGTCCGCCATGTCCCGGCCCTGTCACGAAAATCATGTCAAGATCATACCGTTTGATGATACGGTTCAGATGGACATAAATGAAATTCAGTCCCGGTGTCGTCCCCCAGTGCCCCAACAGACGGGGCTTCACATCCTCAGCAGCAAGCGGCCGTTTCAGCAAGGGGTTGTTGAACAGGTAAATCTGACCGACAGAAAGATAATTCGCCGCATTGAAATACGCATGGATTTTCCGCAGCATCTCAGGGGATAACGGTTCAGCCATCAGGTCTTTTTCATCGGTCATGCTGTACTCCTTTCTTTCGGAAGCATCTATCCAAAACCAACTCTGTTGGCAGATGCCATATCATGGAAAGTCCGCACCATGGTTCAGTGCTCCTATCTGTCCACTATAGCAGGAAACCAGCGCATTTGGGATGCAGTTGACTGCCCATCCTGATGAAAAATCCTGCCTGATTCGGAACCGCGATCCTTACCGCTTGACAAAGCGCACCAGCTCGCCAACCCAGAGCACTGACGAAGTGGCCATGATAATGATGAGCCAGTCCATCAGCTTAAGGGGAACAACATTGAAAAAAGCGCCGCCGACATTGACAATCAAGAGCTGACCAACCACAATCAGCCCCGCAATCAAACCAAAGCCACGGCAACCTTTCAGGTTGAACGCTGAACGCCCTGTGGCAAATGCCCGGGCATTGAACATGTTCCAAAACTGAAGCATGACAAACACGGTGAAAATGAGACTCAGTTCATAAGGAGAAAGACCATTACCGGTTCCCAGGACATCCAATGACAGCAAATCCGTCAGACCAGTGACAGTACTGTGCTCAAAAAGATAGACCAGACCAAACAGCAGCAGGAAAAACAGGCCGCCGATACCGATAATCCCCTGACGCATGGCAGGCGTGATGATGAACGCCTGCCTGTCTCTCGGCCTGTCCCGCATGACCCCTTCTTCTGGCGGCAATGATGCCAAAGCAACCGCTGCAAAGGTATCCATGATCAGGTTCACCCAAAGCATCTGGGTGATGGTCAATGGAGAATCCATCCCCATGAACGCCCCAGCCAGGACCGTCAGGCATGCCGTGACATTCACAATCATCTGGAACAGGATGAACCGCTGAATATTCCGGTACAGCGAACGCCCCCACATGACGGCACGTCCAATACTGGAAAACGCATTATTGACAATCGTAATGTCGCTTGCCTCTTTTGCCACAGCGGTACCATCCCCCATCGAAAGCCCGACATCCGCTGCCTTGAGCGCCGGGGCGTCATTGGTACCGTCTCCTGTCACTGCGACAACCTGATGGCGGCGCTGCAGCATCTCAACCAGACGGCGTTTATCCATCGGACGTGCCCTGGCAATAATCTTGAGGCCATCCACCCGTGCCAAAGCTTCTTCATCGGACAGTGCGGCAAATGCCGGTCCCGTCATAATGTTGGCTTCTCCATCCGTTGCCTGCCATAACCCGATCTGACGACCAATCTCACGGGCGGTTCCCGGTGTGTCTCCTGTGACCACCTTGACGACAATACCGGCATCAAAACAGGTTTTTACCGCTTCAGGAACATCTTCCCGCACGGGATCAGAAATCGCAGCAATACCCATAAAGGTAAGGTTGCGCGCCGCAATCCTGCCTTCCACGATAGCCGATTCCTTTTCTCCCAACACCTGATAAGCAAATCCCAATGTCCGCATCGCCTGACGCTGGTAAGCAAGCAGCTGTTCATTGAGAAGCGCCGTATCAATATTGCCCTGCACCGATGCGCAGAGACCATGGACAATCTCAGGAGCGCCCTTGACAAACAATACCCGTTCCCCATTCATACGCCTGACTACAGTTGCCATAAACTTACGCTCCGTCGTGAATGGCAGCTCCTCAAGCCGATGCAGCCGCCTGCGGATATCCAGATAGTCGATACCATGATCCCTGAGCCAGAGCAACAGGGCCCCTTCGGTCGGATTCCCCAACACCGTAATCCTGTCTTCCTGGGACACATCAAGCTGTGCGGTGGAATTCATCGCAATCCCTTCCACAATCAGGTCTGCAAGCCTCCCCCCAATAGGCATCTGGGTATAATCCAGTGCATAGAAATCCGTTCGATAAACCTGCATCCGATTCTGGGTCAACGTCCCTGTCTTGTCCGTACAAATTACGGTGACAGCGCCCATCGTTTCACAGGCATGCATCTTCCGGACCAGATTATGAGTAGCCAGCATCCGGCGCATACTGTAAGCCAATGCCAGCGTCACCGCCATCGGCAGTCCCTCTGGCACCGCCACGACCACCACAGTCACCGCAAGCATCAACGACTGCAGCGCATAAGATATGAACGACACCCAGCTGAATCCTACCGTGCCTGAAAAATACATCAGCAGACGTCCGATAACAATGATGACAGCCAGACCATAGCCTACTTTCGAAATCAGGGCGCCCAGTCTTTCAAACTGCCTGTCAAGCGGCGTCTGTACACTGTCATCAATCTGGACTGCCTCGAATACCCTGCCATTCTCGGTAGCATCCCCCACCGCAAACACCCGGCAGACACCATGACCTTCCATCACCTTGGTTCCCCGCATGATATGGTTGGACGGGAAAGTCGCATCAGGGTCAAAACCGTCCTTATTGACCGTCTTATGGCAAAGCGGCTCCCCTGTCAAAGAAGACTCATCAACATACAGGGAGACGGTGCCCAGCAGTTCAGCATCCGCAGGCACCTCATCGCCAGTATTGACCATCAAGACATCGCCCACCACGACATCTTTCCGGGCAATCCTTACCACATGTCCATTGCGGATGGCCTGGACCGTATCTTCATCATTGACGTCATTGAGAACCGCAAACTCCCTGTCCGCTTTCATCTCGAAGAAAAAAGAAAGGCCTGTCGCCAACAACACAGCGACAAAGATACCGATTGGCTCAAAGAAAACGAGCGCATCCTGATTCACATAACAGAATTCATAACAGGAAATGCCGATGGACAATACACCTGCTGCCAGCAGAATCAAGATCAAGCGGTCCTTGAACCTGCCCAAAAACTGTTTCCAGAGCGGCGCTTTCTCTCGAGGTGTCAGCAGATTGCTTCCATGTCGGGCACGGCTTTCAAGCACCTGCGCATCTGTCAACCCTGTGAACTGCTGTGCCTGGATCATAAACCGTTTCCTTCAGACAGACTGAAGACCATTTCCCTGTCTTGAGGAAATTGGGAACAAAAGAATTTCATGAAAATACTGTGGAAGAGCGTCCCGACAGACAATCAAACGACATGCCACTGCCTGTCAGCCCTTCCCTGATAAAGACGCAATGGCGATGCCGCAAGTCTTGCCGAGAAACCGGGTAAGGCCCCACACAGATGCCACGGAACAGAATATTCCAGAGACTGTTGACATCTGTACAGCCCTGACGGGCTGCCAACTACTCCCCTGCGGAAAACGGATGAATGGATTGTATGTGAAAAGACGGTGCCAATCAAGCAACTGCCTGACGGCTATTTCTTGTCCTTGGTTGGACGTTTCCAGCCAGTAATAGCAGTCTGTTTTACCCGGCTTACCACGAGCGCTCCGGCTGGGGCATCTCGGGTCAGCGTCGTCCCGGCACCGACAGTCGCCCCTGCCCCAACCTTGACAGGCGCCACCAGCTCACAATTGGTACCGATGAAAACATCATCCTCAATCACCGTCCGGTGCTTATTGGCACCATCATAATTGCAGGTGATGGCCCCTGCACCGATATTGACGCGGGCTCCCACTGAAGAATCTCCAACATAAGCCAGATGATTGGCTTTGCTTTGAGCGGCAATACGGCTGTTCTTCACTTCCACAAAATTGCCGATATGAACTTCCTCGCCCAATTCCGCCCCTGGACGCAGCCGGGCATAAGGACCGATAAGGGAACCTGCCCCGACACTGGCACCTTCCAGATGGCAGAAACCACGAATCTCTGCACCTGCACCCACTTTGGTATTACGGATGATACAGTTCGGAGAAACCGTCACCCCATCCCCCAGTTCAACATGCCCTTCAAAGACACAGTTCACATCAATGAAAACATCCCGTCCGCAAGTCAGTGTCCCCCGAACATCAATACGATCCGGATCAGCCAGCGTCACACCTGCCGCTAGCAGCCTGTCCGCCGTGTGCCGTTGATAGATACGCTCCAATTCAGCCAACTGGGATTTACTGTTGACACCCATCGCTTCCCAGACATTGTCTGGATGCGTAGATACCACCGTAATACCATCTGCCAATGATTTGCCAATGATGTCGGTCAGATAGTATTCCCCTTGTGCATTGTGGTTAGTCAGGGATGCCAGCCAACGTTTCAGCGGCACGGTCGGTGCACAAATAATCCCTGTATTCACCTCCTTGACCGCGAGCTCTGCCGCATTACCGTCTTTCTGTTCCACAATCCGGACAACCCTGCCAGCTTCACGGATAATGCGGCCATATCCGGTTGGATTATCAAGCACCACCGTCAAGACACCCAGCTGAGTGCTGCCAGCTGTCTCGACCAACCGTTTCAGGGATGCCTGGCTGACCAAAGGACAATCACCATAGAGCACCAATGTCGGCACATCATCATCCAGCTCCGGTACCGCCTGAAGCACCGCGTGACCGGTGCCCAACTGTTTTTCCTGCTTGACAAAAACCAACCCTTCCGCAGCCATCTGTTCCCTGACAAGCTCTCCGCCATGCCCATAGACCACAATCAGCTTGGTGGGATTCAATGCCCTGGCACTGTCGAGCACATGGGCAAGCATCGGCCTGCCTGCCAATGGATGAAGCACTTTCGGTACGGAAGAAAACATCCGTTTACCCATACCTGCCGCAAGAATAACGATATTCATAAAAAGATATCCCTGAAGTTTGCCTTACCATGCTGTCAGACTGGCATCAGACAGCCTCAAACTTGCCAATCTGACGGTTTTTTCTCACATGATTCCAATCAAAAACCCGTCCATTCATCACAATATAAACGCCTTCCGGCAGCAACTGCACGGCACTCACCGCCGCACCGAAATTGAAAAACGCATCGGAACCCTTAAACTCATAGGGCACCATCGCACCTGTCAACACCACCGTCTTGCCCAGACCGGCATTGCCCAGCACCGCTGCAGTTTCCGGCATCGTATCTGTTCCATGAACAATGACAATCCGCTTCGCCCCTGAATTCTGGCAGGCATCCAGAACCTTCAGCCGATGTGCTTCCTGCATCTCCAGCGAATCCAGCAGACAGACCGTTTCACAGGAATAAGGCACCGTCACCCTTGCCCGCGCCAGCATCGCTGGCAAGTGTGTTTGGGTGAAAACCAACTCGCCATTGAGTGCATTGTAATGCTTTTCGAACGTACCGCCTGTGGCAATGAAATGGATTGTGTCTGAAGAAATCATCATGTCAGGATACTGAAATAGTTACGGGTCACGGGTTCCGTATAGTACTGCTTGTGCCACCCTGGCGGACACGGGAGAGAAGGTCCTGCATATGCAAGAACTGTTCCATTGACAGGATACACCGGCAAAACCTTGGAAAAGGACCCATCAGGATTACGGCGTTTCTCAAGACTGTACATATAGCCTGGTAGCAGATGTTTGCATATCCGCCTGAACCATAACGTATGTTCCTCATCCTCGCCATATGCCGAAGCAAGCCCTTCTGGATCGAAGCGGGATAATGCCCTGATGAGGGCTTCTGTATCTGCGCCTGGCGCATCCCCCCAACCCAACACCGGATTGAAAATGTAGTCATGGCCAGAACCATACCAACCCTTCCGCCAGCCGCGTTGATGCCATGTCCGGTTGCCGGTAAACAAATGCCAGTTCCAATGCAAGCCCGATTCCCGGGGCCAGGAATACAGGTAAAGCCGTTGATAACCGGCACTATGCAGCTGGAGCATCATTGCCATCAGCCTGGCATGGGGCGTCCTGTCAGGGGCCTGTTTGCGGAAAAGGATGGGTTCGCCATCCGCATACTGCACGGCATCAGCAGAAAGGTTCAGATCAATCCCCTGTTTCTCATCCCCGAAACGGGCCGTTACCCAGCCTGTCAGCAAGTTGACAGACGTCAACACGCCATATCCTCGATAGCGATGGAAGACAACCGTTCCTGGGGCAATCACTTTCATGGCAGACATGATAAAACAGCTCCGTCTGCTTCCTGTCCTGACACGCCCTGCCCTGCCTTGGTATCCGTTTCCGCTTCCGCCTTGACCGCTTCCAGCATGGCTTTCCGGGTTTCAGGGGTCTCAAGACTGATTCTGCCCAAGGCACCGCTCCGATAATCCTGAATGAACGTATGTGCGCCCTTCTCGATATCAGGCTCGCCGCCACGGACCTTGAACCCCCTGCGCTTGGCAATCGCTTCAATCAGGGCGATGCCATCCATCCCTTCCACAGAAATCTTGTAACGAGTTTCCAAACGTTCTGGATAACGCTGAATCAGCAGATCTCCCAAGAAAGCGGCAACGTCTTCCTCAATGATGGCATTCACCCCAATGGCATGACTGGCTGCCAGCATGAACCCATCGCTGTCATAAGCGATTTTCGGCCACATCAACCCAGGCATATCCGTCAGGATCATCGTCTTGTCCAGATACAGACGCTGCTGCTGTTTTGTCACCGCAGGTTCATCACCGACAGCGGCGACCCGTTTTTTCAGCAGACCGTTCATCAACGTGGACTTGCCGACATTTGGAATACCCATCAACAATATCCTGACAGGTTTGCCAGGACCGGCACGGTGAGGCACCTGCTCACGGCAAAGTGCAGGGATACGGACAACTTCCGCTGGATGCTTGCATGACAAAGCAACAGCCGTCACTCCTGGCTGGCTGTTGAAATACCTGAGCCATGACTGGGTAACTTCCGGATCGGCAAGATCGCTCTTATTGAGAATTTTCAAACATGGCCGCTGACGTTGTAAGCGGATTTCCGACACCATCGGATTGCTGCTGGCCGCCGGCAAACGCGCATCCAGCACCTCAATAACCAGATCGGTCACCGCCATTGTTTCCGCCGCTTTCTTGCGGGCGGCATTCATATGTCCCGGAAACCACTGTATTGTCGCCATGACCGTCCCTTATGCCATCCCTGCAAGCGTCTTCACATGGGCAATCACACTGTCATACAGCGCTTCCAGGTTATAGCCTCCTTCGGAAATACTGACAACCCTGCCCTGACAATGTTTGTCAGCAAAATCCATCAGCTGACGGGTTATCCAGGCATAATCCGCTGCCACAAGCCCCATCCCGCCAATCGGATCATCACGGTGGGCATCGAATCCTGATGAAATGTAAATCAGTTCCGGTGCCTGTTCCTCCAGGAAAGGCAACCATTGTTCCAGCACAATCTTCCGGACTGCCGCGCCATCTGTACCGGCAGGCACTGGAATATTCAGCATATGTTTCCGTGGATATTCATTCCCCATGAACGGATAAATATATTCCTGGTAATAGCTGGCCATCGCAACGCTGGGCTCATAGGCGAAAATATCTTCCGTGCCATTGCCATGGTGCACATCCAGATCAACAATCGCGACTTTTTTCAGCTTCCGTTCTTTCACAGCATACATCGCCGCCGCCGCCACACTGTTGAAGACACAGAACCCCATCGCTGTTCCCATCATCGAATGATGACCGATAGGACGGTTTACACAGAAAGCATTGTCCAACTCACCATCAATCACCGCATCGGTCGCTGCAATGGCTGCGCCAACCGTTCGCAAAGCCGCTTTCCAGCTGAAATGATTGAGCGGTGTCTCATCCACATAATTGTAGAAACCAGGATCCGGAACATCCTTCACCAGATTGATCATGTCCTGGATATGAACCCGACGGACGTCTTTCTCTGTCGCCTCAGGGGAAATACGATATTGCAGCACCTCATCCAACCCTGACTCCCTGAAAGCCTTGAACATTGTCCGCATACGGGCAGAGCTTTCAGGATGCCTTTCCCCCATTTCATGCAATTCATTGTAAGGATGGAAATAAACGGCTGTCGTCATAATCGGCTTTCTACAATGGATATGATGCACTTAAGGCATCCCATAGAAATATACCCATAGCGTACCATGTTTTATGGGGACGGCAATCCAAGGAAAGCAGGCTTATTTCTTCAGCCAAACTTCAACCGCCTGCCGAAGCAGTTTCTCGCCTTCCTCAATATGGCTGTCTTCAATAACCAATGCAGGAACGTAACGAATAACATCATAGCCTGCCAGCAGGATAAGCAAGCCCTGATTCTGGGCTTCAGCCGTGATTTCCGCTGCCCTGCCATGATATTTGTCAGACATGACCAACCCCAGCATCAGCCCTTTGCCCCGGACACCGCTGAAGATATCCGGGTAATCAGCAGCGACACGTTCAAGGCTTGCCCGCAGTTTCTTACCCTGCTCAACCACATTGGCTAGGAAAGCCGGTTCACTGAGAATGTCAAAGACCTTGTTGGCAACCGCAGCACCCAACGGATTGCCGCCATAAGTGGAACCATGGGAGCCTAGCGTGAAAGATTTTGCAACCTTGTCAGTCGTCAGCATCGCCGCAATCGGGAAACCATTGCCCAATGCCTTTGCAGAAGTCATGATGTCGGGAACAACCCCATACTCCATATAAGCAAACAACTTCCCGATACGCCCAAGACCGCACTGGACTTCATCGAAAATCAACAGCGCATGATGCTTGTCACACAACTGGCGCAACGTTTTCAGGTAGACAGGATCCGCCGGCAGAATACCGCCTTCCCCTTGGACAGGCTCAACAACAACGGCACAGACATCATCACCGATCGCGGCTTTGGCTGCTTCAATATCATTGAAATCAATATGGTCAATTTTCTGCGGCAGAGGCTCAAAGCCCGCTGTATATTTTTCCTGTCCGCCAACAGACACCGTGAACAATGTTCTGCCATGAAAAGCATGGAAGCAAGAGACAATCCGGTTCTTGTTGATACCATAATTGTCCTGCGCCCATTTACGGGCAAGCTTGAAAGCCGCTTCATTGGCCTCCCCGCCGGAATTACAGAAAAACACCTTGTCAGCAAATGTGGCATTAACCAGCTTGCGCGCCAGTTCCAGTACCGGCTCATTCGTGAAATAATTGCTGATATGCCAGAGCTTCTTTGCCTGCTCCGTCAACGCCTCGACAACAGCATCAGGCGTATGTCCCAATGCAAGCACCGCAATTCCTGCACTCAGATCCAGGTAACGCTTGCCTGCCTGATCCCAAACTTCAAGTCCTTTCCCTTTGACAGGAATAAACGAAGCCGGAGCAAAAACCGGTACCATGACCTCATCAAATGTCTGGCGGGTGACGCCTCCTTCAACTGCTGCCATCTCAACACTCCAATCAGAAACGGAATCTGTCTGTTCAATCCATACAGGGACAAGGGACACGGTGCCATCATCCCTCCCTGCCATAAATAATCATTCTATACTGAACCGCCATTTGATGAACAACCTTTTCCCAAATTTCACTTCCAATAAAACATTGTTGCAAACCGCCATCGAAAACCTGTTTTACCATTATCCATGATGAAACTTTTTGCTTTTTTCCTGAGGGTGTGGATAATGACAGTATCATCGTGCCACTGCACCAGCCATCTGTCTGTAAGAAAGGAAGGATTCCCATCATGAAACTGGACACCGCACCGATTGCCGCCATTGCAACTGCATCTGGACGGGGAGGCGTCGGCATCGTCCGCATCTCAGGCAAGAACCTGGATGATTTCATCAAGACTTTCTTCAAAAACACCGGTTTGTCCCTGCCGATGAAACCCCGGTTTGCCTACTTTGCCCCTTTTAACGATGCTGATGGCAATAAAATTGATGAAGGCATTGCCCTATTCTTCAAAGCCCCCCATTCCTACAGCGGCGAAGACACCCTGGAACTGCAGGGGCATGGCGGCACCATCGTCATGCAAATGTTGCTTAAACGCTGTCTTGAAGCAGGCGCCAGCATCGGCATGCGGCTTGCAGAACCAGGCGAATTCACGCGACGAGCGTTTCTCAATGGTCGTATTGATCTGACACAAGCCGAAGCCATCGCCGACCTGATTGATGCCACCACGGAAGAAGCGGTCCGTTCAGCAACCCGCTCCATGAGCGGAGAATTCTCCAAACAAATCCAGTCAGTTGCCGCCGAAATCGCCAACCTGCGGATGCTCATTGAAGCCACCATGGACTTCCCTGAAGAAGAGACCGATTTCCTGGCAAAAGAAAAACCTGGAGAAAGAATTGAGGAGGCACTGGCATCCCTTGACCATATCCTCGGACAAGCCGCCCAAGGCATTCTCTTGCGAGATGGCATCCATGTTGTGCTTGCCGGACAAACCAATGTCGGCAAATCTTCCCTGTTCAACAGCCTGACCGGCACAAACGCTGCCATTGTCACACCGATTGCAGGCACCACCCGAGACAAGATTTCCGAATCCCTCCAACTGGAAGGCATACCAATCACCTTGACGGATACCGCAGGTATCCGTGAAGAATCCGAAGCGGATGAAGTTGAAAAAATCGGTATTGGCCGCACCTGGGACGAAATCGGCAAGGCGGATATCATCCTGCATCTGCTGGACGCCAGCATCGGGCCTACCCGCGAAGATGAACAAACCTTCGCTTCTTTCCCCGAAAATATCCCGGTCATTCAAGTCTGGAACAAAATCGACCTTTCAGGGCATAAGCCATCGCTTGACCATATCATGGGGACGACACAAGTCTATCTTTCCACAATAACCGGACAGGGACTTGACCTGCTCAGGGAAGCGGTTCTTGAAGCGGCAGGCTGGGTCAAGACCGGAGAATCCACCTGCCTTGCCCGTGAACGCCATCTAACAGCAATCAAGGAAGCAGGCAACCACTTGGCTACCGCGGCGGAACATGCGGAAAACGGTGAAAATCTTGAACTGCTGGCTGAAGAATTGCGTCTGGCACAAAATGCTCTCAACAGCATCACCGGAGAATTTACTTCCGATGACCTGTTGGGCAAGATTTTTTCCCAGTTCTGTATCGGCAAATAATGCGATGGCAACCTGTCCAGCGGGCAACCCGTCAGGGATACTCGGCATGTCCGGTCACAACACGGCGGCTCCTGATTTGTGCTACCTGGAGTAGGGTTCATGGCAGGGGGTGTTTTATC
>CAVERB010000100.1:0-21363 GCA_963618105.1 Oxalobacter sp. | reverse complement strand
TTATAATCTTGATAACGATATAGTAAAAATTCTCACACTAAAAATTCAAATATTCACAAAAATTTTATTATCCAAAGCATTTCAGGCCATGAATTCTATTTTCTAAATACAAATAAATACTCATGAGCAATTAATAAGAAATTATATTTTATGCTATTCGTCTTCCAATATCCTGTTGCTTTACAGTTATGCTGCTCTTTTATTATTAACTCTTTTAGCTTGAATCCAACTTCTTCAAAAATATGCATAACATCGGAAGACATCGGGATCATATGTCCTTTTTGTCGAGTATCACCCATCAGAACTGCACAAAATTTATCTTTTTTCAGCACCCGATAGCTTTCTGTTGCTACCGTTTTCATTTCTTTAAGAAAATCTTTTACTTTCAGATTTGACAAGTCTTCTTCAATATCTTCACTGTATTTGATAATATCGGCATAGGGAGGATGAGTACAGATGAGGTCGATACTATTATCCGGAATAAAATCCAAATGACGTGCATCACCTTTACGAATATAAACCTTACCATCCGCACCTTTATGTTCAAAATTGATTTTTTCCCTACAACGTGAAAGGGCTATATCGTTTACATCAACGCCAATAATATTTCTATTGAGCAATTTTGCTTCAACTAAAGTGGTACCTCCACCGGCAAACTGGTCAAGTATCAAATCTCCTTCTTTTGAGTATCTAAGAATAATATTTCTAGGGATATAGGGAGACCAATTACCACGCCATTTTGCATCATGAGTTGCCCAATCTCCACGCTTCGGAAAAGTCCAATGCGTTGTCATTTCAAGTTCAAAGTCTTCAGGTTCCCATTTTTTGATTTTCTTTACCATTATTTAAAAATTTTTGCAATAATACCGTTTTCCAAATCTCTGATGTTATAAATATTATCCATTACATCAAAGGTTTCTTCAAGGTTGTTACGAGCCTTTGTCCAACCTTTTCCATCTGTAAACCAGACGAAGGTAAAACTGTTAATAGTATCAGTTTCAAGTGCAATTGTCTTATAGCTACGAGCAGTCTCGTTTAGTTTGCTACCTCCACTACCATAGAAATTAGCTTCAATGCCATAAATCATTGTGGGTGTTTTTATAACAAAATCAAAACGCTTTTCCATTTTACCTTGGTTAGAAATAGCAGAAAGATCAATTCCCCACTTTTCAGTAATTTGACTTATGTACATTTCTGCAAAATAGGTTTCACCTTTAATAAAACCTGCTTTCTTGATAAAACTTTCCACCAAATCTTCCATCAAATGCCCACCTCGATTTTTACGACCATTAGAATCCAAGCCAGTTTCAACACCAGTGGCATAATCAACAAGATTGTTGATTATGTGATTTTCCAACAAATCAAACAATCTAGTATGTTCCATAAAATAGGAGTAACGTTCAAGATTAGGAAGATTGTAGGTATTAGAATTGCATTTTAAAAAGTCAAACTGATACAAATACCCTCCATTCTCATCTTGGCAGTAAATCTTATTTGCCCTAACTGCCAACAATAAAGGAATACATTTCAATACTTCTGGATATTTCTTTATTAAAATTTCAAAATCTTCTTTGATATTTTTCGAACCAATAAGTGAATTTAGAATATTCAGTTCAACTTTAATGCTATCAACATTACGATAAACTTTTTCAAAATTAATGTAATAGCCATAGTCTGCAATACTATCGCGAAAACTGGCTAACCAATTATTAAAATCTCTTGCCATTTTATTTCTATTAAAAATTTGAAATTAGCAATTCTTTTATTTTGCCTCTTGCTTCGCTATTGCAGTTAATCATACGGGTTGCTTCAATGCGCTTGATTTTGTGAGAAGAATAAATATTATCAAAGAAATCATCATTTGTATTTGAATTTTTTGGGTCGGAATTGCTAATGATAACCTTTGCTCCTTTTCTGTGCATATCATCAACGAACCTTGCAAGTTCAATCTGTTCTTCATCATTAAACAGATTTTCCGTGTATGCTGTAAAACTCGCGGTGTTGGTAATTGGACGATACGGGGGATCGAAGTAAACAAAAGTATTATTATCAATGAAATCAACAGATTCTCTATAGTCTCCACACACAATCGTTACATTTTTGAGTTTTTCAGAAACAACTTGCAGATTTTCCTCATCACATATCATTGGCTTCTTGTAAGAGCCCATAGGAACATTAAACAAGCCTTTTTTATTTACACGGAATAGCCCGTTGAAACAAGTCTTGTTAAGGAAAATCATAAGAGCAGCTTTTTCAATATTGATATTTTCGTTACTGTTTACTTTCAAATCGTTGAAACGTTTTCTTTTTGCCAGATAGTATGCTTTGCGGTCGTCTTGACTCATCGGAACAAACTCGCCTTGCATAATCACCAACATATCAATCAGTTCGTCAATATCATCTCTGATAATGCGATATGTGTTGATGAGTTCTGCGTTAATATCGCTGATATATACTTTCTCCAAATTGTACTTACTCAGAATATCGAAAAGTACAGCTCCTCCACCGACGAATGGTTCAGCATACTTGGTAATTATTCCATTTTTAAATGGATAATACTTTTCAATTTCGGAAAGGAGTTGCCCTTTCCCTCCTGCCCATTTCAGAAACGGTCTCATTTTTTACTATCTCACTGAAGTGTAATAGATGTTACCTGCATCACTCCCACTCAATCGTGGCTGGCGGCTTGCCAGAGATGTCATAGACAACTCGGTTGATGCCCCGGACTTCGTTGATGATGCGGTTGGAAACCTTGCCCAGCAGTTCATGCGGCAAGTGTGCCCATTGTGCGGTCATGAAATCCTGTGTCTGAACAGCCCGCAGTGCGACAACATATTCATAGGTGCGTCCATCACCCATCACGCCAACCGACTTGACCGGCAGGAAGACGGAGAATGCCTGACTGGTCGCATCATACCAACTCATCGGTTTGCCTTTGTCAGAAACCAGTCCAGATGGCGTATTCCACAGTTCTTCCATAAAAATCGCATCTGCCAGACGCAAGAGATCAGCATATTCTTTCTTGACTTCACCCAGGATGCGAACACCCAAACCCGGTCCTGGGAAAGGATGACGGTAAACCATCTCACGCGGCAGCCCCAGTGCCAGCCCCAATTCACGGACTTCATCCTTGAAGAGTTCACGCAACGGCTCCAACAGCTGAAGATTCAGCGTATCCGGCAACCCACCGACATTATGATGGCTCTTGATGGTCTGTCCTTTCTTGCCTTTGCCCGCGCTTTCGATGACATCCGGATAGATGGTGCCCTGAGCCAGCCATTTCGCATTCTTGAGCTTGCCTGCTTCACGCTGAAAGACTTCAACAAATTCCCGACCAATGATTTTCCGTTTTTCTTCAGGGTCGGTCACGCCCGCCAATTGTCCCATGAACTGATCGGATGCATCGACATGGATGACCTTAACACCCAGATTCCGAGCAAACATGTCCATAACCATCTTGCCTTCATCCAGACGCAAAAGACCGTGATCGACAAACACACAGGTCAACTGGTCACCGATTGCCCGATGGATCAATGCTGCCGCAACACTGGAATCCACCCCACCGGAAAGTCCCAGGATGACATCATCCTTACCGACTTTCTGCCGGATGGCTTCGACCGCTTCGCTGACATAATCCGGCATGTTCCAGTCAGACTGGCAGCCACAGATGTCATGGACAAAACGGTTCAGGATGGCTTTGCCCTGCACGGTGTGCGTGACTTCTGGATGGAACTGAACCGCATAGAAACCTCTGTATTCATCTGCCATCCCGGCAACTGGACAGGCTTCATTGGACAGCACTACCTTGAAGCCCGCCGGCAAAGCCGTCACCTTGTCGCCATGGCTCATCCAGACTTTCAGCATTGCAGAACCATCCTGTTGGACGGCATCGGCAATGCCATCAAACAGTCTGCTGCCTGTCTGGGTAAAGACTTCGGCATAACCAAATTCACGAACCTTGCCATTCTCAACACGTCCGCCAAGCTGGGCAGCCATTGCCTGCATCCCATAGCAGATGCCCAAGACCGGCACACCCAGTTCAAAGACAATCTGCTGGACACGGGGCGTATCTCCCTCAGTGACACTGTTCGGTCCACCTGACAGGATGATGCCTTTCAATGCGCCATCTTTTGCATAATCTTGGATGAACCCAGGTTCAACATCGTAAGGCACCACTTTAGAGAAAACCCCGGCTTCACGGACACGGCGAGCAATCAACTGGGTGACCTGAGAACCAAAATCGAGAATGAGTATCTTGGAATGCATGACAATTCCCATGAAAAAAAGAGAACCGTGATAAAAAAAGGCAGGAAAACCTGCCTTTTTCCATCCAATTAATTTTCGAGACGGTAGTTCGGAGCCTCTTTTGTAATCTGCACGTCATGTACATGAGACTCACGCATACCCGCCGCACTGATTTCCACAAATGCGGCTTTTTCTTGCATTTCTGCAATAGACTGGCAACCACAGTATCCCATTGAAGAGCGGAGACCGCCGACCAGTTGGAAGACGATGGCATTGACGCTGCCCTTGTAAGGCACACGGGCTTCAATGCCTTCTGGCACCAGTTTGTCCGGCTGGGACTTGGATTCATCCTGGAAGTAACGGTCTGCGGAACCCCGTTCCATCGCACCGACACTACCCATACCCCGATAAGCCTTGTAGCTTCTGCCCTGATACAGGATGATTTCTCCTGGCGCTTCATCGGTGCCGGCAAACATGCTGCCCATCATGACGGTAGAAGCACCTGCTGCGATTGCCTTTGAAATATCGCCGGAGAAGCGAATACCACCGTCTGCAATACATGGCACACCGGTACCTTTCAGCGCATCGGCCACATCAGAAATTGCGGTAATCTGAGGAACACCGACACCAGCAACGATACGGGTCGTACAGATGGAACCAGGACCAATACCGACCTTGACTGCATCTGCACCATGGTCAACCAATGCACGGGCGGCATCACCGGTTGCAATGTTGCCACCAATGACCTGAACATCAGGATAATGCAGCTTGACCCATTTCACACGGTCAAGGACACCCTGAGAATGACCATGTGCGGTATCGACAACCAACACATCAACGCCGGCATTGACCAGCATTTCAATCCGTTCATCATTGTCAGGACCGACACCGACTGCGGCACCGACCAGCAGCTTGCCATATTTATCCTTCGAAGCGAATGGATAGTCATTGGTGTTCTTGATGTCCTTGACAGTAATCAGACCACGCAGTTCAAAACGGTCATTGACAACCAATACCCGTTCAAGACGGTTGCGGTTCATCAAGCGCTTTGCGTCCTGCAAAGACTGTCCTTCCTTGATGTACACCAGTTTTTCACGAGGAGTCATCCGCTCACGGACAGCGATATCCAGCTCTTCTTCAAAGCGGAGGTCACGGTTGGTGATGATGCCGACCACGGTACGGTTCGGTCCCTGAACAACCGGAAAACCACTGATGCCATACTGCTGTGACAAGGCAATCACTTCACGGATTTTCATGCTTGGCGGGATAGTGATCGGATCGGTCACAACCCCTGCCTCAAACCGTTTGACGCGATCAACTTCTTTCGCCTGTTCTGCGGCATTCATATTCTTATGGATGATACCGATACCCCCCTGTCTTGCCATTGCAATCGCCAGGTTGGATTCAGTAACAGTATCCATTGCAGCAGAAAGCAGAGGGATATTGAGAGAAATCCCCTTGGTCAGCTTTGTCCGCAGGTCAGCGTCTTTAGGAAGAATGGTGGAATGTGCTGGAACGAGGAACACATCATCGAATGTGAGTGCTTTTTTGAGTAAACGCATGGCTTTAATCCTATGTTTCCAAAATGAGATTATAGCTTTTTTTCATGTTTCCGTATATTTATCCAGGCAAAGCCTTTAACAGGCTAAAGTCTCCGTGCTTGAAAAACAACATAAAACCATCTCTCTATACAAGCAACTTTTCCGCAAAGCTGTGGGAACAGGCAAATTACCATTAAATTGTATCTATATAAATAATTGTTAGACACAATTATTTCATACAATTTAATGTTTTTATTCATTTTTTCTTGCTTTTTAGTTCCTTCACCGTTAGAATCACGGCTTCTTCAATATTTCAGGAGGTATTTACAATGGCTCGTGTCTGCCAGGTCACCGGAAAAAAACCTGTCTCCGGTCACAAAATCTCTCATGCACACAATGTCAGCAAACGCCGCTTCATGCCTAACCTGCATCGCAGGCGTTTCTTCGTCGAATCTGAAAACCGCTGGGTCTCCCTGCGCATTTCCAACGCCGGATTACGCATCATCGACAAGCTCGGCATCGAAGCTGTCCTTGCCGACATGCGCGCCCGTGGCGAAAAAATCTGAACAACATCCGACTTTTTAAGGAGTTTCTGACATGGCTAAAGCAGGTAGGGAAAAAATCAAGCTGGAATCCACAGCAGGTACTGGTCATTTCTATACGACCACCAAAAACAAGCGCACCACACCGGGCAAACTGGAAATCACAAAGTTTGACCCAAAGGCCAGAAAACATGTCCTGTACAAGGAAACCAAAATTAAATAATTGGTTGTTTCTGAATGCGAAGCCGGCCTGCTCAGGTCGGCTTTTTCGTTTTCAGATGTCAGCATTTCACCCTACAGAGTGTTCAATTATCGCCAGTATCTCATCGGATGGAACGATATGAACACCCATTCTTTCTGACTTGACAGTATCAATCATTGCCTGCGCCAGCTTTTCCGTTTCCAATGGCTGGTAACTTGTCATCAGCCCCAGAACATTCAATACTTTCAATAGTTTCACACTGACCTTCTCAACCCACCGTGTTGAGCCTTTCCGAATCAGGGAAGGTGGCCGGAAAATGAATATCCGTTTAAAAAGCAATGTCTGGATCCTGTCATCCAAAGCGCCTTTCATCCGACTGTAGAACACTTTCGACTGAGCTGATGCGCCAATAGAAGAAACCAGAACATAATCAGGAACCGCATTCCTGCAAGCAACTTCGGCAAAATCCAATTGATAGTCATAATCAATTTTCCATTGAGCCTCTTACTGCCAGCCGTTTTCAACGTTGTCCTCAGACAGGAAAACAGAACATCCCCTGTGACAAGCGGTTCCCATGTTTCCGGGTTGTCGAAATCAATGATATGCACAGTCAATTTTGGATGCATCCATGCGACCGCTCGCCGGACAAAGATTTCAACAGTACAGAAAGCATTGTCTGCCAATAGCTGCCTGACAAGATCCTGCCCCGTTGCACCTGTTGCACCAATAACAATCGCTTTCATCCGCCTTCCTGTCTGCTGGCTGGTTTCCATGAGGTTTATCCCCCTGTCACCGGTGGAAAGAATGCCACTTCACAACCTTCCGTCAGTTCTGTTCCTTCAGATGCCATCTCGAAACAACATGCCATTCGGATAGGAAAGTCATATGACAGAGCCATCTGCCAATCTGTACCCTGTTCCATCAGAAAACGCCGTAACTGACCGACCGTTTTGATAGTATCCGGCAATATCACAGTTTCTTCAGCAACACCCAGCTGTTCACGGACACTGGCAAAAAAATGGAGATGGACGTTCATGGATGGAAAAATGCGCTGAAAG
The DNA here is from genome assembly GCA_963618105.1 of Oxalobacter sp. Classification (GTDB taxonomy): domain Bacteria; phylum Pseudomonadota; class Gammaproteobacteria; order Burkholderiales; family Burkholderiaceae_D; genus Oxalobacter. The sequence continues at coordinate 13,775 of CAVERB010000100.1, read as the reverse complement.
GAATAAACCTGACAAGATCTCCTTTCTGAATCGAATTGCCGGCAGGATTGTCAACCAGACCATCCCCCCAAACCATTGAAGACAGCACACCTGAACTTTGGTTTGAGTAAAGTTCGACTGCATTGTCAGCATTCAGCCTTGCCCGCAGAAATTCCCGTCGCTCATCCGAACTGGTATAGGCATCCGCGCTTTTCAACCAGAAACCAGAAGGCAATCCCGCATCCACTCCCTGCATTTTCAACAGGTAAGGACGGACAAATAACAGGAAAGTGACAAAAACGGAAACAGGATTGCCAGGCAAACCAATGACAGGAATACCTGCCTTACTTCCTGAAGAATGTAGTTCGCCATAAACCACTGGTTTTCCGGGCTTCACAGCAATACGCCAAAAATGGATTTTCCCCGCCTGCTGGATAACCGGCCGGATATGGTCTTCCTCTCCGACCGATACTCCTCCTGATGTCAGGACAAAATCATGATCTGTTGCTGCTTCAACGAGCTTTGCCCGAGTCATCCCAAGGCCATCAGGAACAACCCCGAAAGTTGAAACATCACATCCCAACCCCGTCAGCAAAGCTTTCAGCATTGTTTGGTTCGAATTATAGATTTTTCCTGGTAACAGTTTCTCACCTGGCTCGGCCAGCTCACTGCCCGTCACCAGCAATGCAACCTTCAATCGGCGCAGTACGGTCACTGTTGTTCGGCCGATGGATGCCGCAAGTCCAAGTTGCTGGGCATGGAGACGTGTCCCTGCTTTCAGGATCAATGCCCCTTTCTGGATATCATCTCCTGCCCGTCGGATGGAATCCCCTGGTTTAGGAATCTGGGAAAATATCAGCTGGCCATCTTGGACTGTACACCATTCCTGACGGACAACCGTATCAGCCCCCTCTGGAATAGGAGCACCCGTGAATATCCTGGCGGCTTCCCCCTTATGCAAGATCTGTCCAAAACTGCCTGCCGGAATCCGCTGGGAAACTTTCAGGACTGGATTGCCCGCTACAGCATCAGCATACCGGAACGCATAGCCATCCATCGCAGAATTATCTGCGGAAGGCACCATGATATCCGAATAGACATCTTCGGCGAGTACACGCCCTGACGCATCATCCAACGCAACCGCTTCTGTTTCTGTAATCCGTCGGGCATCCTTCAACAAGATGTCATAAGCTTCTTCCACCGTCAGCATAGGGGAGTCCTCCCGTCAAAGCCCTGTTTTTTCCGCAATGTACTGCTTGACCTCTGCCGCATCAACAGGCATGACGACGAAACGTTGAGGCAGCTCTTCCAGATGCTCGAATCCTGCTGGACGATCAGCATCCCTGCCCAAAGCCTCATTGATGGTTTCATTGAATTTCGCTGCCTGGGCAGTTTCCAGGACTATCATTGGTACATCCGGCTGCTGGTGCTCCCTAGCAACCTTGACCCCATCAGCAGTATGAGTATCAATCGTAATACCAAACGCTTTCTCCACAAAACGGATGGTCTGAATGCGGTCTGCATGGGTGGATTTGCCTGATTCAAAACCGAACTGCCCGACTTTGGCAAATTCATCCCCATCACTGCCAGGTCGTCCAGACAGGTCAAAGCTGCCTTTCGTCTCAATTTGACGGAAAAGCTGTGCCACCCGCTGACTGTCCCTTCCCAGCAGGTCATAGATGAAACGTTCAAAATTGGAAGCCTTGGAAATATCCATTGAAGGGCTGCTGGTATGCAGTGTTTCTGCTGATCCACGTACCCGATAAACGCCTGTCCTGAAAAACTCATCCAGTACATCATTTTCATTGGTTGCGACAACCAATCGGTCAATCGGCAATCCCATCATACGGGCGATATGTCCGGCACAGATATTGCCGAAATTGCCCGATGGCACAGTGAAAGACACTTTTTGATGGCTGTCCTGTGTTGCCATCAGATAGGCCCGAAAATAATAGACCACCTGTGCAACAACCCGTGCCCAGTTGATGGAATTAACCGTACCGATCTTCTGGCGAGATTTAAAGGTCAAGTCATTGGAAACTGCCTTGACGATATCCTGACAGTCATCAAACACCCCTTTGATTGCGATATTGAAAATATTGGGATCCTGAAGACTGAACATCTGTGCCGTCTGAAACGCACTCATCTTCTGGTAAGGCGACAGCATAAAAACATGGATGCCCTTCCGCCCCCGCATCGCATACTCCGCAGCACTACCGGTATCCCCTGAAGTCGCTCCCAAAATATTCAATTCGGTGTTCTGACGCTTGAGTTCATACTCGAACAGACTGCCCAACATCTGCATCGCCATATCCTTGAATGCCAAGGTCGGACCGTTTGAAAGCCCCATCAGCATCAGTTTCTTCCCATCCTTGTCTTCCAAAACTCGGAGAGGCGTAATGACTTCGGGATCATCACCCTTGCGGACATTTCGATACACTTCAGCAGTATAAGTTTTTTCCGTCAACGCTTTCAGGTCAGCTTCAGGCATATCATCTGCAAACTTCTTCAGAATTTCAAAGGCAAGTCCTGCATAAGAAAGTGAACGCCACGAATCCAACTCCTTTTCAGAAACAGCAGGATAGCTGGCTGGCATATACAGACCGCCATCCGGTGCCAACCCTTCAAGCAGGATTTGGGAGAACGTACGCTTTTCACCACCATCTCTGGTAGCACGGGTAGAGATATACAACATAGGGAAAACCGATCGATAAAATTGTTTAAGTCTAAGTAGGTAGACATGAATCCTTAACAGAAAAGGCTGCTGTCAAACTTTCTGTCAAATGATGAATTCTATCATTTTAATCAAGTTCCATTCTTCCCATATCGGGTAGAATTGACAGTATTCAAACACAAACAACTCCCGGGAAAATTCCATCATGCCAGCAAAGGTTGCCATTGCCCAGATCAACAGTACCGTCGGTGCTCTCCTTCAGAACAGTCAGACTATCGCCAGAATCGCCAGAGAAGCCGCTAATACAGGTGCCGATATTGTCCTGACACCTGAACTCTCCTTGACTGGCTACCCGCCAGAAGACCTGCTTTTGCAGCAAAACTTCTACGATGCCACGCAACAGGCTTTGTCTCAACTGAAAGAAGAACTGCGTGATCTCAAGGGATTGCATGTCATTGTCGGACATCATCAGATTGAGGACGGTATCTGCTACAACGCTTGCTCTGTCCTGGTAAACGGTGAAATCATCGGTACTTACTACAAACAAAAATTGCCAAACTATTCTGTTTTTGATGAACGCCGCTATTTCGCCTGTGGCGACAAACCCTTGGCGTTTTCTGTCAAAGGAACCTGTTTCGGAATTCTCATCTGTGAAGACATCTGGTTTCCAGAACCAGCAAGACAGGCAAAAGCAGCTGGTGTTGATATTCTCCTGAACCTCAACAGTTCCCCTTTCCAAATCGGGAAGATGCTGCAACGCTATGAGACTGTCAGACACCATGCCGCTTCCCTTGGATTGGCAACCATTTATACCAATATGGTTGGCGGTCAGGATGAACTGGTCTTTGATGGCAATTCCTTTACGATGGATAAAAACGGGAACCTCTGCACCCAATTGAAACACTGCCAAGAAGATTTTGAGATCGTTTCCTGCGAACGGGGGAATATCCTCAAAGGGCGCATTGAAGAAAGACCAGCTTTGGAAGCAGAAGTCTATCAAGCACTTGTCCTGGGCGTGAAAGATTACATCGGAAAAAATAGCTTTCCAGGTGCCATTATTGGCCTTTCTGGTGGCGTGGACTCTGCCTTGGTCCTTGCAATCGCTCACGATGCTCTCGGCAAGGAAAATGTCCAGGCAGTGATGATGCCTTCGCAATACACCAGCGACATTTCCAACACTGATGCAGCAGATATGGCGAAACGATTGAATGTCCGATGTGACACACTTCCAATTGAAACCTGTTTTTCTGCTTTCAATCAAACACTTGCAGAACAATTTTCAGGACTTCCTGAAGATGTCACCGAAGAAAACCTGCAAGCCAGAATCCGGGGAACTCTGTTAATGGCGCTCTCCAACAAAACCGGTTCCCTTGTCCTGACGACTGGCAACAAAAGCGAAACAGCTGTTGGGTACTGTACGCTATATGGCGATATGGCGGGTGGTTTCGCCGTTATCAAAGACGTGTATAAAACGCTGGTTTACAAACTCTGCCATTATCGGAATACCCTATCGGATATCATTCCAGAACGCATCTTGACTCGCTCGCCTTCTGCTGAACTGAAACCGGGGCAATGTGATCAGGATTCCCTGCCTCCTTATGAAATCCTGGATGCTATCGTCAGGCTGTTCATGGAAGAACATCAAAGCCCCGAAGCGATTATTGCTCTTGGCTACCCTGAAACAACTGTCAACCGGATCCTCAGTCTGTTAAGGAGAAGTGAATATAAACGCCGACAGGCACCTGTCGGCATCCGGCTGACTTCCCGGGGATTTGGACGTGACTGGCGTTATCCTATCACCTCAAAATTCCACAGCTGACCCGGATTTGTTTTACAATGACTGATAGAAAAAAGCCTTGCGACTGGAGCCTGTATGAAAAAAATCACCGCCATCATCAAACCCTTTAAACTGGATGAAGTCCGCGAAAGCCTGTCAGACGCAGGTGTCAATGGCTTGACAGTCACCGATGTCAAAGGATTTGGCAGACAGAAAGGTCATACTGAACTGTATCGTGGCGCAGAATACGTTGTTGATTTCCTGCCAAAAGTGAAAATCGAGGTTGTTGTTGACGACAATATCCTTGACCTGGCTGTTGAAGCCATCATCAAAGCCGCCCGTACCGGAAAAATCGGAGATGGGAAAATCTTCGTCCAAGAAGTTGAACAGGTCATCCGGATCCGCACTGGTGAAACCGGTGTCAATGCCATTTAAATCCAGTCTTTTTTCCTATCAAGAACTTTTTCTTTCAGGATAACCCCGTATAGTCAAAAGACTAACGACTGGTAGACAGTGCCTTGTTGCTTTCAATAATACGCTGCGCATCCTCACGCTGCTTGGGTGAAAGTTTCCCGACAATATTCTTCGCCTTGTCGCCCGCCATCATATACCCGTTGTCATAAGCGATGCTGTACCAAGCGTATGCTTGGGTGTCATCACGCCTCATCCCAATACCTTCTTCAAACATCCTGCCAAGGTGGTACTGGGCATCCTTGTGACCTAATTGGGCAGCCCGTTTCATCCATATACCACAGATCTGGTCATCAGCATTCAAACCGAAAGCTCCCCGGCAATAAAAGTCTGCCAGCTTCACCATGGACTCGGTATCACCCTTTTCTGCCTTTCTGGTGAGTTCAGCAACCGCTTCTTTACTGGAAGTGCATCCTGAAAGGACAAAAGCCGCTGACAATGCCAGTAAAGCCGCCGCCAAACCGCGTCTGTAAATCGAAACTGCCATGAAAACCCCTTAAAAACGGAAAATTACCAATTGCCTAAAGTTTACCAAAAGCATTAAGGAACCTGATGACTTTTTAACTACCGCCGTCCTTTCAACAGGACGACAACCGCCCCTCCTCCACCATCTACCGGTTTTGCCTGGCAGAAAGCCATGACATCTGCCCGTTGGACCAGCCATTTAAAAACCAGTTTCTTCAATACTGGCTCATTGTTCACTGATCCATGCCCTTTACCATGAACAATGCGAATGCAGCGAATACCTCGTAAGGAGGCCATCTTGAGAAATTCCACCACCATCTCTCTTGCCTCATCACGGCGCATCCCATGAAGATCCAATTCATCCTGAATAACCCAATGCCCACGGCGCAGTTTCTTGACGATATCCGGACCAATACCATCCCGCCGGAAACTCAGCTGGTCATCGGTATCCAACAAGTTCTCGACACTAAATTCATCAGATAATGATTCTTTTAGCACCTTTTTCTCATCAGCAATCCGCTGCGCAGGGATGGGTTTGGGACGTTCCTTAACCGTTGATACCCTGTCAGAAGAGTCCAATGGCACAACATCACCGATACTCTGCAAAAACAGTTCCCAATCAGACATCGCCTGTTTTACAGCTGCACGCCGTTCCTGCGCTTCCCGCTCCCGTTGCGCATTGACCTGTTTGATCACTTTTTTCAGACTTTTGAAGTCTGGTACTTTTTTCGTCGCTGATTCCATCATCCGGCCCTTTTACGACAGGTTATCTTTAAAGATGTAACCATCTGAAAAATCACTATTCCTCCCATCGGAAGATTATTATTATGGATACCGCTGATGACTTCAAGCAGTTAACTGCATTGATGAATCATAAGCAGACAATAGAAAGGGAAAGGGGATTATCAACATGATGAAAAGAACCTTGGCTTTTTTGATGACAGCAATTGGTCTGTTTGTCCTAGGTAATGTCTGTTTTTCAGAAAATAGCAAAACTGCTGCAGAACCAGAGCCCCCTAAAGTGGTCAAGAAAGTGGAAAAACCTAAACATATTGACCTTGTCATGATCCTGGACCAGTCTGGCAGTATGCATAGCCTGACATCTGATACGATTGGCGGTTTCAATGCAATGGTTAACAAACAACGGAAATCGGGTACCGATGTCTCTGTAACCACAGTATTATTCAATGACAAGGAAACCACCCTGTATGACCGAAAACCTATTGCTGATGTCCCTGAACTGACGGAAAAAGAATATTCTCCACAAAAAATGACGGCACTGTTGGATGCCACCGGCAATACTCTGACCCGGATGCAGAAAATGAAAGGCATCAATGACAAAGGAAACAAGGTCATTGTCGTCTTGATTACTGATGGTATGGAAAACGCCAGCAAGGAATACAAACGGGCAGACGTGAAAAAGATCATTTCTGACTTACAAGAAAAACAAGACTGGGAATTCATTTTCCTGGGTGCTAACATTGATGCCGCCGCTGAAGCAGGTAACCTAGGCATCAACCGCAACAACGCCGTGAAATACAAGAACACGAGTAAAGGTGTCAAAGCCAACTACGAGGCAGTTGGTACCATGATGGAAGAAGCCGTCACGGCTGTCCCAATGGAAGAACGGACCTGGAAGGACAAAGTCGAAAAAGACGACTGATAAATAATAGACTGTAATTCCAACCATGGACATTATTCATGGTTGGAATTCTCATTTGCTGTTATTATAAGAAGATTGGATTTTTCTCTACTGACTGGGTATCCAAACCATTTTTAACTATGGCAAACCAAACCGAAGAAACTGATTCCAAAGACGTTGCCCCAGGGTTTTCTTTCGCCCTGTTGAAAAATGAACTCATCTGGTTGGTACTGGTTGCTGTTACCCTCTATTTCTTCCTGATTTTCATCACTTTCAACAGAAACGACCCCGGCTGGTCGCATGCCAACCAGGTGGATTCTATCGCGAACCTTGGCGGTAGAACCGGAGCATGGATTGCGGATACCCTGTTATTCATATTTGGCCTGTCTGCCTGGTGGATTGTCCTTCCCTTGCTCAAAGGCATCTGGACAAGATGCAAGCGGATTGTCGCTATGCTGCGCAACCAGGCATTCCCGGAACTCAGTCTGTTCAGGCAGATTGCCAGCATAATAGGTTTTGTCTTGTTGATTGCTTCCAGCTCCGGCATTGAATACCTGCGCATGTACCGGACATCAGCGCAGCTGCCCAACATCCCAGGCGGCATTATCGGTGATATTGTCGGTCAGCTCTCCCAACAATATCTCGGCTTTACCTGTGGTACGGCATTGCTTGGGCTGATTGCCTTTATCGGCTTCAGCCTCTGTCTCCAGAAATCTTGGATTACCATTGTTGAATGCATCGGTGCCATCGCGGAATGGCCGTTCATGCTCTTCCATCGCAATCAACCTCAGCCTGCTCCTTTTCCTGAACAGGATAATCTAAATCCAGAAACCCCTGCTGAGAACACGGCAGGAACAGATACTGGAACACCCCTCACTTCGACAGCAGTCCCTGAAACCGATAACCCGCTTCCGGTTGAACCTATCCAAGCATCAGCAATGGACGCAATGGCTGATACAACAACGGCTGCCACCGAAGATCTGACAAAAAATACAGGATACAACGACAGTTTCACCGACCACCATGAACCGGTTTTGGAAAAATTCCAGGAACCAACCTTGGAAAAAGAGGCTGAAGATCCTGAAATACAATCTCGATTTGAAACAACCATGCCTCAATCCGGAACCGGACCAAGATTTCCCGTTCTGGAACCTGCTTCAACGCTTGCCCAGGAATCCATTGATGCTCCCGAAACGATTGTGCCGGACTTTGGACCTATGGTTCCAACTTTGCCTCCCCTAACCTTACTGGATCCGCCTGAAGCGCAACAAGAATCTGCCAGCCCTGAAGCATTGGATTACACCAGCAGGCTGATTGAACGGAAACTGGCAGACTTTGGGATCAAGGTCCGGGTTGTCTCCGCATTTCCCGGTCCTGTTGTCACCCGGTATGAGATTGAACCTGCTGTCGGGGTCAAGGGCAGCTCAATCGTCAACCTCTCCAGAGACCTTGCACGCTCCCTGTCGCTGGTCTCCATCAGGGTTGTCGAAAACGTCCCTGGCAAGACCTATATGGCGCTGGAACTGCCCAATACGCGACGGCAGATTGTCCGGCTCTCAGAAATCCTGGACTCTGACGAATACAACAATTCCGCTTCCAACCTGACTGTCGCACTGGGCAAAGACATCACAGGCAAGCCTGTAGTCGCTGACCTTGCCAGAATGCCGCACCTGCTGATCGCTGGGACAACTGGTTCCGGCAAATCGGTTGGTATCAATGCAACTATCCTCTCGCTTCTGTACAAGGCAACGCCTGAACAAGTACGGCTTATCCTGATTGATCCCAAAATGCTGGAGCTTTCCATCTATCAGGATATTCCCCATCTGCTGGCACCGGTTGTCATTGACATGAAGAAAGCCGACCATGCATTGAACTGGGCGGTTTCTGAAATGGAAAAACGGTATCTGCTGATGTCCAAGATGGGTGTCCGCAACCTGGCCGGCTATAACAAACAAATTGAAGAAGCTGAAGCCAAAGAACAGAAAATCCCCAATCCGTTCTCGCTCACACCGGAATCGCCGGAACCTTTGGAAAAACTGCCCCAGATCGTTATTATTGTCGATGAGTTCTCTGACCTGATGATGACTGTCGGGAAAAAAGTCGAGCAGTCCATTGCCCGCATTGCCCAGAAAGCTCGTGCTGCCGGCATCCACTTGATCCTGGCGACACAGCGTCCTTCGGTTGATGTCATCACAGGGCTGATCAAAGCCAATGTCCCGACCCGTATCGCTTTCCAAGTCAGCAGCAAGGTGGATTCCAGAACCATCCTGGACCAGACCGGTGCAGAAACATTGCTGGGTTTGGGTGACATGCTCTATCTGCCGCCGGGCACCGGCCTGCCAAAACGTGTCCATGGCGCTTTCGTTTCCGATGAAGAGGTCACTAAGGTTGTCTCATTCCTGAAACAGCAGGGAGAACCGGATTACATTGACGGTATTCTGGAAGGCGGCTCTGATGAAGAAGAAGCGGAGGGTGACGGTTATGCTTCTGATGACGGTGAATCCGATGAAAAATACGATGAAGCCGTTGCGGTTGTTCTGAAGAACAAGAAAGCCTCCATCTCCCTGGTTCAACGCCATCTGCGAATTGGTTACAACCGGGCTGCACGGCTCTTGGAACAGATGGAACGCAGCGGATTGGTGTCCCCGATGAAAAGTAACGGTACCCGGGATGTCATTGTCCCAACTCCATCAGAAACCCCTTAACCCTTTCTCCTATTGAAAAACCTTTGCCTGTAAGTGAGGAATGAAGCATGAAATCCTTGTTTTCAAAACTGATTGGCATCTGTCTGCTGTTGATGGTTCCCCTGTTTGCCAATGCCTCTTCCATTGGCCAGCTGAAAAGTTTTTCTGCAACAGCTCATTCTGCTAGCGGGACTTTCACGCAAACTCAGGTGCGATCAGGACGTGCAGCAAAAAGTTCCTCCGGCAGTTTTGTCTTTTCCCGTCCAGGGAAATTCATCTGGAAATACAAAACCCCTTACAGCCAAACCTTGCAGTCTGATGGCACCAGTCTTTACATCTACGACAAAGACCTGAACCAAGTCACCATCAAGCGATTGGGTTCTGCGTTGGGTTCCAGTCCTGCGGCTATCCTGTTCGGCAGCAACAACCTTGAAAAGAATTTCAGGCTGCGTGATTTAGGTGCCAATGATGGCTGTGAATGGGTTGAAGTCGTTCCCCGTTCAAAGGATACACCATTCAACCGAATCAATATCGGAATGCAGAACAACATGCCGCGCGCGATGGAACTCTATGATTCCCTGGGTAACAAAACCGTTGTGGATTTTCACAGCTTCAAAAAGAACCCGCCTATCAATGCCGGTTCTTTCCAGTTCAGCATCCCCAAGGGAGCGGATGTCTTCCGACACTGATCCTTTTGAACAACTGAACTTAAACCTTGAACAGGAGGGCAACCGCCTGCACAGCAATGCCTTCCTCCCTTCCAACAAACCCCAGTTTCTCATTCGTTTTCGCCTTGATGCCAACCTGACTGACATCAATTCCCAAATCTTCAGCGATATGGCGTTTCATCTGGTCGATATATGGTGCCATCCTGGGACGCTGGGCAATGACTGTCGCATCAACATTGCCGATAGCGTACCCTGCATCAGAAACCAGAAGAACAGTCTTTCTCAACAATTCCCGGGAATCAATCCCCCGATACCGGTCATCCGTATCCGGAAAATGGCTGCCGATATCACCCAGTCCTGCTGCGCCTAACAAAGCATCAATCACCGCATGCAGCAAGGCATCAGCATCAGAATGTCCCATCAACCCCTTGTCATGGGCAATTTTCACGCCTCCCAGTATCAGGTCACGCCCTGCCACCAGTGCATGGCAGTCATAACCTTGACCAATCCTGAAAGGGTACTGTCTGATAGCCATCATTGCCTCCAAAAAACAAATTATCTCTGCGATAAAAGGGAAACGGAACTGTTCTTTATCTATCGTCTGCAACTGATACCATCGGTTATAATGGATAGTTTAACGTCTTGCGTCAAGACAGGTCTGGATTCAACAGAATCATTCTTTTCGGTATGTCATTCAATCTCAGGAAATTCCTGCCACGTCCCGGACAACGCTATGCCTTGCCACAGCTTCATGGCTCATCAGATGCATTGATGCTGGCAAAAGCCGCCCGTACCCTGAAAGACAGCCAGCAAATGTTGGTTATCTTTACAGCTTCGGCATCAGATGCTCGTCGGCTGCTGGAAGAAATTCCCTGGTTTGACAGCAACCAAGAAAACCCGCTGCGCTGCCACCTGCTGCCTGACTGGGAAACCTTGCCCTATGATTCCTTCTCACCACATCAAGACCTGGTTTCCCAACGCCTAGCAACCCTATATGAAGTCATCAATAGACATTGCGATATCCTGCTGGTTCCCACGGCAACGGCCCTGCTCCGCATTGCACCGCCATCATTCCTGGCAGCTCATACGTTCTTCTTCCGGCAAGGCGACCCTTTGGATGAAAAGCGTCTGCGGCAACAGCTGACAGTTGCCGGCTACAACCATGTCTCCCAGGTCATGTCCCCTGGGGAATATGCGATACGGGGAGGCTTGATTGACCTCTTTCCGATGGGAGCAAAACTCCCCTACCGTCTTGACCTGTTTGATGACAATATCGAATCCATCAAGACATTTGATGTGGATACCCAGCGTTCCATTTTTCCTGTCAAGGAAATCCGGATGCTCCCTGGCCACGAATTTCCGATGGACGAGCAATCCCGTGCATACTTCCGAAGCCGCTGGCGTGAAAAAATTGAGGGCGACCCGACTGTTTCCGTGATTTACCGGGATATTGCAAACGGTATTGCTTCTGCGGGCATTGAATATTACCTGCCGCTTTTCTTTGAAGAAACCGCCACCCTGTTTGACTACATCCCGGACAATGCCCTCTTTGCGATGCTCGGCAACATCCCGGAATCATTCCACCGCTTCTGGACAGATACCCAATCCCGTTATGCCTTCCTTAAAGCTGACCGGGAACGTCCACTCCTGCCGCCAGAAAACTTGTTCCTGACAGAAGAAGACTTTTTCACACTGGCAAAACCTTTCGGCAGATGGGTGTTCCAGAAAGGCGAAGAACCTTCCGAACTGTCGGCTCCTTTACCGGATGTCGCCGTCAACCGCCGCGCAGATGACCCGCTTGCCAATATCAAGCGCTATATCGACAAATCTGGGAAACGCATCCTGATCTGCGCAGAATCCCCCGGCAGACGGGAAACCATACAGCAGCTTTTCAATGAATACCACCTTGAAACCACCAGCTGCACCGGATTCTGTGATTTCATTCAAGGCAAAGATCCCGCCATGTTCTGTGTCTCCCCGATACAGAACGGCTTTGCCTTGGGCTATATTCTCGGTGACCTGTCAATCATTACCGAAACCGAACTCTATGCCTATTCAGGACGGCGGAAAAGCAGTAAACCGACCCGTGCCGATTTCCATATTGAATCTATCGTTCGGGATCTGTCAGAACTGAAAATCGGTGATCCGGTTGTCCATGCCAACCACGGCATTGGACGATACCGCGGCCTGGTAACGATGGACCTGGGCGAAGGCGAAACAGAACTGCTGCACCTGCAATATGCCCATGATGCCAAACTCTATGTCCCTGTCGCACAGCTGCACGTTATCTCGCGGTATGCAGGCACCTCTCCAGAAGACGCGCCTTTGCACTCGCTCGGTTCCGGCCAATGGGAAAAAGCGAAGCAGAAAGCTGCTCAAAAAGTCCATGACACAGCCGCAGAACTATTGGATCTTTATGCACGGCGCTCCATGCGAAAAGGCTTTCCGTTCCCATTCTCTCAGAAAGATTACGACGCTTTTTCCGAAGGATTTGGATTTGAAGAAACGCCTGATCAGGAAGCCGCCATTGCCGCTGTACTGGAAGACATGGCATCAGACCAACCGATGGACAGGCTCATCTGCGGGGATGTCGGCTTTGGAAAGACCGAAGTGGCCCTCCGCGCTGCCTTCATCGCCGTCATGGGCGGCAAACAGGTGGCATTGCTGGCACCAACCACCCTGTTGGCAGAACAACATGCCCAAACATTCCGGAACCGTTTTGCTGATTGGCCAGTCAGAATCACTGAACTTTCCCGATTCCGAACTCCCAAACAAGTCCATACCGCCATCCAGGGAATTGCTGACGGCTCTGTGGATATTGTCATCGGTACCCATAAACTGCTATCCAAAGAAGTGTCCTTCAAACGGCTGGGACTCATCATCATTGACGAAGAACACCGTTTCGGTGTCCGCCAGAAAGAAGCCTTGAAAACCATCCGTGCCGAAGTCGATGTCCTGACATTGACCGCCACGCCAATTCCCCGAACATTGGGCATGGCACTGGAAGGCCTCCGGAACTTTTCCATCATTGCCACTGCTCCCCAGAAACGCCTTGCCATCAAAACCTTTGTCCGATCAGAACAGGATTCCGTCATCCGCGAGGCTTGCCTGCGTGAACTCAAACGCGGCGGTCAGGTCTATTTCCTGCACAACGAAGTCGAAACCATTGAAAACCGCAAGGTCATGCTGGAAACCCTGATTCCTGAAGCCAAGATCGGAGTTGCCCATGGACAGATGCACGAACGCGATCTGGAACGAGTGATGAAAGACTTTGTTTCCCATCGGTACAACATCCTGCTCTGCACCACCATCATTGAAACCGGCATTGATGTCCCAAATGCCAACACCATGATCATGCACAGAGCCGACAAATTCGGATTGGCACAACTGCACCAACTACGGGGACGTATTGGAG
>CAVERB010000099.1:10188-12548 GCA_963618105.1 Oxalobacter sp. | reverse complement strand
TACCAAATACGTGAGACATGATGAAAGCTAATGTCCATTAACAATCATTAATGGACATAAGTGGGGGGATAAGAAAGATTGACAGGCTTTCCGTTGGAAAAAGCCAGTGTCAGGCAATACCGATGGACAGTGCTTCAGAAAACCACCAGCGGTAATCCAACCCGAACGACCTACCAGGTCTCTGGCGGTGTCCGGTACAGCTTCTGATCACACCCTTAAACCCTGAACCATCGGCAGGGAGCATTTCCCGCTCCCTGCCATAACAAGCAACCCATCAGGAGCCACGATGTTGAAAACACTTTCAAATACAGAGCGTTCAAAAAAAGAACCGTCAAACCGTTGCACCCGGGATGCCATGTCAGGCGCATCATGGAAGATTTCGGGCTGAGCTACAACGTGTTTGCCAGAAAGCTGGATATCTCTCCGGCGACCATTCACCGCGTTGTCACAGAAAAATCCGCAATCTCCCCCGAGATGGCCATCAGACTATCGGCAACCGTTGGTCAAACCGCAAAGTACTGGCTGCAATTCCAGACAGATTATGACCTCTATAACGCCAGCAAGCGCGTGGATACCCGTGAACTGAAATTGCTGACGAAAGCAGCGAAAGCCACCGCCAAAGACATATGGGAAATGCAATAGCGGGGAAAAGGGCACGTTCATTAAGACCTTCTAAAGGACATAAGCGCATCTGAAAAAGAAAAACAGAACCAAAAGAAAAGGGGATAACAGATGTCAGAAAACAAGGCAAAGCAACTCAGCGTCAATGCCTTTGAGCAGTCGGTTTCTGGCAAAAAACGGACCAAGGCACTCAAGGAACTGCAGGCGATTCTTGAAAAAATCAGCGGCAACATGGGCGGCATTGACGGTATCGAATGCACCTTCCCGGAACAACTCAAAAACATGCCGCAGGAAATCATCGTCCATTTCTGTACGGGAATGGCGCATGCCATCACCGAACTGTTCCTCGCCCCCAAACTCGAAATCCCTCAAGACGGCTTCGTCGGACTGATGAACCAGCAGCGGTGGATCAATATGATCTTCGCCAGCTCGCCTTACATCAACGCCGACCATATCCTGCGAGCCTATAACGATGGCAAGAACGGCGAAGATGCCATCTCTATTCCCTCAAACCTCAACGCCTTTGCCAAGTTCTGCCTGCTCTGTCTGCTGGAATCCAACATCACGCCAGACCTTGATGCGCTTTGGTCGATTGACCCGGTGCTTTGTACTTATCTGTGCTTTGGATTGCAGTCCCCCAGATTCATCGGCACCGAGGCCGCTTTCAACAAACGCAACCATATCCTCCAGTGGTTCCCGGACCATCTGGAACAAATACAGACATTGAACGGACTGTCTGCCAACATCGCCCATGATGTCTATATGCACTGCAGCTATGACATTGCGCCCAACAAGCACGATGTCAAACGGCCGTTGAACCATGTCATTCGCCGCTTCATCCTCCAGAACGGCTTGCAAGACAGGGACGTCAGCGAAATCGGATTAGTCAACGGCAAACCCGTCATGGTTGTCCTGCTTGAACACTTTAACGCCGGGCATTCGATCTATACCGGACACATTCCACCTCAATGATTGCAGCCAGGGAGCATTTTCACGTCATTGGCTTCGGCAACGAAGCCGTTGATGAACCCGGCCGAAAAGTCTTTGACGAATTTCACCAACTCAACGGTGACTCTATCTTGAGCAACATGCAGCAGCTTCGGTAATAATGCGGTATAGCTATTGAAAAGACGTAATCTTTTCCGTACAGTTATCAAATTGGAATCCGTGTAATGCTTTCTCAAAGGAACAAGGAAAAATGGCAATCATCGATCTGGTTAAATGGAATGGCAATCCGAACCTTATGGCATGGAAGTTTCCATCCGAAGAACTGTCCACCTGGACTCAGCTTATCGTCAATGAAACTCAGGAGGCATACCTGGTCAAAGGCGGTGTTTATGAAGGTCCTTTCCTGGCGGGACGTCATACGCTGAGTACACAAAACATCCCGCTGCTGACGACCCTGATTGGGTTGCCGTTCGGTGGGCAGTCTCCATTCTCCGCAGAAGTCTGGTATGTCAACAAACAGACCAACATGGATATCCGTTGGGGAACCCCTGACCCGATCCAGCTTCAGGACCCACAGTACAAGATTGTGGTGCCTGTTCGCGCATTCGGTCAGTATGGTATCCGTATTTCTGATGCCAAGAAGTTCTTGATGAAACTGGTTGGTACCCTGCCGGCATTTGATACGGAAACCATTGCCAATTATTTCAAGGGTATCTTTACTTCCCGTATCAAGACGGAAATCGCCAATGCGATTATCAAGCAGGGGGAATCCATCCTGACCGTCACAACTC
>CAVERB010000099.1:0-10178 GCA_963618105.1 Oxalobacter sp. | reverse complement strand
CAACTCGGCTGGATGACCTTTCCAACGTCCTGAAAAACTCTCTGTTGCCGAATATGGATGAATACGGTGTTGAATTGTCCAATTTCAACATCATTTCCATCAATGTCCCGGAAGACAATCCAGGCTACAAGAAACTGCAGGAAGCACTGGCGAAGAAGACTGAAATGGAAATCATCGGCTTCAATTACCAGCAAGAACGTTCGTTCGATGTCATGCAGACGGCTGCTGGCAATGAAGGCAGTGCAGGCGGCATGATGGGTGCTGGCATGGGCATGGGCATGGGTATGGGTATGGGCATACCGATGGGCAACATGATGGGCAATATGATGGGCAATATGATGGGCAATATGGCTGGTCAGATGAATATGGGCAACCAGCAACAGATGGGGCAGCCAATGGGACAGCAGATGGGGCAAATGCCGCCGCAACAGGCTCCCCAGCAAGCAGCTCCTGCTGGTGCCAGCTATCAGGACAAGATTCAGATGCTCAAGGAACTGGCTGAACTGAAAGCCCAGGGTATCTTGACTGAGGAGGAATTTGCCACTCAGAAGAAGCTTATTTTAGGTTGATGGAAATCTGTCAGCAGTATTGTATTGCGGTCTTTGGCGTGCGCCAAAAAACGGATGCCGAAGGTTTTTTTTCAAATCGTCAAGAACACAATTTTTGATTTTGAGGGGAACAAAAAATGCTTAACCGAGTATCTATTCTGCTTGCCGCAGCAGTTGCTTTTGCGGCATCTATCCTGATTCCGTGGCTGGTGATTCCAGCTGATGCGTGGAATACCGCGGTTTATGCCAGTGTCGTGCTGCTGGCGATATCGACTTCTTTGATTTTCATAACCCCGATCTTGTTTGGCGGCAGGGGCAATGCGGGCGGTCTCGCCGCTATCGGTCCATCATTCATGTTGATTGTGGTGATGAGTGTCTGGTCGCTTGGTATCTTGATTGCATCGGTCACAGTGCTGCCGGAACAATGGGTCTGGGCAGGTAATGTACTGACGGTTGCCATTGGTGTCTGGGGACTGCTGGCTATCAATGCAGCTGTTTCCCGTGCCAACAGGGATGCAAGACAGAACCCTGACAGCCGGATTGAGTGGGCCAGTATGTGCAGTCTCTTGTTACAGCGTTCTACTGATGATGTGCTCAAATCAAACTTGAAACAATTGTCTGAAAAGATCCGGTTCAGTGCATCCAGTATTGATAATGTCGCCAAGGCGGAAGAAAGTGAGATTGAAACCATCATCTACAGTACCTTGCCGGATGAGATTGGCAAGCCTGTAGGAACATCACTGGCTGATTCCCTGGTCGGCAAACTTGAGGAACTGCTGCTGATCAGGAACCAGAAACTACAGATTGCACGTTCAAAATTCTGACAACAATGCCGGGCTGTGTCCCGGCTTGTTGTTGAACTGAAAAAGGAATAACGCTTATGGAACAGTCCCAAAAACAGGAATATTCCTGTACAGCATGTGGTGCAAAGCTTGAATATGCGCCGGGTGCCCAGGCATTGCAGTGTCCATATTGTGGTGCCAAGGTAGATATTGCAACGGGTAAGGAAACGCCCCATTCGGACGATTCCCGTTATGTTGTCCCGATGACGATCGACCGGCAGAAACTGCAAAATGCCGCCTACAAGTATATGTTTTCCCAGGAAGATGCGCCTGATGACATTCTTGACTATGCGACATTCACCAAGACTAAGCTGCGGTATGTTCCATGCTATGTTTTTGATGGACATTATCAGGCTGTCTGGACGGCGTCTTTCGGCTATGACCGGACAGAACGCTATATGGTGAATGGGAAGATGCAGAGCCGTACTGTTACAGACTGGCGTCCGGCCAACGGTCAGGATATTGGGGATTTCACGGTCATGTCCTATGCCGGGGAGCCGCTTCCTGATGTGGTTGTCGGTATGGTTGAGCGATCTTCCGGTCTTGAAAACATGAAGAATTATGACCCGGCGTATCTGATCAATGCCGAAGTCAGCGAATTCAATACGACAGCAGAAGAAGTTTATCAGCGCGATGGCGAGCGCAAGGTCAATGCCGTCATTGAACAGAACATCTATAAGCATGCCCAGGGGGACAGGCAGCGCGACTGGCGCTGGAAGAGTGACATCCAGAAAGAATCGGTGCCTGTTCTGGTGCCTGTCGGTCAGATGACCTTTGAATACAAAGGCAGTGAATACACAGTCTGGTGCGATGGTACGGATGATGCCAATTTCACGGGTGACAAACTGCCTGTCGATACTGAGCGCAGCAAAAAGATCAATATGGGGCATATCCCATGGGTTGGTACCATCATCGGTGCCATTGCGGGGTATTTCATTTTCAAGGAAACGTTTACCTGGTGGGCTTTTGCAATTCCGGTTGTTGTGATGTTTTTGTTCTGGTTCCTGCGCCGTGCAAGCATCAAAGGTTATTCCCGTAAATTGAAACAGCGCAGCCTGACGAATTACCAGATATCCAACAATATCTCCAATGAGGATGCCGAGTCGATATCCAAGAACCTGAAAGCGCCGGATAAACCGCTCCTGCTGTCATTGACAGCTTATGACCTGATTATCCTGCCGCTGCTGCCATTGGTCTGCTTCGGGATTTCCTGCGGTTTGCAAAATGCGTTTCCGACCAAGCCTGCACCGGCATCGGTCAAACGGGTCAAGACGACACTGCCTGCCAATAATGATGCCAGGGTCAATTCTCTGAATACCGCGAACAGTCCTTCCCAGAACGGTACTGCATCATCACAAGGGCTTGAGGCGGCAATACGTGCCAACAAGCTGGCAAACCAGAAATTCACCGATACCTGGCGTCTGGTGCCAGCTGACAAGCGGGCGGTACTGGCATCCAAAGTCCAGAATGCCGGTAAACAGATCAACGATTTCTGCACCAAGACAGCTGCAAATGCGTCTGATGCAACAGTCCAGAAAACGACTTACCTGAACTGTACTGCCCAGCGACTTGAAAAACTGACGGCTGAGATACAGAAATTTGTACCATAACCGTCAAAGGGATATGAACAAGAAAAACGCCAGAGCCATAAACGGTTCTGGCGTTTTTCTCAGGGAACCTGATCGGCTTGATGCGGATTCCTGACTGTGACAGGGTATAATCAAATGGTATTCCCTAATGGTGTAAGCACCATGAAAACTTCCATGACCATAAGAGAAAGGCAATGAGATGATGCAGGCTTACCGACAGAACTCTTATCTCTTTGCAGGCAATGCCCCCTATATTGAAGCCTTGTATGAATCATGGCTTGAGAATCCTGCTTCCGTACCGGAGAACTGGCGTGATTATTTCAGCAATATGCAGATATCACCTGCGTCTGACGGCAGTTCCAGGGCCGATATCAGCCATGCCCAGATTCTGGCTGCATATGCTGAACGGGGCAGGCATTCACCTGTCAGGATTGTTGCATCCTCGGGCAATCCCGAACTGGCACGCAAGCGCATCGCTGTCCAGCGTCTGATTGCCGCCTATCGGTTCCTGGGGACGTTCAGGGTAAAGCTTGACCCGCTTGAACGGCATTCCCTGCCGGAAATAGAAGAGCTCGATCCTGCCTTTTATGGACTGACCGAAGCGGATAGGGATTTGACGTTCAATATCAGCAATACCTGGTTTGGCAGGGAAAATGCCACGCTCGGCGAACTGATCCGGTATTTGAAAGAAACCTATTGCCAGACCATTGGTGCCGAGTTCATGTACATCAGCGACCATGCCCAGAAGCGCTGGCTGCTTGAACGGCTGGAATCTATCCGGACGAATCCTGATTTTCCGGTTGCCCAAAAACGTCATATCCTGGAAGACCTGACCGCTGCAGAAGGGATGGAACACTATCTGAACACCCGATATGTCGGCCAGAAACGTTTTTCACTCGAAGGCGGTGAAAGCCTGATTCCGGCATTGGACGAAATCATTCAGCAGGCGGGGGCGAAAGGCATCAAGGAAATCGTGCTGGGAATGGCGCATCGTGGACGCCTGAACGTTTTGGTTAACGTGATGGGCAAACTGCCCTCAGAACTTTTTGCGGAATTTGAAGGTGTCCAGCCCGGCAAGGAACTGCCGGCAGGAGATGTCAAATACCATCAGGGATTTGTCAGGGATATTTCCACACCAGGAGGCCCTGTGCATTTGTCATTGGCTTTCAATCCTTCCCATCTGGAAATCGTGAATCCTGTCGTGGAAGGGTCAACGAAAGCCCGCATGATGCACCGTAAGGATGCTGACGGAACCCAGACAATGGCTGTCTTGATTCATGGAGACGCCGCGCTGGCAGGACAGGGCGTGATACAGGAAACCCTGAACATGGCGCAGACACGCGGTTATGGAACAGGGGGAACCGTACATATCGTCGTCAACAACCAGATCGGTTTTACGACCTCTGATCCCCGTGATGCCCGTTCCTCGCTGTATTGCACTGACATTGCCAAAATGATTGAGGCACCGATTTTCCACGTTAATGGCGATGATCCTGAAGCAGTTGTCCTGGCCGCACAGATCGCCCTTGATTTCCGGATGGTATTCCGAAAAGATGTGTTCCTGGACATCGTCTGTTTTCGTAAATTGGGGCATAACGAACAGGATACGCCGGCGATGACGCAGCCCTTGATGTATCGGCGGATTGATAGCCATCCCGGTGTCCGCAGCCTTTATGCGGAAAAACTCATCGAGCAGGGAATTATCCAGAAAACCGAAGAAACAGCGATGATTGCCGCTTATCGGGCGAAAATGGATGCAGGAGAACCGATTGTCAATCCGGTCCTGACCGATGCCCAAACACAGTCCGCCTTGCAATGGCAGTCTATCCGGCAGTATCAGGGCATCTCAGAAGAAGTCGTGACAGCAGTGCCGGTCAGTGAATTGCAGCGGCTGGCAGGTCGTATCACCGATATGCCAGGCTGGCTGCAGCTTCATCCATTAGTTGAAAGAGTCATCCATAACCGGGTCGAGATGGGCAAGGGAACAATGCCGGTCGATTGGGGCATGGCAGAGCATCTGGCATATGCTTCTCTGCTCTCAGCTGGCTATGCGGTTCGGTTGACCGGAGAAGACTCGGGCAGGGGAACTTTCGTCCATCGCCATGCCGAATTGCATGATCAGGTCCCGGACGAGAACAACAGTCTGGTTTACATTCCATTGCAGCATATCGCCCCTGATCAGCCGGATTTCACCGTCATCAACTCTGTCCTGTCAGAAGAAGCGGTTTTGGCATTTGAATATGGCTATGCCACCTCTTCACCCAATACCCTGACGCTCTGGGAAGCCCAGTTTGGCGATTTTGCGAATGGCGCCCAGGTAGTCATTGACCAGTTCATCACATCCGGGGAAGCGAAATGGGGACGGATGTGCGGACTTGTCATGCTGCTGCCGCATGGGTTTGAAGGGCAGGGGCCTGAACATTCTTCTGCCCGTCTGGAACGTTATTTACAGCTCTGTGCAGATGATAACATCCAGATTGTTCAGCCAACGACAGCGGCCCAGATTTTCCATGTTCTCCGCCGTCAAATGCTCAGAAAGCAGCGTAAGCCATTGATTGTCATGACGCCGAAATCCCTGCTTCGCAGCAAAGAGGCTTCTTCCTCGTTGACTGACCTGTCAGAAGGGTGTTTCATGCCGGTTCTGGGGGAATCAGACTCAACTATCCAGGACAGCAATGTCACCAGAATGCTGCTCTGTACAGGGCGGGTCTATTATGACCTGCTGCATAAACGGGAAGAACTGAAAAGGAAAGACATTGCCATTGTCCGTCTGGAAGAACTGTATCCCTTCCCATATGAGGTCCTTAAAACGGAAATCCAGAAATACCCTGCATTGAAAGAAATCGTCTGGGTTCAGGATGAACCGGAAAACCAGGGCGCTTGGCTGCAAATGATTCGTCCGGTCCTCAACTGTATGCAGGCAGGACAGAAACTGTCCTGTTCAAGCCGGCCGGCTTCATCATCCCCGGCAGTCGGCTATTTCCAGAAACACTTGCAGCAGCAGAAAGCCCTTGTTGATGCAGCATTTGAACCCGTCGGGCAATTGGCGATAACCCGCTGAACAGATGGAACCATGGAGAAACAGATGGCACTATTGGAAGTAAAAGTCCCCCAGCTCTCAGAATCCGTCACTGAGGCATCCCTGTTGGAATGGCATAAAAAAGCCGGAGAAGCCGTGCACCTTGATGAGAACCTGGTTGACATCGAGACTGACAAGGTTGTTCTGGAACTGCCTTGCCCGGGAAATGGCGTATTGGTTGACATCATCAAGCCTAATGGTTCGGTTGTGCATTCCGGGGAAGTTATCGCAACAGTTGATACCTCGGCAGCGGCTGCATCACCGGAGCCTGATGTCACAACTGAAACGGTCAACCGCCCGGAAGCGGTTCCTGCTGAAATTCCTGTGTCCAATGACTATCCGGCAGGCATCGTCATGCCTGCTGCCGAAAGAATGATTGCCGAAAATGCGATTGATCCTTCACAGCTGCAGGGAACAGGCAGGGGAGGCAGGATCACCGTCTCTGATGTCCAGCGTGTCCTGACAGAAGCACCGCCGCAGCGTTCTCTCCCGTCTGTACAGCCTGTGTCCCAGGCTTTGCAGCCATCGGGCACTATCGGACAGCAGACAGTCTATGGCAATGCCAACAGAATTGAGAACCGCGTGCCGATGACACGGCTGCGTGCCCGCGTTGCTGAACGACTGATCCAGTCACAGCAGTCAACAGCATCGCTCACCACATTCAATGAAGTCAACATGAAACCTGTGTTGGATCTTCGCCAGAAATTTGGTGAATCTTTCGAAAAAACACATGGTGTACGGTTGGGCATCATGTCGTTCTTTGTGAAAGCAGTGGTTGCCGCCCTGAAACGGTATCCCATTGTCAACGCTTCGATTGACGGCAATGATATTGTCTATCATGGCTATTTCGATATCGGTATCGCTGTCAGTTCACCACGGGGATTGGTCGTCCCGATCCTGAAAGATGTCGACCTGATGACGATTGCCGAGATTGAGCAGAACATTCATCAGCTGTCTGACAAAGCACAAAACAACCAGCTGACCATTGAAGATTTGACAGGCGGAACATTCTCCATTTCCAATGGCGGGGTCTTTGGTTCGATGCTCTCGACACCGATCATCAATCCGCCGCAATCCGCCATTTTGGGTATCCATGCGACAAAGGAACGTCCGGTCGTTGAAAATGGCGAAATTGTCATTCGCCCGATGAATTATCTGGCACTGTCCTATGACCATCGCCTGATTGACGGCAGAGAAGCCGTTCTGGCATTGCGAACCATCAAGGAAACGCTGGAAGACCCGGCAAGACTGCTGCTTGACCTTTGAAAGACTCGCTATGAAACCGGAATATGATGTTGCTGTGATTGGAGCAGGTCCCGGGGGGTATATCGCGGCAATCCGCTGTGCCCAGCTGGGATTGAAGACAGTCTGTATTGACGACTGGAAAACCGATGGGAAACCGGCACCAGGGGGAACCTGTACCAATGTTGGCTGCATCCCATCCAAGGCGATGCTGGAATCTTCTGCCAAATATGAAGAAGCATCAACTGTATTTCCAACATTCGGCATCCTGGTCGGAAAGATTGATTTGGACATCCAGCAGATGCAGTCACGCCGTGCAGCCATTGTCAGGCAGACCAATGAGGGGATTCTCTGGCTTTTCCGGAAAAACCGAATTACTTTCATTTCTGGTAAAGCTAGGATTGCAGGTAAGCAGGATTCAGGATACCGGCTGGCTATTTCATCAGAAACACCTCAGCAGCTGACAGCATCTCATCTAATCATTGCAACAGGTTCCCAACCTCGGGCTTGGAAAGACCTGCCTTTCGATGAAGAAAAAATACTTTCCAATACCGGTATATTGGCGTTGGAAAAAATTCCTGAAAAGCTGGCAGTCATCGGTGCTGGCGTTGTTGGCCTGGAATTGGGTTCTGTCTGGCGGCGGCTTGGCGCGGAAGTGACCTTGTTTGAATCATTGCCTGCCATCCTGTCCGGTGCCGATCGGGAAGTCGCCGCAGAGGCCCAGAAACAGCTTGCCAGACAAGGGCTGAATCTTCTAACAGGCGTTTCAGTACAAGCCATCCAGAAAACAGCTGAACACGTGGAAATCCAATACAACACACCGCAAGGAACCTTGCAGACAAAGACTTTTGACAAGGTGCTCATCTCGATTGGCAGAGTTCCCAATACTGAAGACCTTGGTTTGGATACCATTGGTCTGGCGGTTGATGACAGGGGATTCATCCAGGTTGATGACCAGTGCAGGACCCATCTGCCGGATGTCTGGGCCATCGGTGATGTCGTCAGAGGCCCAATGCTGGCGCATAAGGCGGAAGAAGAGGGCGTTGCCGTGGCGGAACGCATTGCCGGAAAATTTGCAAAAGTTGATTTCAACCTGATTCCCTGGGTGGTTTATACCCATCCTGAAATTGCCTGGGTCGGCCAAACTGAAGAAACGCTCAAGGCAGCAGGTCGGGACATCAAGACCGGAAAATTCCCGTTCATGGCAAATGGACGGGCAAGAACCATGGGACAAACAGAAGGCTTTATCAAAACCATTGCCGATGCCCGTACCGGTGAAGTGCTGGGTATCCATATGGTTGGCGCTAACGTTTCTGAACTGATTGCGGAAGCGGCGATAGCAATGGCTTTCCGGGCCTCATCAGAAGATATCGCTTGTATCTGTCATGCCCATCCAACACTCTCGGAAGCGGTTCGTGAATCGGCATTGGCTGCTCAATCCCGTGCGTTGAATCTGTAACAGTGCGACAGGAAAGCGGGCAATTACGGTAAAATCAACATTTTCGTTCACGGATGAAGAATTTGTCAGTTGTGCGGGAGTCATTGTGAGACTGTCAGAACAGAAAATGGGATTGGCTAGAACAGTAAAAAAGATGCTGATTCAAAAAACCGCTTATGCGATTGGTAAAGTGCGGATATTGACGGCGCTGCTTTTGCCATTGGTTGTCTGTCTTTCAGCATGTGCGTCCAAGAGTGTCGTGGAAGACAGTATGCTGCCAACTGAACAGCCTCATGAAGAAATCCAGCAAATCCTGGAACATTATCCGGCAGGTTCCATCGGCTCTGTCGCCAAGGCGGACGAAATCCTTGACATTGTCGATCTGGAAAAGAAAAACATTGATGCAAGACTCTATAATGAAAAACTGATCTGCAACGACAAGTATTTTGTCTATTGGTGTTATGAAGAGGTTGAAGCCAGAAAACGTACCGATACGCGAGCATTGGCGATGCTTGAAGTTGAGGCAAAACGGTTTAAACGTGCGAATAATGTCCGTCAAAGCGACCTGCAGCGTGACATTGATGAGATGGACAAGATTGCTGATGCCCCTGACCGCTATGAAAATGTCAAATCTCATGAAGAAAAACTGAAACGCATTCAGGAAAATGAGAGAAAACGTGAACTGGCGGCTCAAGGGATAACGGATTCACCTGATGAAAAGCATCGGGGTAATCTGATGACACCAAAAGAAAAAGAACAAAATGTCAAAGATTACGAACAAAAACAAAAAGATAAAGAGAAGCACCTGAAAGAAGTTGAAGAAAATCGGGCAAAGACCGAAAAACGCCGTCAGAATTTTGCCAAACGCAAAGAAGAAGAAGCGAAGAAGAAAGAAGCATTGCGTAAAGCACGTGAAAAAGCAGCGCAGCGGCGGAGTTCTTTTTAATCCTATTGCAGGATAAAATCAAGGCTTCTGCATTATTGGGATCTAATCTATTTTTAATATAGGCGGGGAATACCGCCTCCGCCTGCTTTTTTGTTTGCAGCATTTTATGCCATTTAAGCAGCCAATAGCCGCCGTGCTTTGTCTTGTAGTTCTTGTTTGACGGCTGTGATTCTTTGGCTCTGTTATACAATGTTGTTGATTTTTGAATAACATCTTGTGCTATCGTTTTTAGATCAACATTTCTATTATTTATATTAGAAAAGCCCCTGATAATATCAGGGGCTTTGTAAATGGATTTTAAAATATTTTAAGAAATAAGTTCTTCGAAAGTATTGTCAAATTTTTTAATTGTTTCAGAATGATTATAGAAAGGTAATCCCCAAACAATATATTCTCTGCTAGAAAACAATTGTTCAATGTTAGCAATGTTTTTAATATTTATTAAAAAGTCTTCTTTCCATTGATCAATTTTTAATAAATGTCCCCCTTTAGGT
>CAVERB010000098.1:0-8740 GCA_963618105.1 Oxalobacter sp. | reverse complement strand
ATGATTATTAATGGACATTAAAGACTTATAACTATTTGTTTTTAAACAGTTTTTAACTTAATCTCTGAACGCAGCATGAATGACTGTTTGCCTGCCGTTGCGCTTTTAAGGACAGTTTTAACCAACAATTTTCTCGGTTGTTGCTAGAATAGAAACCGTGTATTCGGTATTACGCAAGACCTAACACCAAATATAAGGACGTTGATGTCCATTAATAATCATTAATGGAAGTTAACGTCCTTTTCCCGTGGTTGTTGTATTCCTCATACATCCTTGACAGGGGGGGGTTAACGACTTGTTGTATCGGTATCTGGCGAAACGCCCGGGCATATGGACTTGTTTGATGCTTGTTGCTGATGGGTGCAGCCCTGTTGGCAAGCGGCTGTCTTTGCGAAGCAGCAGCCGGAATGGCGTTAGTGATGAAGTTGATTGGCAGGCCGCCAATCTCATTGAGCGTATGACAAGGATGCGCCAAAAAATAACTTTGTGCACCCAAATTTGCAAGGTCTTGGCATCAACCCGCTGATTCAAAACGGTTTGTGCTTTTTTGGAATATCAGACCGGTGAAAACAGGAAAATTATTCCATGGTAATTCTACGCTGAAAGGCTTCCCGAAGCCTTGCTTTCAGTCCGCTTGTTCGTTCAGTTGCCTGTCTTACCGCAATGTCATAAACCGCTTTTTCACCAAAAAGCGTCAGCCTGCCAGTTTGTCTGCCTTTGTCATCCTTACCGGCCTTGATACGAGTGACAGCGGTATAAAGCAGTTCTTTTGTCGCCAGTTGATTATCTTGCTCTCCCGAAGGGGGTAGAAAGACGGCAATATCCTCATATTCCGAGCCTTGAGACTGATGGATGGTGATGCCAAATGCAGGTTCATATTGAGGCAATCTGCCAACAGCCAAGGTCTTCTGTCTATCTCCGAAATAAACCTGCAAGCTCTGTGATGAGGATTCGGGTTGCGGCAGCACAATCCCGACATCACCGTTATAGATATCAAGAACACTGCTGTTTTTGCGGACAATGAGTATATGCCCCGATAAAGGATCCAGTCCGCCTAATCCCCTTTTCTCCAATACTTCCCACAAATGTTTCTCTGCATGGTTATTGATTGCATCAATACTCATTTTCCCATGCCGTACCGCAGCCAATGCCTGAAAACGTTTTGCCGCATCCCATAAATTCTTGACGTCCTGCTGCTTCAGATAAGTGCCAATCGCCGAGACATAACCTTCTATACGGTCATTCAGCCATGCTTTTGCCTGTTCTGATAAAACACTTGCTTTCAGTTTTCCAGAAGACAGGTTGCTGACAATCCCGCTGTTCCCCGACTTGGGAATAGCTGGATTCCCTTCCTTGATGTTCTGCGCCAGTTGTCCAAATCCGCTTTCCAACGGGAACCGGTGGCTGACCGTCAATTCAGCAACAAATCCCCTGGTTTGGAGAGGACTGTCCAGATGACAGATATCTGAAAGCATTGAGCCTGGTCCCACTGCGGCAAGCTGGTTTGGATCTCCCAGCAGGATGACGCGTGTCCGTTTGGCGTCAACGACAGACAGGAAACGGACAGCCAGCTCAATATCAATCATTGAGGCTTCATCAACCACCAAGACATCACAATCTAACGGTTTTTCAGCGGAAGGCCGCCATCCATTGGGCTGTGGATCTGTCAGCCACTTGTGCATCGTATGGGCAGCCAGCGCTGGTTCTTTTTGCTTAAGGCGTTGATATTTCTCAGCCTCTTTTGCAATGGAACCTTTGATGGATTCAAGCATACGTCCTGCTGCTTTTCCGGTAGGGGCTGCCAACGCAATCCTGATGGCATTGTCAGAAGCCAGCAAGCATTCCAAAACGCCAGAAACGGCGGTTGTCTTGCCAGTGCCAGGTCCTCCTGAAATGATTGTCAGCCGATTGCTGAGGGCTTTTTCAATGGCTTTGCAGCGTTCACTTTCCTTATCAGGCACCAATTCAACCAGTTTTCCGAATGATGTTTCCCCGGCCTGATAGGCTTCTGCAAAAGCGGCAAGCAGCTCTGCCAGCCGCTTTTCCATATGCCAATAGCGTTGGAAATAAATCCGTGACAATGCAGGTTTTGAATCAGGGTCATAAACCAATGGGATATTGCCATCATATGCCGCATTCTTTTCTGCCATCAGACCACTTTCCACCAAAAGGGCTACTGCTTTCTGAATGGTTTTCAAAGGGATCGGCTGCATTTCAGTCGATGCTGACTTTGCCGTTTCTTGCAATGTCACGCAGAGACTGCCTTTTGCGGAAGCAACCGATAACGCTTGATAAACATAACCAAGTGCCTGACGGATTTCTGGTTCATGCGCAGCCCACTGATTCCAGTCCGGGCAGCGTTTTGCTATTGCCAGATGAAGGACTGCATAACTGTTAATGGCATTCTGTGTATTTTCCGTCTGCCTGTCTTCAGCAGTCCGCGATTTTCCCATTTCCAATGACAGTTCACTGTTCTTGTTATCTGCTGCCATCATCTGCTCCTTCAGATACCGTTTTCTGTCCCAGCAGAATACTGTTCAAGGCTTTGACCTGTTTTTTGATGGTCTCGATCGGCATCCAGTAAATGCCAGAGTAGATGCCATGCCCCTCTGATTGTTCCACCCCTCTCAGAAAGACATAGGCTGCACCGCCCAGCATCTCAAAAACCGCTTCAGGGTTCTTCTCAGGATAACGCTGTTGCAGATAGCGGAACAATGCAACCGTATAGCAGAGCGCCTGCAAATGGTAATGGTGTTCATCCATAACCGCTTTCATCATATCCTTGGTATAGTTTTCCGGATTGTCACAGGAATCTTCGGTATCAATGGCATTGCTCTTCCAGTCAATGACCCAATACTTGCCATCGGTATTCTTAAGCAACAGATCAATCTGCCCCGTCAGATACCCATTGAGAGACGCTTCCACTGTTGAGAGATCAGCCTTCAATGACAGTTCTTTCAACCCTTTTACAAGGTCGCTGACGTGCCATGACGGTCCTTTCCGGCCAGGCGCCGTCAGCATGAAATCAATTTCAGGCACAACTTGCCGGTTACGAACCAGGGCCCCGATATTGATAGCGGTTCCAGTCTCTGCATCAATAATCGGTTCCGTCAATAGGAGATACAGGCAATGCGTAATCCATTTTTCGCAGTATTCCGCAAAAGAAGCCGGCATTTCTCCGTCCTGATACCCCAACCTGTGCAGGCAGGCATCTTGATAAGCTGTTTTGTTTTCTGTCGCAAAGAACGACTTGCCTGCCATCTGGTGCTGGATAAACCGCAAAAGGACATTCTCAGACGGTTCAGAAAGGTCAATATGCTGGTTGACGGCCTTTTCAATCAGATTATGCAGAAAATCCCCTGGTACGGTTCCTTTTGGAAAAGCCGCATAATGATTGCTTGCACCTGATATGGTTTTTTCAATAGCAAGTTTGCGATTGATGCCTGAAAAACTGGTTCGTCCCCATGTCTTTGGCAAAGCATTAGGCGCATCAGCTTTGTAATGGCTTCCCGTTTTTTTCAACGGTTTCTCATTAACCGGAATGCTCTTGTCATTCTGACCGCTGATATAACGCCACTTGAAAAGATGTGTGAACGGTGTTTCCGCTTCTTCCACTCTGTGTTTCCAGGCTGTAACGGCTTCAGACAGTTTTTTCCGGATCCGTTCCTCATCAGCAAGCATCCGTTTTCCGTTTTCATCATATACCACTGGCTTGGCATACAACGCCCGGACATAGGCACTGGCAACGCTATCTGATAAAAATTTGGAAAAATTCTTCGTTGCGGTAGGCGGAGTACCCAGGACCAACGGCAGAACCATCCTTGCTGAAGCACGGGTCATTCCGACATATGCTAGCCGGACCAATTCCGCTTCCTCACGCTGATAGGTTGCAGGATGCCGGTTGACTGGTATCGGTTCATCTGTCAAGACATAGCCTCTCCTGCCATTTCTGTCTTCCCGGAAGATTGACCGCCGCTGCCGGGTATTCACTCGTGTCCCGACTGCATCACACAGATAAACCACCGGATATTCAAGCCCCTTGCTGGCATGGATAGTCACGATATTGACCAGATTGTCATCACTCTCAATCCTGAGTTTTGAGACATCTTCATCAGAGACACTTTCATCACCTGTGATGGCTTTTCGCAGCCAATGTGCAATCCCCATCATGTCACCATGATCCTGCTGGGCAAGCTGCATCAATTCCAAAACATGCCGGTAATTAGCAAGGTACCTTGCGCCTTTCAGTAAAGGCAGCAACCGTTCTACCGTCTTATATTGGCGCATCAGTTCCGTGAACACCGGATAAACACCTTCCTGCAAAACTCGTGAAGCCGCTGATTTGATGAAATCCCTGAATGATTGCGCCCCGGATTCATCTTCCTGGATGGCTTTCAATGAATGCCCGACCAGCCGCGTCGCCCGCGCTGCAATCACCGCATCCAACCGGTCTGGCGCAATCATCGCATCCAGAACCGTCAGAATCTCGATGGCTTCTGTACTCTGGAAAACGCTCTCATTGCTGTTCAATCGGGTACGGATTCCCCGTTCCGCCAGTTCCTTGATGACAGCGTCCGCCCCTGTCCGCTTTTTGACCAGAATGGCGATATCTTTGGCTGCCAGCGTTTTTTCACCGTAATAAACCTTGCCATCCAGCAATGAAACAATATCGGTAGCAATGGCTTTCGCCTGCCACTGATTGATTTCCTTTTCTGTGAACCGTGTGTCTTCCAACGCATTTGTCCACAGCTCAAATGCAGGGACAGGCACCTCGCCTGATGCCGTTTTTCGCATTAACGGCAATTTCCTTGGATTGGATTTGACAGGTACATATTGGATTTTTTCATTCAGGAAACGGGATTGACTGCCGGCCTGGGCAAAAAAAGTATTGACCGCATGAACAAGTGCAGGCGTTGACCGGAAATTTGTTTCAAGACGTCTGATATAGCCCTTATCCTTAATCTGTTGCCTCGCCTCATGATAGGTTTCCAGTTCTGCGGAACGGAAACCATAAATCGCCTGTTTCGGATCCCCTACGAAAAAAACATACCGTTCGTCTGATTGGGGAGCATCCAAAAACAATCTTTTCAGGATATTAAACTGGATCGGGTCAGTATCCTGGAACTCATCCACCAAAACCGCTTTGAACCGCTGGCTGATACTATCCGCCAAGACAGCGTTACGTTTGAGTGCCTCACTAAGTTCCAACAACAAGTCATCAAATGTCAATGTCCTGGAAAACTGTTTCAGTTCACGGATACGAGTTGGCAGATTTTTGAAAGGCCCTTTTATCCAGGCCACCATCTCATCACTAACGCCTGTTTTTTGCTTTCGTACGACTGGATCTTCCGGGATAATGCCTTCATCCTGCGCTGACCAAACATCCAGATCAATATCGCTTGGCTGAGACTTCAACACACCGAGTTTTTCTTCCCAATTCTGCCATTGCTGCAATTCCCCGACGAAGTTTTCATCCTTTTTCCGTTCAGCATAAGTCTTGCGGAGCACTTCATCCAAGGCCTGTGATACCTGGGCATCATCGTTGCCGATCGTCATTTCAAACGACCCGCCACGGGTAAAAACATAATCCGCCAGCATCTTCTGGCAGAAAGAATGGATGGTGAAAACAGCAGCATCGTCAAAACGGTTCAATGCGTCTGACAAGCGATCAGTACAATCTTGCAGTTTCAGGTTTTCTGCCCGTAGCCATTTTTCCAGCAGTTCCCTGTCAACATCATCAAAGCCCTCTTTTTCCGACAGGTGCCTATCTGCATCTTCACGACTGACAGTCCTCAACGCATCCCTATACTTCATTAGGATTTTTCGGATACGGACAGACAATTCTGCTGTTGCCGCACGGGTAAACGTCATGATCAGCAAAGACTGAATCGGGACTGCTTTCTCAACAATCAGCCGGGCGACCAACCGTTCCAGTGAATACGTCTTACCCGTTCCCGCACTCGCCTCAATCAGCATCGGTTGTCCGTCGAGATTTTCTTTGACTACATCAAATGTCGTGACACCAATTTCCTGAACATCATGATCTTTCTTTGCTTGCTCAACCACGATCTGCCCCCTGTTTTGGTTGGGATTCCGGTTTTGGTATCATCAATGCCTGTATCAGGCCGCATAATTCCGAAGCAGTCGGTACTGACTTCGATTTTGCGCCTTTCCGCTTCGGTTTCCTTTCAGACGTTTCACCTGTTTTTGCGTCTTTTTGCCTGATTGTTTCAATCGACAGAAATTCTACCAACTTGCCATCAAGCATCTCTTTCTGCTGATTCTTGACATCCTGCCAGGCTTCATCATGCCGCCAGAACGGATTGAAACGGGGTCGTTCCATGCCGTTTCCTCCCCTTTCGGCATAATGGTTTGGAAAAACGGTTTTCTCCTGCATGACTTTCTTGAACAGTTGGCAGATTGCCGTAAGCACTAGGAGAACTTCTGTCTTTGTCACCACCATCAACCGTTGCAGTTCAATATTATCTTTGCGCCAACCGACGACATACATCGGCATCGGTTTGTCAGAAGCACAAAGCAGCAGATGCAGAAGCCATGCCGCTGTTCTTTCCCGTGAACTGGACACTACCTGCAGATACCCAGCCTCGCCATTATCTCCTCGGCAACGCTCGACCTCGGGGATTGGAATCTGGACTTTCTGACCCTCTATCTCAAGCAAAACAGGGTTCAAGGACGTTTCAACCCCTCCCAGTTTCAGCTCCTGTATAAGGTCATTAACCGCTGTCATCCGTTTTTCAACCGGTGCCAGCAAATCCTGGCGAATCTCCTGGCAGCCGATCCGGGGATCATCTGCCAGAAAATCTGTAGATTTCCCCTGTCTGAGAAGGTTCAAAATCCGTCTTTCCAATGGTGCGAGAAAAAGCCTGTCTTCCGGCATCTGTACTTGCGGTGTCCTATCTGATTCCAACCATTCCACATCCGCCATACCAATCGCTTTCCTGACAACTGTATCTGGACGGTTCCAGACATCTGCCAGCTGCGCAAAAGGTAAGACAATCACGCTATCCTTATCAGGAGAAGCGGAGAATATTGAATCCAGCGGTTTTGAACCTTCTATAAATATTTCTTCAGGGGGATTTGTCTTTGATTCTGCTACTCTCATTGCATCCAGGACCAGCTGGTCAGTCGTCCTGAAATAACGAACAGAATCCTTGACACGGTCGTTGTTTTCCATCCGCCAGAGATTTCCCGCAGAATACCGGGTCAACGGCATAACTGCCGTTATCTGTTCTGGGTCCACCCCTGATTCCTGAAGCCAGAACAGCAAATCCTGCACCACAATCGAAGGATTCAATGCTTTTGACGGGATGGCGGGTTCAGAACCCGCATCATAGGTAATCAATACTCTGTCCTGTGCTGCCAGCAACAAGTCAAGAAACACGTTCCGGTTATCTTCACGGGAATCCCTATCCCCTTTCCGATGGACTAACCAACGCTTATCGTCAGCTTGCCTTGCTGCTGGATATGTCAAGTCAAGTTTTCCTGTCTCGTTCTCTCCATTCAGGACTGATACTGGATATGTGCTGGGTTGCGTCAGGTCAAACTCTTCCGCCCTGTTCACTCCTGGAAAAACAGGACCATCATCCATGCCAATCATCGCAACGGCCTTGAACGGCAAACACCGGAAATCCTGCATTCCGGCAAAAATGACACTGCCGTCAGCATGCTGCCGCCTTGGTTTTTCCACCAATCCCTTTTCCAATGCCAGCCAGAAAACATCAAACGGGATTTTCCGGCTTGCCGGGCTTTCTTTGCCATCCTCACCCCTGTCATCCAGCACAGAACGCATGATTTCCGTTTCTGTTGACAACGCGCTTCGGAAAGATTCGATATCTTCCAAAATATCTTTCTGGTCAAACCCCACTGGAAAAAGCGTTCTCAGCAGTTCCTCTGTCCATTCGCTCCAAACTTCCGGGCGCTGTTCTTCAAAAGTACGTGCATAAAGCCCTTTCAATGCCGTATAGATATTGGTCAGGACAGACATGCGTTCCAGGCCATCTGAATCAGCTACCCGGTCAAATCCGGTATTTTCTGTTCCATAAACCGGCAACACGTCTCCATAAGGCTGATAATGTCCTTCTTCTGTCAATCGTCCCAGCACCAGACGTTCCATCGCTCTTTCCAGCGTACCGTCAGCTGTTTCTGCTTCACCATTGGCAAGTTTTTTTTCTGCAAGCATCTTGAGATGCTCCCCATCAATGCCATAACGGAATCCAGCTGTCTCCAGCCATCGGCGCATAATCTGGACATCATCCAATGAAATTGCCCAGCTAGCTGTCATCAACGGCAGCGCCAGCATCTCAGCAAAACCATCGGCTGACAGCATTGAATGGATCAACCTGCCGGTTTTTAGGATGGCAGATGCCACCGTATTCACCGCCAGTTCCGTCCGCCCCATAATCCGGTAAGCAATCCGCTGATCTTCAGGCTGTGATGCCATCACGCCCCGAATCAACGGCGCCATTTCCTCAATCTGTGGCGTCACAACCAAAATATTTTCTGGCTGCAAATCCAGATGCCGCTTGCAATCATGGATCCAGTCAACAACGGCTTCCACCTGACGGACAAACCCGGTTGCTTTCAGAATACGGAGACTCTTATCCTCTTCAGGCTTGAAATCGGATTGGGATACTGCCAATGGCTCATCAAACAAGATACTGTTGGCAATCCTGTCGAGTAATGTTTTCCCTTCTCGTTTGACATAAACCAGATGGGAATT
>CAVERB010000097.1:0-13437 GCA_963618105.1 Oxalobacter sp. | reverse complement strand
ACAGCAATAACCTTGGCGTTGAAAGGCGGTGCGACGTTGCAGCAGGTGCAGCAGTCTATCCATCGCCGGCTGATTGAGACAACGCCGCGTTATGCGCATAATCTCAACACTGTCCTAAACCCTTGTCCGCAGTTGGTGATGAAGCTGATCGGCAGGTCGGATTATTCGGGGATTCCGATTGGATAATGGCATCTTTTTCAGGTGACACAACAAGGAACTGTTCTCTCTGACAGAGAGGGAGTTGCCTAGATGGTGCTATTGTTGTCCTGAATAAATCTTAAGGAAAGCATCAATGGCACGGATAACCTTTGATTGGAAAGCTGTCTGACCTTCCCCATCATCCGTCAGACTGCCTAACGATTGAAACAGTGTCGGTTCATGAATCTCGGACTTCAACAGTGCAACAAGATGAAAAGCGGCAACATCTGATGGTGCATTGCGCAGCTGCCCTCTCTGCATGATTGTTTCCAAAAAAGCGGCAATACGGGCATGTCCAATCTTGGGACCATTTTCATAAAAAACCGTGCCAATACTGGAACGTCCTGTCTCTGCAACCGCCAGCCGATAAATATCAATAAACGCATCAGAACAAATCAGCCGCATAAACCGTTCACCAAACTGGATGAGTAATGTTCTGATGTCTTGACCAGGTTCTTGCAATCCATCAAAAACCGCTTCAAATTGATGCTGTCCACTGGCAACCAAAGATTTCGTCATATCATCCAGATAAGAAGCTGTTTCTGCCTTGTTTTCAGCAGCAGCGATTTTCATGACTTCCTGGAAAATGGCTTGTTTGGAAGGGAAATAATTGTATAGAGTCGCTTTCGATCCACCAATCTGGGCAGCAATTATTTTCATGGATGATTTCTCATAACCCATTTCACGGAAGACTTCTCCTGCGGTTTTGAGGATCATCTGGCGTTTTGCTTCGGTTTTTTTTCTCATTTTTCTAGACCACCTGGTTTATTTTTATTGACAACAAAAGACTGACTTTTTTATAATTTTTAACCGATATGTACGGTTTAGTAAAGATAAAGGTCGTTCTGTGTCTGTTTCAGATTCTATCCACTCTGCTCGGTTCCGTCCATTGCTTGCAGGGGTAATTGCTGCCGGGTGCGTCTCCTCCTTATTGCTCAGCGGCTGTGCACCGATTCCTGCGAAGGAAGATACACCGGTGCTGAAAGCCATTGATCAATACAGCACCGAAGCGTCTTTCAATGCGCCTCAAAGAGAGTGGCCCTCTGAAGACTGGTGGACCAACTACCATGACGAACAGCTTGATGCATTCATCTCCGAGGCGCTTGCCAATTCCCCTTCCCTGACGGTTGCCGCCGCACGCCTGAGACATGCCCAGGCGATGACAGGGGTTGTAGCGTCTGTTTTGTATCCTCAAATCTATGGTGAAGCGCAGGCAGGGGTTCAGAAGCTGAGCAAGAATTATTCTCTCCCGCCACAGTTTGTGCCGCACGGTACACATGGTTTTGGTTCAATGGGTCTAGATTTCTCCTGGGAGCTGGATTTTTTCGGCAAAAACCGTGCCGCACTTGAGGCGGCAACCTCGGCAGAAGAAGCCGCCGCAGCCGATTTTGCCCAAGCACGCCTGATGATTGCTTCATCAGTCGCTGCGGCATACGGGGAACTGGCGCATTTGTTCTATACCAGGGACACGGTTTCTTCGATTGTCAGGGTACGCAAGCAGAATCTTTCGCTGTTCCAACAGCGGCACCAGCATGGTCTGGATACGCTAACGGCGGTCAGGCAGGCAGAGGCCCGCCTAGCAGAGGCAGAGACGGAATTAGTTTCGGTGGATGAGCGGATTGGCCTGCAACGGAACCAGTTGGCATCCTTGATGGGGGCAGGCCCCGACCGCGGACTTGCCATTTCACGTCCTGTTCTGGACTTGAAGGCTGGTTACAGTCTGCCTGCGGAGCTGAAATTGTCGCTGCTGGGGCGTCGTCCCGATATTGCTGCTGCACGCCTGCGGGTGGAATCGATGGTCAGCCAGATTGAACGTCAGAAAGCGGAATTCTACCCTGACGTGAACCTGTCTGCCTTCATCGGCTACCAGGCTGCCATCGCGAAGGTTTTTAAAAGCGGTTCTGACTATTACGGGGTGGCACCTGCCATCAGCCTGCCGATTTTCACAGCGGGACGCCTGAGTGCCCAGCTTGAGGGGGTACGGGCGGAATATGCAGAGGCAGTAGGTGTTTACAACCAGACGTTGGCAAACGCCCTTCAGGAAATCAGTGATGCCGTGCTCTCGCAGCGGAAGCTGATTGCCCAGCTGGAACAGAACCGTCTGGCGGTGGATGCCGCCCGTGAAGCACACCGGCTGGTTCAGGGCCGTTACAGGGGAGGACTTGCCAATTATCTGGAAGTCCTCAGTGCCGAGGAAACTTTGCTGCAGGCATTGCGTATCCAGGCGGATCTCCGGGCACGCATCTATTTGCTGGATGTCGCCATGGTCAAGGCATTGGGCGGCGGGTATGAGAAGCCGGTGACATCAGAACGTCCGGTTGAGGAGAAGTCCTGACGGACTTTGCCAGTGCAGTAACAGCCTGGCAAATACGGAAAACGATAAGGAAGTTTCAAGATGAGTGATGATACTGGGGTAGCGGCTCCTGAAAAGAAAACGGTTCCCAAGGTGAACACCGCCAAACGCCGCAAGCTGTTTGCCATCCTGGTTCTAGTGGTGCTTGGCTGCGCTATCGCATGGTGCGCCTATTGGTTCCTGTACGCCTCACGGTTCGTTTCGACGGACAACGCCTACACCGCCACCGAAGTGGCTCAGGTAACGCCGGAGATAACCGGGACGGTTTCTCAAGTGAATGTGGTGGATACGCAGTCCGTCCGCAAGGGGGATGTGCTGGTTGTCATTGACGAGATTGACACTCGCCTCGCACTGAACCAGGCGAAGGCAGACGAAAGCATGGCGCAGGCGCAGCTTTCTGCGGCGGAAGCTGACCAGAAGAAAGCCTCCATCGACCTTCAGCGCCGCAAGGCGCTGGTCGGTTCCGGCTCTGTCTCTGCGGATGAGGTCACTGCAGCAGAAAACGCGCTTGCCTCTGCCCGTGCCCGCATTGAAGGGGCCAAGGCGGCAATCGCCCAGGCAAGGGCCCGTGCAGACCAGGCCACCGTCAACCTGGGACGCACTGTTTTGAGGGCGCCTGTTGACGGCATCATCTCCAAGCGGACTGTTCAAGTCGGTCAGAAGGTTCAGCCTGGTGTGCCTGTCCTGGCGGTTGTGCCGATTCAGGACATCCATGTCGATGCGAACTTCAAGGAAGGTCAGCTCAAGGATGTTCGCCCTGGACAGAAAGCGAAAGTGGTTTCTGACATCCATGGTTCTTCGGTAGAGTACCATGGGGTTGTCGATGGGTTCTCCGGCGGCACCGGCTCTGCGTTTGCGCTGATTCCTGCGCAGAATGCAACGGGCAACTGGATCAAGGTGGTTCAGCGGCTGCCTGTCCGCATTCGTCTGGATCCTGAGGAGCTTCGGGCGCACCCCCTGCAGGTTGGTCTTTCCATGGAAGTCACGATTGATACCTCCAGCGATAAGAAATGACAGCAACAGATGGATATCAATGACCAAGTCCTAGAAAGGGAGGGCATCCCGCAAAAGCCTCCCCAGGTTTCCAACAGACACTTCTATGGAAAAAAAAGATAAATGGATACTGAACGGCCATGCGCTGTTCGCCACCGCACTGGTCCTGGCAACCGGGAACTTTGTCGCCATCCTGGATACTTCCATCGCAAATGTCTCGGTAGCGCACATCGCCGGGGGACTTGGATCGTCAAATAGCCAAGGCACCTGGGTCATCACCTCATATGCGGTTGCCGAGGCCATCATGGTGCCGTTGACCGGTTGGCTGGCAAAGCGGTTCGGCGCAGTCAAGGTATTCTGCATCGCCTTGGTCGGTTTCGGATTCTTTTCTGCCGTCTGCGGTTTTTCTCAATCATTGGGCATGCTGATCGCCGCCCGGGTGCTCCAGGGACTTTCCGGCGGACCACTGATGCCATTGTCTTTGACCTTGATGCTGCGGATATTCGGCGAAAAACGCGCCCCGGCGGCAAATGGGCTGTGGGCAACAACAACCTTGATTGCCCCTGTCGCCGGCCCTATCCTCGGGGGATGGCTCTGCGATGAATTTTCCTGGCCATGGATTTTCCTGATCAATGTGCCATTCGCCTTCTTCAGTGCCGCCGCACTGTATTTGATATTCCGCCGCCATGAGGAAAAAACCGAACACAATCCCATTGACAAGATCGGTCTGCTGCTGCTTGTCGTCTGGGTTGCCTCTTTCCAGATCATGCTGGACGAAGGCAAAGACCATGACTGGTTCGAGTCGAACTATATCATCACACTTGGCATCATCGCCGCCATTGGTTTCGCCGCATTCCTGATATGGGAACTGACGGAACCCAATCCTGTGGTGAATCTCAAAGTCTTCAGGCACAGTGGTTTTGCAACGAGTGTGTTCTCGCTGTCCTTGGCATTTGGCGCCTTTTTCGGCGATACAGTGATCACCCCTCTCTGGCTGCAAACATGCATGAACTACACTGCGACCTGGGCAGGGCTGACAACGGCTGTCCAAGGTGGCGCCGCACTGATGGTGGCATCCCTAGTGGCGAAACTGACCGGAACACAAGACTGCAGAAAACTGATTTTTGGTGGTGTCATCTGGATGGGGGCCATGGTCTTTATCCGATCGCTTTTTATGGATACAGACGTGGATCACTGGACGATTGCCATCCCGTTGTTCCTGATAGGATTCGGACTGCCATTCAAGATGGTGCCAATCTCTGCCCAGGCGATGATGAGCGTTGAGCCAGATGAGATGGATTCCGCCGCAGGTCTGATGAATTTCTGCCGTACCCTGTCCGGTGCTTTCGCCACCTCGATTGTTAACACCGTCTGGGAAAATTACACCAACTATCGGCATGAGCAGTTATCCTATGTCATTGACTATTATGGCGAATATTACAACACCCTGATTCATTCCGGCTTTGACCATGAAGTGTCACGCGGCATCATCAACCAGATCACCACCAACCAGAGCGTCATGCTGGCAACAAATACCGTGACCCAGTTCTGCGCTGCGGCATTGTTTATTGCTGCTTTCACAATCTGGTTCGGACCGAACACCAACACCATCCGGGCTGAGATTGCCGCACGCGCGTCACGACAGAAAAAGGAAACGGATGGGACAACAACCCAAGCCTGATGATGGCAACCAATGATATGATGCTCTACAGCAGTGTTGCGCTGGCGATAGCCGCTTTTGCAATCTGGCTGGGACCCAACACACGGAATTGGAAATCACCATAAACAGCATCAGCTCCATCAGAAAACGACAGGTTTTGTCAGAACATTGGCAAAACCAGTTGTAACGGTTCCGCCCAGTCCTGCTATGGATGCAGGTATGGATAACACTTTCCACTGGAATATTTCAGCCAGACTGCTCCTAACAGGATATTCAAGAAAAAGACATGACGGAAAAAACGGACAATGGAAACAAGGCCGGACTGATATTCCAGAAACCCAGACACCGGCGGCAGAAGGTTGCAGAGCGGCTTCAGGCAGAAAAAGCAGCGGCAATGCAGCCAACATGGTTACGGGAACTGAAAAGGACGATGCTGGCACCCGAACGTTTCTTGGCAGCGGTGCGTGATAAAGGTGAGATGCTGAAATACATTCCTGAAACGTTGAGGACGGAAGAACTTTGTCTGGCAGCCGTGCAGCAAGATGGCAGGATGCTGGCATATGTACCGGAAACACTGAAAACGGAAGCACTTTGCCTTTCTGCGGTACAGCAGAACCGTAATGCCATGCAATATGTGCCACCTTCCCTCCACGCCAGTATGGAAAAGGCATTGAAAGGATGACCGGTGTTTGACAGCGGAAAAACATTCTTGATAAGATGGATTTGTCTTTTTAGGACATTGTTCTTGCTTTAAGCAAGAAGAAATCTCACATGAGATAAATCGGAGCCATTATGGTTCTTGCCTGATATGGCATACAAACAGCCCCTGCTTAGACAGGGCATAAGGGAGGAGGAATTCTCCCTTTTTTGGTTTTTTACCGCCATGCCATACCGGCATCTGCTTTCCTTGGCACTATGGGCAGACCAGACAACAATAAAATCAAAAAATATTGATTTTCAATGCGTTATAACAACAGAATCTGGTTTCATTTACTCGCATTGGTGACTGTCAGCCTTTGGGGAGTGACTTTTGTCTCAACCAAGGTCTTGATACAGAACAGCCTGACACCGATAGCCATCTTTCTTTACCGTTCCATCATTGCCTGGTTCTGCCTGGCGCTGATTGCACCGAAAAAACTGTTCGCCCAGAACCTGAAAGATGAGCTTTGGATGGTTGCGCTGGGGGGCTTCGGCGGCTCTTTGTACTTTGCCGCCGAAAACCATGCCCTTGGCTGTACATTGGTTTCCAATGTTTCGCTGATTGTCTGTATTGCACCATTGGTGACGGCATTCCTGTCGATGGTTTTCTTCAAGGAAAAACCTGGATGGAAACTGTTTGCAGGCGCAGTGATTGCCTTGGTCGGTGTCGCACTGGTGGTTTTCAATGGACAGGTTATTTTCCAGCTTTCGCCTTTGGGTGATTTCCTGACTGCTGTCGCCGCTGTGTCATGGGCATGTTACTGCATCATTCTCAAGCATTTAGGTACCCGTTATGAGGCAGCTTTCATCACCCGGAAGGTCTTTTTCTATGGCTGCCTGACGCTGGTTCCTTTCATCTGCCTGGAACCTTGGCAGATAGACTTCGATGTCTTTTTCCGCCTGCCAGTCTGGGGAAATCTAATTTTCCTGTCAGTCATCGCTTCAATGCTCTGTTTCTTGATGTGGAACCGTGCCCAAAAAGAGCTGGGGCCCATCACAGCGACAAATTACATCTACATCATCCCATTGGTCGGTCTGCTGACTTCGGTCATACTTCTAGGTGAACCTGTCAATACAGCGATGCTGGTTGGCTGCGTGTTGATCCTTTCCGGAGTCTTTCTCGGACAGCGGAAATAAGGTTTTCCTGCCTTTTAGGTATTGGGAAACCAGCATTGTTATAATGTTTTGATGTGCTGAACGACCTGAATCCCCTATGCCATGAAAAAAGCTTTCCTGCCAATTATCCTGTTAGGCTGCCTTGTGTTATCAGGCTGTAGCGACAGCAAGAAACCTGAAGCATCTCAACCAGCGCCACAGGAAGTCCCTGCCGCCTCACAGCAGGGAACATCACAAAATGAAGAAAAACCTGCTGAAACGCCTGAAACAGCAACGACAAACACCGGCCTTGGCATCACTGACCGTGAATACCAGACAGCGTACAATGCCCATGTTCAGCAGTTCAATGCCCAGATGAAAGAGGATCCCGTGCGGATGGTTCCTCTGACCCTGAAAGTCAACGGCAAACAGTTCAAAACCTGCACCATGCCTTATGCCTGTCTGGACGGCACGATGACGGAAGACGGTCAATACATCAACAAGATTGCCATCTCTGGCACACTGTCTCTCCAGGCACCCAAATCCCTGGCACTGGCACCTGTCCATATGATGATCGGCACAGCATCCGCAATCAAAGGCGCTTCCATTCCCGATATCAAAGACCTGTTCGACAAGCTCTCAGGAGAAGCCCGGAACCACCATGCCTCAACAGCTACCACCGTGTTTAGAGGTTACCGGATCAATTTCTCGCATCCTAAAACAGAGAAGATTGTCGTGACAGTTTCAAAAGCACATTCAAAGTAATATCTGAAGTATATCTAGGAAAGATTGAAAAGATATTTTAAAGATATGCAAGATAAAACACTTCCCCCAGTCGTTGCCATCATGGGACCGACTGCTTCTGGCAAGACAGCGGCTGCCCTTGAAATAGCTCGCCATATCCCATCTGAAATCATTTCAATGGATTCCGCGCTGGTGTATCGGGGAATGGATATCGGCACAGCCAAGCCTTCTGCGGAAGAACAGGCATTGGTTCCCCATCATCTGATTGATATCATTGAACCGCCTGAAGCCTATTCTGCGGCAAAATTTCGGGAGGATGCACTCCGACTAATCCAAGAAATCCAAGGTCGGGGAAAACTGCCTTTGTTGGTCGGGGGCACCATGCTGTATTTCAAGGCATTGACAACCGGTCTGGACAACCTGCCCAGTGCTGATTCCGCCATCCGTAAACGGCTTGAGGATGAAGCCGCTAAAGAAGGATGGCCTGCCCTGCACGCCCGTTTGGCAAAACTGGATCCAGCAGCGGCTGAACGGCTGAAACCGACTGACGCCCAGCGTATCCAGCGCGCCCTTGAAATCATTGAATTGACGGGCAAACCGCTGTCTGAACAGCAATCAGGTTCCAAAAAGCTGGAACTGCCTTTCCAACTGATTTCCATTGCCCTGGAACCTTCTGACCGGCTGAAACTGCATGAACGGATTGCTCTGCGCTTTGATTTGATGCTGAAAGATGACTTGCTGATTCATGAAGTCGAGAAACTGCGTGCCCGAGGAGACCTGCATCTGGGACTGCCTTCCATGCGCTGTGTCGGTTACCGCCAGACCTGGCAATATCTGGATGGTGCCTTTGACCGCAAGGCATTACGGGAAAAAAGCATTGCGGCAACAAGGCAGCTGTGCAAGCGCCAACTGACCTGGTTGCGGGCAATGCCTGAACGCAAGGTCGTGGATTGTCTTGCCCCTGATGCGGTTGAGCAGGTATTATCAATCATAAGACAGGTTATTTGACCTTCTTTCTCTCATGACAGCAGGCTTCCCGCTTCTGTGGGACAAGGCAAGTCTGAACAACCGAAAGGAGCATAAGAACATGAATACCAATTTCATTTATAGTGTGCCAACCAAAATCTATTTCGGTGACAATCAGCTTCACCATCTCGGTGATGAGCTGAAGCAGTACGGGAAACGTGTCCTGCTCGTCTATGGAGGCGGAACCATCAAACGGAATGGTCTTTATGATCGGATTACGGCAGAAATCCAGAAAGCAGGGCTTGAGCTGTTTGAAATGCCCGGAGTTGCTCCCAATCCACGACATACCACTGTCAACAGAGGCGCAGATATCTGTAAGAAAGAGAAAATTGATATGCTGCTCGCTGTAGGCGGCGGATCGGTTATTGATGTCGCAAAGTTCATCAGTCCTGCCAGCTTCT
The DNA here is from genome assembly GCA_963618105.1 of Oxalobacter sp. GTDB lineage: Bacteria > Pseudomonadota > Gammaproteobacteria > Burkholderiales > Burkholderiaceae_D > Oxalobacter. Next base: position 4,268 of record CAVERB010000097.1, on the reverse strand, counting down.
ATGATGGGGATGCTTGGGATTTCTTTACGAAAAAGGCGGAAATGACCCAGTTCCTGCCTGTCATCACCATTCCGACCATCAGCGGTACCGGTTCGGAAATGGATGCTTACGGTATTGTCGGCAATCTGGATACCTCGGAAAAAATTCCGCTGTATCATCCAGCGTTGATGCCCAAAGCCTCTTTCCTGGACCCGACTGTCACTTATTCCGTCAACCGGTATCAGACGGCCTGCACTGCCATTGACTCGCTGTCTCATTATCTGGAAGTGTATTTCATGAAACCCAACCTGTTCATGCTGGAAAGCGCGATGGAAAGTTTCATGAAAACCATCCTGAAATATTTGCCAGTTGCTTTGGAGAAACCAACTGATTATGAAGCACGTGCCAACCTGATGTGGGTGGCATCCTGGGCATTGAATGGCTTTACTTTCGGCGGCACAGACCAGCCTTTCATGTGTCATTACATGGCAGATGAATTGTCGGCGAAATACGGCCTCACACACGGTTTGACACTGGCGGTTCTCCTGCCTCGGTATCTGACCTATACCCTGAACGAAAAGAGCGCCCCGATTTTCTACAGTCTCGGCTGCAATGTCCTGGGCATCGACAAAAACCTATCCCCGATGGAAGTTGGGAAACAGGTCGTCGCCTATCTGGAAACCCTCTTTTTCAATGTCTGTGAATTGCCAAAGACTTTATCTGCATTGGGCATTGATGACAGCAGGCTGGAGGACATGGCACAGGTTGCCTGCCGTGGTTCTGTCCTGCATGGTTTTGTCGATCTCTCGAAAGACGATATCGTCAAGATCTACAAGATGTGCCTGTAATCAGATTGTTTAATATTCAGACGATAACGGCAGTCAGGTTGTTACTGACTGCCGTTCATGATGAATAGCTGTTTCAGATTCACTTTTCCTTTCAGCGGAACCGTTTCTTGTATTCCCCATACCCTTGCTTTTCAAGTTCGTCATAGGGCACAAAACGGAGTGCCGCTGAATTGATACAGTAACGCATTCCACCCAATTCTTTTGGACCGTCATTGAAGGCATGCCCCAGATGTGAATCTGCTTCGCTGCTGCGAACCTCAGTGCGTACCATGCCATGGGAAATATCAATGGTTTCGTTGACAGCTGAATCCGTCACCGGTTTTGAGAATGCAGGCCATCCGCAGCCCGAATCAAATTTATCATCCGATAGAAAAAGCGGTTCCCCACTGACAACGTCCACATAGAGTCCCTTTTCAAAAAAATGATTGTACTCACCTGTGAATGGGATTTCTGTGGCGGCATTCTGCGTGACTTCAAAGGCAAGATTGCCAATCTTTCGTCTTAATGCCTCGTTTTCTTTCAGTTTTTTCCTGCCTTCTTCTGTCCCAATCGAAAAGTATTGATAAGGGATATGGCAATAACCAGCCGGATTTTTATCCAGATATTTCTGATGGTATTCTTCAGCAGGGAAAAAATTCTTCAATGGCTGAATCTCCACAGCAAGGGGCTTGCCAGCTTTTTCCGCTTCAGCCTGACAGGCAGCCTGAATTTCTGGCAACTGGCTGTCATCCGTATAGTAAATCCCTGTCCTGTACTGGATGCCCACATCATTTCCCTGACGGTTGACAGCGAAAGGGTCAATCACCATAAAGTAATATGTCAATATCTGGGAAAGCGGGATCTTTGTCTCGTCATAATCAATCCGGACAGTTTCAGCATGACCACTACCACCACAGACATCCAGATAGCCCGGTGCCTGATCCGGACCGTTGGCATAGCCGGTTTCAGTGGCCTGTACGCCGTCAAACTGGTCAAAGAATTTCTGGACACCCCAGAAACAGCCGCCAGCCAGATAAATACTTTTCATCACTCACCCCTTTTCTTCCATAGTAAGCATTCAGAGATATCAAGATACAGGACTTAATCGTTTCTGTCTAAATCCAATTCTGACGATTAGACATGCCGGAGCAGATAGCCATAGCCGTATAACTGCTCAAGGACATAGCCATATATGCCATCTTTCAGTCCCAAACGGCTCCTGACACGGGAAACATGGGTATCAACTGTCCGCCCTGTTTCGCTAAATGGGCTTTTCCAAACGGCTTCACAGAGCCGCTGACGGGATAGTGTCTGTCCAAGATGACTAAACAGGAAAAACGCCACATCATATTCTTTTGCAGTCAAGGCAATTTCCTGCTCATGCCTGAAAACCCGATTGGGAAAACCAGTGAATATATAGGGCGACACATCCAATGTCCTGGAAACAACCTTATCGGGATATTTCTGCCTGAACAGCAGTCCAATCCTGGCAATCAGTTCATGGGTATGAACCGATAGGGATACCCAGTCATCCAGTCCCATCTGCAGCAATGTATGAATCTGGTCAATCTGGACAGGATCAACCACTATCAGGATTGCAAGATCAGAATAATGTGTCTTGAGCTGTGTTATCCAGGTTCTTTGGCTCCGGCCAGATACGCCCGCGCCCAACAGGAAAACACCCTGGAGTCCGGTATCTGGATGATGCATCGCAAAATCATAGAATCCAGATGTCATGGAAACTGTCTCACAGTCAAACCCTGCCCGATGGAGGCTATGCACCGTTTTCGGGAGAGACTGGGTATCAGTATCCGCCAGATAGACTTTCATGGTGTTCCCAATGCGATCTTATGTTTGCGTCCACCGGTCTTATAGAATTTTTCGGCATCAAAGAACGCAGCGGCATCATCAAGAGGAAAAAATGCCGACATGGTCATTTGAAGCCGCTGGCATTTACAAGCGCGCGCGAAACGCTTCGCCTGATTCAACAATTGATGACCGACCTGTCTGCGTCGGAAACCCGGACGCACATAAATCCGCTCAAGCACTGCAAACTTTTCTTCACGGATGCCAACAGGCATTGGAAACACGGAACAGAACCCCAATAAATGCCCTTTCGGTGTCGTTGCAAGGAATACGCCATAATCCGGCATATCCAGAAATTCATGCAGTTTCTGATGGTTCAGTTCCGGATCAGGTTCAAAATCTGGATAGCCAGCCAACCGGGCTATTTCCTGCTGAAATTCCTTGAGCAAGATATTCAGATCATCGAAGCGGTCAGTATCAATCCGCTCGACTACAGCATTCATTGAGACTTCCAGTCACAGATGTTTTCGTAAGGAGCAATCTTGTCAAATGACTTGACTTCCAGCAGACGTTGATCAGTATCCTTACGCTTGATGTAAGCAACACCTTTGTCCTTGTCTTCTGCAATCAGGTATTCAACACCGGGTTCCAGTTCCACATCAAAGCTGTAACATTTCATATTTTCGGGCAAGGCGACATGCCCTCCCTGGATATTGATGGCACCAATCTTATGCCGGCCAGCGGTAATGGCATAAACGACATCCGCAAATGGATTCGGTGTTTCTTTCAAAGACATTTGCCTGCCATCCAATGCACGGAAAAGCAAAGAACCTTCCTGCAAGGTCGCAGACTTCGTTGGATCATCCACCGCAGCACCATGCATTGGAATCTGTCTCGGTTTATTGCAGCCGACTACCATCAAAATCGAACAACAGCAGACTATCATCATAACCAGTTTTTTCATAATTCACCTTAATTCGAATGTCCTCCCTGGCTGGAACGGAACGACTTTCTCAAAAGTTTCCACAGTCCTCCCAGAACAAGCGGGATAATTGCAGCCCCCACCCCCATCAAAACGATGGTATTCAGGTGGTCGCGGATAATCGGGATATTACCGAAGAAATAGCCGCCAACTGTCAAACCGATAATCCAGAGTATCGCCCCCAGGAAATTGTATATCTGGAAATAAAACATCTTCATATTGGTGACACCCGCAACGAACGGGGCGAATGTCCTGACCAGCGGCACGAAACGGCAGAGCGTAATGGTCTTGCCGCCATGCTTCTCAAAGAACTCATGCGTATAATTCAGCGCCTTCTTGTCGATCCATTTGTAATCCTTTGTGAAGACCGCTGCACCAATTTTCCTGCCAATCAGATAGTTAACATTATCACCCAGCACCGCAGCAACAAGCAGCGACCCTGCAAGTATCTTGAGGTCAATTGCCCCTGTCGCACAGAAGGCGCCTGCAATAAACAACAGGGAATCTCCTGGCAGAAATGGTGCCACAACCAAACCGGTCTCGCAGAAAATAATGGCAAACAGGAAAAAATAAACCCAGGTGCCATATTGGGCAATGATGTTTCCCAACACTTTATCGACATGAAGGATCAGGTCGAAAAACTGTACAAAATCCATGATGGGACAATCCTGAAG
>CAVERB010000096.1:0-34773 GCA_963618105.1 Oxalobacter sp. | reverse complement strand
GCATTTGGATATTTCAAGAATATCATAAGAATATTTTTTATAGAAAACATAGAGAAAAGCGGCAGCAGAAATGCCCTGAAAAAATGCGGATGGCATGAATGGGGCGTGATTGGCAGCAAAGCCTGTTGAGAGGGAACAAGGCTCTGACATGCGTTTTTTTTCTTGAAGGAAAGGCAATTTTTCTGTGGTCTTGCTATTATATAGCGTTTTGAAGATGACGGGTCGTTCATTTTATGTTTGGTTTTTTATCGAAACTTTTTGGCAGGAAACAATCTGTCCGTCAGCATGTGCAGCCACCTAGGAAAAAGGTGGTGCCTGTACAGCCTGTACAGAATGATGCCAAGATTGAAGCGGTGCAGCAGGTTGGGCTGCTGCCGGATGATGAGACTGCCATTATCGAATTTCTGAAGCAGACCCGCTTTGCTGATGCCCGTTATGCAGCCGCGTTAAGACTTCAGTCTGTGGAAGCCATGAATGCGGTCAAGGCTTTCACACAGAAAATTGACCGCCGTGTCTATCGGCTCATGCAAACCCGTCTGAATGAGATGAAGCAGTCTCACGCCATTCTCTCACAGGTCAAGGCGATCTTGGCGGACGCTGACAGGTTGGTGAAAAGGGAAGGATTGGCGCCAAACCAGGTGACAGACCTTGAACGTCAATGGGATGACCTTTATCAGAAACATGCAGAGTCAATTCCAGAGCAGGCAGAAGCGCATTATCAGGATTGCCTGAAACGGCTTGGCACCAGGTTGCAGAATCAACTGTCGCTGCAGCAGGAAATTCGCCATGCTTCTGAACATTTGGAAGCATTTGGACAACAGGTTGTCGGAACGCCTGAGGAGGCCCTTCAGGTATTGACCGGCTTTGCGCAGCAGCTGGATGGCTGGAAACAGTCTCCTGAAGCCATGTCTTTGCCAAAAGGGACGATTGATGGTTTCGAGACCAGTCTGCGGCGACAGATGGCAGACGCTGAAAAAAACGTAAAGGAATCGGAAGCTGTCCAGGCAAGGACACTTTGGCTGGAGAAATATGAACAGGCATCGGTTGAGTCATTGGACAGAGGAATATTGGAGCAGGAATGGGGACAGCTGCCTCAGGTGAAACCAGACCATTATGCGCCATTGTTCAAGCGTTACAGTGCATTGCGTGACAGGCTCATTGTTCAGGAACAGCTTGAAGAAAAACAGCAGAAAGTACTGGCTGAAGCGAAAAAACAGGCAGAAAGACAGCAGCTGCTGGCAGAGACAGCAGAAGCCAGAGATACTTTTTGCCGTCATCTGACTGCAATGCGTCAGGCGATTGATGCAGGTGCCATACAAGAGGCGCAGCGTCATTGTGAGGCGCTCAGCCAGATGCATCTGGACAGTCGGGTTATTGACCGAGAACTTCTTGAGAAATGCAGTCAGATGCAGTCTGAGCTCCGGCGGTTGAATGACTGGGCAAAATGGAGTGGCCGTCTTTCCCGCGAGAACTTGATTGAAGCGGCTGATGCTCTTTGTCAGAAAAAACTGGGGATTGATGACCTAGCTGATGCTGTTGTGCAGTTAAGAAGCCAGTGGAAAGAGTTGAATGCGGTATCCGGCATGGCAACGCGCGAACAGTGGACGACGTTCGATGCTGCCTGCAACAAGGCTTATGAACCGGTATTGATCCATGCCAGGGAGCAGGCGGCGGGAAAGAAAAAGAATATCCGTTATGCGGAAGGGATTATTGCTGACATCAAGGCTTATGCAGGCAGGTTCCAGGAAGAATTTGACAAGGCGGCGGAGGTTGGCAGGTCGATTGACTGGAAGCCAATCATCAATTTTTACAGGCAGACGTTACAGTCTTGGCGTCAGCTTGGGATTGTCGGCAGGAATGAAAAGAAACGCCTAGATGCTGAGATGACAGAAGCCTTGGCACCTGTCCGTGAGAAGCTTTATGAGCAGACCCGTCTGGAAATCCAGCGGCGAGAAGATCTGATTGCAGAAGTTGGCAAGATAGATTCAAGTCACCCTGAGGCTGGCAAAAAACTTCATGCCATCCAGTTAAAATGGCAGGCAGGGGCAAGAAATTTCCCGTTGGATAACCGCAAGGACAGCAAATTGTGGAGTCGTTTCAAGGCGGCCTGCGAAGCCTTGCATGGCAGACGGCAGGAAAAAGACTATCAGGAAGCACAGGAGCGTCTTGAAAATCTCCAACAGAAAGAAGCTATCTGTGCTGAACTGGAAGCCCTAGATATGGCCAGCGGCATGGATGTCTTTGATGAGCGGTTCCTGTCGTTGACAAAACGCTGGGAGGAAACAGGCGGTGTTCCCCAGGCATCGGATCCAATCATCCAGAAACGTTTTAATGAGGCGGTCAGCCGTTGTACGGAAATGCTCAAGCGTTTGAAGCATGAGGGACTGGTGTCTGCTGTGGCGTCAGGACTTGTTGAGAAACTGCGGCTGTGTTCTGAACTTGAAAACCGAATTCTGCGTTTCCTGTCTGACAATGAGCAAATTGCTGAAGATTTCTTGGATGAGGATTTCGACAGACAGTGGAAAACGTTGCCGCTTTTGGCGGACAGTCAGCTTGAGTCCATATTGTCTAACCGTTTTTATAATGGACTGAAAGCAGCTGCTTCCAGAAATGTCGCGTATGGACGCCGTCTGTTGAACAATATTGCGGAAATGAAGGACAACCTGCTGGCGCTTGAGGTTGTCTATGGTTTGGAATCACCAGCTGAACTTGAAGAAAGCCGTCGGCAGAAGCAGCTGGAAATACAGCAGCATGGTCTTGGGGATAGGAAACATCTTTCACCGGCAGAAGTGGCGAAAACATTGCTGGAGCTGCCTGCGCCAGTTGATAAAGAGGACATCTGCCGGATTGTTGCGCTTTTGACGAAACTGGCTGCTTCCGAATGAATGGGAGGCGGTAAGCGTCTTGCCCATCCAAATCAATGGCGCGTTTCTGACGGGATGCCGGGGGTAGAAGCCGGTGTGAACAGGGTATTGCAGTCAATGCTGTCAAACGTATAGGATTTCCCGCAGTAATCGCAGTTGATGATTAATGTCCCCTGTTCCTGGAGAGCGGAATTGACTTCTGCCTGTCCCAGCATTTTCAGCATATTGCCAACTTTCTCCCGGTTGCAGCTACAGTGGAAAGTTGGCTGTAACGGTTCAAAAACCGTCATGGTTTCTTCCCAGAACAATCGGTGCTGTAAGGTGGCGATATCTGTCGAGAGCATTTCTTCAGTTGTCAGGGTTGATGCCAGCGCAACCAGATGCTGCCAAAGTTTTTCGTCTTCTTTGCCATCGGTGATCTCGGTTCCCTGTTCATCCCGTTGTGCCGGCATTCGCTGAAGCATTAATCCTTTTGTATGGGTGTCATCTGCTGCCAGCCAGATTCTGGTATCCAATTGTTCAGAGCGCTTCATGTAATTTTCAATGACTTCGGCAACAGATTTTCCATCAAGAGAGACAATACCTTGATAAGGACGTTGCCCAGGCATTCTGTCATGGGGATCCAGGGTGATGATGCAGCGTCCTTGTCCATCTGCATTGACCAGACTGCTGAAAGTGTCTGTTTCCTTGACAGGAACCTGGTCGTTGAGTTTCGCCGTTGCCCTGATCTGCAGAGTGTTGCTGCATTCAACAACCAGAAGCCTGACAGGACCATGACCTTGAATCTGCATGATGGTTGAACCATTGAACTTGATGCTCCCGCTGAGAAGGACTACTGCCGCAGTCATTTCACCCAGCAATTTCATGACGGGCATCGGGTATGAGTGGTGTGATAGTATTTCTGTCCATACATCATCAAGTTCAACAAAGCTTCCCCTGACATTGGCGTTTTGAAAAAGGATTTTTTGAAGTGTATCGTTCATTGGAGATCAATAGAATATTCAAAAGATATTGTTAAGATAGCATCAATCTTGAGAATCACTGAAAGGACAGTCGACTCTCGATATTTCATGCAGGTTGTCATGAAAACGCTGGCGGTTCCAGACATAGTGTTCTGCGGCACGAGGCATCCGTTTTGCACGATTTTCATCCATGGTCTTTGCGACACGTGCAGGGGTTCCCATCAAGACAACGCCAGGAGCAAAACTTTTGTTCTCGGCAATCAGCGAACCAGCGCCGACCAGGCTGTTTTCTTCAATGACGGAACCGTTCAGTATGGTTGACCGGATGCCGATCATGCAGCCATCCTTCACTGTGCAGCCGTGCAGCATCACCATGTGTCCGATGGTTACATTATTGCCGATAGAAAGCGGAAACCCCGGATCTGCATGCAAAACGGAGCCGTCCTGAATGTTGGTGTTTTCCCCGATGGTGATATGGTCATTGTCTGCCCGGATGACAACATTGAACCAGACAGAGGCTTTGGGGCCAATCGTGATATCTCCGATAATGGTGGCATTGTCTGCAATCCAGGCAGTTGGATGAATTTTCGGGATTTTATCTCCAAGTCTATAAATCGGCATGACTGATATTTAACAGTGAAAAATAATATTCTAATTCAATCCTATTGCAGATAAGATAAATGTCCCCATATATGCGAACAGATGCCAGTCTTTTCAGGGGAAATGCTTCTGAAGGAAAGCGTATGATTGATTATAATGGCATCTTCGTTTCCTGTTGTCCTGACTATGAAACCATCACGTACTGAATTTATTGATGCCAACGGTTTGAAATTGTGTGTCCGTCATTGGGGCAAAGAAGATGCGCCCAAGCTTTTCATGGTTCATGGCTGGATGGATATTGCGGCATCTTTCCAGTTTGTTGTTGATGCATTCAAACAGGACTGGCATGTCATTGCGCCGGATGTCAGAGGATTTGGGCATTCAGGTTGGACGGAAGGCGATTATTGGCTGTCAGATTATCTGGCGGATCTTGAGGCAGTGCTGGACCATTATTCTCCTGATGAACCAGTCAAATTGATTGGTCATAGTCTGGGCGGGAAAATTACTAGTGTCTATGCGGGTATCCGTCCCCACCGGATTGAGAAACTCATCAGTATGGAAGGTTATGGCATTGCCGAAAACCAGCCGGAAATGGTGCCGGGGCGTCTGGAACGCTGGCTGGATTCAAAGAAAAAACCGAAACGTCTCCGTCCTTACAGGGACCGTCAGGCAGTGGTCAATAAATTGATGGCGAATAATCCCAGACTAACCTTGGCGCGGGCGGAATTCCTTGCTGATTATTGGGCGGAGAAAACAGAAAACGGTGAATGGAAATTCCTGGCAGATCCCAAACACAAACTGGTGCCTTCATTGACAAGGCTGGATGAAATCCTTGCCTGCTGGAGCCTGATTACAGCACCGGTCATGTTTATTGAAGGGGAATTTTCATGGATGGGTATCAGAAAACGGAATCCGGAAGGTGCACAGGCAGAAATAATACGCCGTGCTTCCCGTATTCCCCAGCTTGAATATGTTGTCGTGACAGATTCCGGGCATATGATGCAGCACGACCAGCCGGAGCAGGTTGCCGCCTATATTGAGCGATTCATGGATTGTGGACAGACAGGAAACAGTGAGGTGTGATATATGCTGAACATTGACCTGCATTCTCATTCCCGTGTTTCTGATGGTGTCCTGACACCGACCGAGCTGGTAGAGCGTGCCTGCCGTAATGGTGCCAGGATGATGGCTTTGACCGACCATGATGAAGTGGGCGGTATTCCTGAGGCGAAGGAAGCAGCACGACGATTGGGTATCAGACTGGTTTCGGGCGTCGAGATTTCTATTACATGGGCGGAAACCACCATCCATATCGTGGGACTTCATGTCAATGAGAAAGATCCATTATTGATTGACCGGTTATGGCATAACCGTGATGGACGAAAGGCACGCGCGGAACGTATGGGGCAGCGGTTTGCTGAACTGGGAATCAAAGGGGCTTATCAGGGTGCCTTGAAATATGTCACCAACTCCAGCCTGATTTCCAGGAAGCATTTTGCCCGGTATCTGGTCGAAGCGGGCATCTGTTCATCGGTGCCCAAGGCATTTGACCGTTACCTGAAAGAGGGAGGTCCTGCCTATATTGCCCACCGTTGGGCGACCTTGGCAGAAGCCGTCAGATGGATTCAGGAAGCAGGCGGCATCGCTATTGTGGCGCATCCGGGACGCTATGACTTGAGTGATCTGGCGATGCATGAGTTCCTCATGGCATTCAAGCGGCTGGGAGGCATCGGTATTGAAGTCGTAACAGGCAGCCATACGCCAGACCAGTATCTGGAATATGCCAGGGTAGCGGAACGGTATGGATTCCTGGCATCTGTCGGTTCCGATTTCCATGCGCCTGATGAATCCTCGGTTGATGTGGGATGTCTGCCTGATTTCCCGTGCAGGGTCAATCCTGTCTATAATGACCCGGTTTTCAAATCAGGCAATTAAATCCGCTGAATTGTTTGGTGTTTTCCTGTTTCATAGACCGATATTTTCATCGGTGGTGAACGAAAGGTTCCTGTTATCCTGTTAAGATATATAGGATATTGGATTGGAGGGTATTCAGTGAAAAGAACGTTTCTTTTTATCATTACAAACCTGGCAGTGATATTGGTGATGTCATTCACGCTGTCGTTGTTGGGCGTCAACCGTTATCTGACTGCCCGGGGAATCGACTTCCATGCACTGCTGTTATTCTCGCTGGTGCTGGGGTTTACTGGCTCTATCATCTCATTGCTGATGAGCAAACGGATGGCAAAATGGTCAACCGGTGCTGTGGTGATTGATCAGCCTCGCAACCAGGCTGAAAGATGGTTGCTGGATACGGTACGGAAGCTGTCTGCATCGGCTGGTATCAAAATGCCTGAAGTAGCGGTCTATGACGGTGAACCGAACGCTTTTGCAACAGGGGCTTTCAAGGATTCGGCACTCGTTGCCGTTTCTTCCGGACTGCTTCAAAGCATGAATCATGAAGAAGTGGAAGCCGTGCTCGGACATGAAATTTCGCATGTCGCCAATGGCGATATGGTGACGCTGACCCTGATTCAGGGGGTGGTGAATACCTTTGTCATCTTTTTTGCACGGGTGGTTGGTTTCTTCGTGGACAGTTTCCTTTCCCGTAATTCAGAGGAAAACAGAGGCGGGATTGGCATCGGTTATTTCTTCACTGTCATGGCCTGTGAAATCCTGTTTGGATTCGTTGCCAATATCATCGTTGCATGGTTTGCAAGAAGGCGTGAATTTTATGCAGATGCAGGTTCTGCTAACCTGATAGGGGATGAACGTCCGATGGAACATGCCCTTTACCGTCTTGGCCAGATGCAGCCGGGGATGCTGCCAAAGAATATGGCAGCCTTCGGAATCAATGGGAGAGGAGCTTTACTCTCACTCTTTGCAACACATCCGCCAATCGAGAAGCGGATTGAGGCATTACAGAACCGTACCTACATGTGAGGGAAAGGCATGACAAGTCAGTATATTGAAATCCATCCGCAGAATCCTCAGCCGCGGCAGGTCAAGAAAGCGGCGGATATTCTCCGTGCAGGCGGGGTCATTGTTGCACCGACGGATTCCAGCTATGCTTTGATCTGCCGTCTGGATGACAAGGCGGCAGTGGACAGAATCCGTCATATCCGCCAGATTGATGAGAAGCATCTAATGACCCTGCTGTGCCGGGACCTGCGGGAACTGGGCTCCTATGCCAGAGTGGACAATGCCGCATACCGTTTGCTGAAAATGGCAACACCTGGGGCATATACATTCATTTTGCAGGCTTCCCGGGAAGTTCCCCGGCGGCTTTCCCATCCATCCCGTAAAACGATTGGTCTCCGTATTCCAGATAATCCAGTCATACAGGCATTGCTTGAAGAAATTGGTGAACCGGTAATCGGGACAACCGTCATTTTGCCTGACGCAGAAGATCCTCTGACAGAAGGCTACGAAATCCAGGAGCAGCTTCAGAAATTGGTAGATGCGGTCCTAGATGGCGGGGCATGCGGATTATTGCCGACAACCGTCATTGACCTGACAGACGGTGAACCGAAACTGATCCGTAAAGGACGTGCGGATCCGGCAGATATCGGAGTTTCCGAGGTATAACCTTTCAGGTGATATGGATTTTCAGAATATTGAGAGCCTCGTTGAGACTGTTTTAGTGTGGGCAATTCCCCTGCTCACTGCAATCACACTGCATGAAGCGGCGCATGGCTACACGGCTTATCGGTTGGGGGATGCCACTGCCTATCTGCAGGGGAGAGTCTCACTGAATCCTATCAGGCATATTGACCTGCTGGGGACGGTTATCATTCCATTGTTCCTCCTAGCGACAGGCAGCTCTTTCATTTTCGGATATGCAAAACCTGTCCCGGTCAACTTTTCACAATTGCGGCATCCACGACGGGATACTTTCCTTGTGGCATTGGCTGGGCCTTTCTCCAACCTTTTGATGGCTTTCATCTGGAGCCTGCTGAAACTGCTGGTGCTTCTCTTTTTATCCAGCAATGTCTTCCTGATGAAAATGGTTGGTGCCGGTATTACCGTCAATCTGGTCCTCTTTGCTTTCAATCTTTTCCCATTGCCACCAATGGACGGAGGACGCATAATGCTAAGTCTGTTGCCATCGCATCTGGCATATCGGTTTGCCAAGGTTGAACGGTATGGTTTCTTTATCCTGATGGGATTAATCTATTTGGGTGTGACTTCATATTGGATGAGACCTCTCATGATGCTTGGGCGGTGGTTGATCAATTTGTTCATTTATCCATTGTTATATCTTTTATCTTTAGGAGTATCCTAGGGCAACCTTCCATTCAGAAGCGTATTTACGGCGGAAAATTGATTATGGCAGAGAAGAAAATCATTCTTACTGGCGACCGTCCTACTGGACGTTTACATCTTGGTCACTATGTTGGTTCGTTGAAACGCCGCGTGGAATTGCAGAATTCGGGGCAGTTCGATGAAATTAACATTATGATTGCAGACGACCAGGCATTGACGGACAACGCCGATAACCCTCGGAAAATCCGGGACAACATCATCAATGTGATGTTGGATTATCTGTCAGTCGGCATTGATCCTTCAAAGACAACCATCTGCATTCAATCGGCATTGCCCGCACTGCACGCCCTGACTTTCTACTATCTCAATCTGGTGACGACAGCACGGCTTTCCCGTAATCCTACTGTGAAGGCGGAAATCCAGATGCGTGGTTTTGCTGATGAGGGGCTGCCTGCCGGTTTCTTTACCTATCCGGTATCCCAGGCGGCAGACATCACAGCCTTCAATGCTACTGTCGTGCCTGTCGGTGAGGATCAGCTCCCGATGATTGAGCAGACGCGGGAAATCGTCGAAAGGTTTAACCATATTTATGGAGAAACCCTGGTGCTGCCCAAAGCCATGATTCCGGAAAACGAAATGCAGCGCCGTCTGCCAGGTGTTGATGGCAAGGCGAAAATGAGCAAATCCCTGGGAAACTGCATCTACCTTTCTGATGATTCCAAAACCGTCAAGAAACAGGTTAATGGCAAGATGTTTACGGATCCGTTGCATCTGAAGATTGATGACCCAGGTCATACGGAAGGCAATGTGGTTTTCACTTATCTGGATGCCCTCTGCAAGGAAGGGCATTTTGCGGAATATCTGCCAGATTATGCAAACCTTGAAGAAATGAAAGCGCATTACCGCCGTGGGGGACTGGGCGATGGAATCTGCAAGAAATTCCTGATCAATATCCTGGAAGAGGCATTAAGTCCAATCCGTGCTGAACGTGCCAAATGGGAAGCTGATATTGATTCGGTCTATGACATCCTGCGGGAAGGGACTGCAAAAGCCATAGAAATCACGAACGAAACGCTTGCCCGTGTGCGCAAGGCAATGCGTATTGATTATTTTGAAAATCGGTCGATTGTAAAAGAATGGGAAGCCCTGTCAAAACAGGCGAAACAGTAACCTGTTGAAGGAACCTCCCGCCTGCGGGATGGTTTGGGACATGGCGGGGAAACCCTGCATGATGCCTAAGGCAAAGAGGCTTCTTGGCTGTCATTATCAAAGGAAATCATTACCTGTTTCAGGAATCAGGTTGGTTTACTGGAACCCTCTTTTTCAGCTATAATCGCTTGAGTATCTATATTCAACAATCACCATAATACCTGTGTCGTCCCTTTTCCAATCCAGATGACCTGTTCTGAGAAGGGCAGGCAGATGGTTTTGTACGGGCACAAAACAAGGAATATGGTGCATGAGAAGGAGTTACCTTGCAATTTCCTTTTGGTCAACAGGTTCCAGCGGTCCTGGCACTTGCAGATGGCACAATATTCCGGGGCTATTCCATTGGTGCTTCAGGGGAAACCACCGGTGAAGTTGTTTTCAATACATCCATGACAGGGTATCAGGAAATCCTGACAGACCCCAGTTATACAGGGCAGATTGTGACCCTGACCTATCCGCATATCGGTAATACGGGGGTCAATCCTGAGGATATCGAATCAGGCAATGCCAGAATCCAGGCATCAGGTTTCATCGTCAAGGATGTCCAGCCGGTACTGTCCAATTTCCGGGCGACCAAATCATTGCCGGATTACCTGAGAGAACAGGGCATTGTTGCAATCTGCGGCATTGATACCCGAAAACTGACCCGTCTGCTGAGGACAAAAGGTTCGCAGAACGGTGCGATTGTGGTTGGGCAGGATGAAAACAGGGCATTGATGCTGGCAAAGGGATGTCAAAGCCTTGCCGGTCAGGATCTTGCGAAAGTGGTGACTTCGGACAAACCCTATGAATGGGAAGAAGCCTGCTGGGAACTGGGAACTAGCTACAAGAAACCCGTCAGCCAGGCATATCATGTGGTTGCCTTTGATTTCGGTATCAAACGCAATATCCTGCGTATGTTGACTGAACGTGGCTGCCGAGTGACGGTTCTGCCTGCCCAGTCTTCTGTCGAGGATGTCCTGAAACTGTCACCTGATGGTGTTTTCCTGTCCAATGGTCCTGGTGATCCGCAGCCATGCGATTATGCTATTAAGGCAGCTCAGGTATTGATTGAAAAAGGACTTCCGACTTTCGGTATTTGTTTGGGACACCAGATCATGGCACTGGCTTCCGGCGCAAAGACCCTGAAGATGAAATTCGGCCATCACGGTGCAAACCATCCTGTGCAGGACCTGGATACCGGCAGAGTACTGATTACTTCTCAGAACCATGGTTTTGCAGTAGATATGGATTCATTGCCGTCAAATTGCCGCGTGACCCATAAATCCCTCTTCGATGGTTCCCTTCAGGGATTTGCGAGGACAGATAAGCCCGCCTTCTGCTTCCAGGGACATCCAGAAGCATCTCCGGGGCCGGAAGATGTCGGCTATCTCTTTGATCGGTTTATCAATTTGATGGCGGAAGCCAAAGGTAAAAAACAGCAATCTGCCTGAGTCAGGCAACTGGCTTGGGTTGGAAAATCAACGCTGTCTTGTTGGAAAAGAGACGGTAAAAACAGTTTGCAGAAAAATGCCAAAACGTACAGATATTAAAAGCATTCTCATCATTGGTGCTGGTCCGATCGTCATCGGACAGGCATGCGAGTTCGACTATTCCGGCGCACAGGCCTGCAAGGCACTCCGTGAAGAAGGATACCGGGTTATCCTCATCAACAGCAACCCTGCGACGATCATGACTGATCCGAACATGGCGGATGTGACTTTCATTGAGCCAATTACCTGGAAAGTGGTTGAAAAAATCATTGAGAAAGAACGGCCTGATGCCATCCTGCCGACCATGGGAGGACAGACAGCGCTGAACTGTGCATTGGATCTGTACCGTAATGGCGTACTTGAAAAATATAATGTTGAATTGATTGGCGCTTCTCCTGAAGCGATTGACAAGGCGGAAGACCGTTTGAAATTCAAGGATGCAATGACCAAGATCGGTCTGTCTTCCGCACGTTCCGGCATTGCGCATTCGCTGGATGAGGCTTGGGAAGTCCAGAGGCGAATCGGTTTTCCCGTCATTATCCGTCCTTCTTTCACATTGGGTGGTACTGGTGGCGGTATCGCCTACAATGCAGAAGAATTTGATGCCATCTGCCGCCGTGGCCTTGAAGCATCCCCGACCAATGAACTGCTGATTGAAGAATCCCTGATCGGCTGGAAAGAATTTGAAATGGAAGTGGTGCGTGACCGTGCGGACAACTGCATCATTGTCTGTTCCATTGAGAACCTGGATCCCATGGGGGTCCATACCGGAGATTCCATTACAGTTGCCCCTGCCCAGACATTGACGGATAAGGAATATCAGCTGATGCGGAATGCCTCCATTGCCATCCTGCGTGAAATCGGTGTGGATACTGGTGGTTCCAATGTCCAGTTTGCGGTCAATCCAAAGGATGGACGCATGATTGTCATTGAAATGAATCCCCGTGTTTCCCGTTCTTCTGCATTGGCTTCCAAGGCGACAGGCTTCCCGATTGCAAAGGTGGCAGCGAAACTGGCGGTCGGCTTCACACTGGATGAACTAAAGAATGAAATCACTGGCGGTGCAACACCTGCATCCTTCGAGCCATCCATTGATTATGTCGTGACCAAAGTACCGCGTTTCACTTTCGAGAAATTCCCTCAGGCCGATCCCCATCTGACAACCCAGATGAAATCTGTCGGGGAGGTGATGGCCATCGGCAGGACCTTCCAGGAATCCTTCCAGAAAGCCTTGAGAGGCCTGGAAGTCGGTGTGGAAGGCATGAATGAAAAAACCAGGGATCATGAAGTCCTTCGGGTAGAGCTGGGGGAACCTGGACCAGAACGCATCTGGTATGTCGGTGATGCTTTTGCCCAAGGCTTTACCTTGGAAGAAGTCCATAACCTGACCCATATTGATCCATGGTTTCTGGCGCAGATCAAAGAAATCGTTGATATTGAACTGTGGCTTGACGAACAAAAATTCGAGGACCTTGATCGAGATACCCTGTTCAAGCTGAAACAAAAGGGTTTCTCTGATAAACGCCTGGCCTGGCTGCTGAAAACGACTGACAAAGCAGTTCGTGATAAACGTCATGCGTTTGGTATCCGTCCGGTTTACAAACGCGTAGATACCTGTGCAGCTGAATTTGCAACGGATACGGCCTACATGTATTCCACCTATGATGAAGAATGCGAAGCCTTTCCGACTGATAAGAAAAAAATCATGGTGCTGGGCGGCGGTCCAAACCGTATCGGCCAGGGGATTGAATTTGACTACTGCTGTGTCCATGCTGCGATGGCCATGCGTGAGGATGGCTATGAAACCATCATGGTCAACTGCAACCCTGAAACCGTCTCCACAGACTATGATATTTCCGACCGTCTCTATTTCGAACCATTGACGCTTGAAGATGTCCTTGAAATCGTTGACAAGGAAAAACCTTATGGCGTGATTGTCCAGTATGGCGGACAAACACCGTTGAAACTGGCATTGGACCTGGAAGCCAATGGCGTACCGATTATCGGGACTTCGCCGGATATGATTGATGCGGCGGAAGACCGTGAACGTTTCCAGAAACTGTTGAAAGATCTGGATCTGCGCCAACCGCCAAACAGGACAGCCCGAACAGATACAGAAGCGATTGAGCTGGCGAAGGAAATCGGTTATCCAATCGTTGTTCGTCCGTCTTATGTGCTGGGCGGGCGTGCAATGGAAATCGTCCATGATCAGGTTGGGCTGGAACGCTATATGCGTGAAGCCGTCAAAGTTTCCAATGATTCCCCGGTTCTGTTGGACCGTTTCCTAAATGATGCGATTGAACTGGACGTTGACTGTATCTCTGATGGCAAGCGGGTCCTGATTGGCGGGGTCATGGAACATATCGAACAGGCGGGTGTCCACTCCGGTGATTCCGCCTGCTCGCTGCCGCCTTATTCCCTGTCCAAAGAAACGGTCGAAGAACTGAAACGCCAGACAGTCCTGATGGCGAAAGGATTGAACGTCGTTGGACTGATGAATGTCCAGTTTGCCATCCAGCGTCAGGAAATTGATGGCCAAGTCAAGGATGTGGTTTTTGTGCTGGAAGTCAATCCGCGTGCTTCCAGGACAGTGCCTTTTGTTTCCAAGTCGACAGGACGTCCGCTGGCAAAGATTGCCGCCCGCTGTATGGTTGGTCAGACGCTGGACGAACAAGGCATCTATGGAGAAGCGGTACCCACCCATTTCTGCGTGAAGGAAGCCGTATTCCCATTCGTCAAGTTCCCGGGTGTCGATACCATTCTTGGCCCTGAAATGAAGTCTACTGGTGAAGTCATGGGGGTTGGAGAAACCTTTGGGGAAGCTTTTGTGAAAGCACAAATGGCGGCAGGCACCACGCTACCCCGTTCTGGCAAGGTCTTCCTGTCTGTCAAGGACAGTGACAAACCCCGTGCAGTAAAAGTTGCCAAGGATCTGATTGACCTGGGATTTACCATCATAGCCACCAAGGGAACCGCAAGCGTGATCCGTGAAGCCGGACTAGAAGTTGAACCGGTTAACAAAGTGGCTGAAGGCAGGCCTCATATTGGTGACGTCATCAAGAACCATGAAGTTGTGCTGATCATCAATACCGTTGAAGAAAGACGTATTGCAATCCAGGACTCGCGGATTATCCGTACCTCTGCATTGGCTGCCCGTATCAATACCATTACGACCATTGCCGGTGCAGAAGCGGCTGTTCAAGGCATAGCGAATATGGACAAGATCAATGTCTATGATCTCCAGACGCTCCATAAACATCTGCACTGATTGATCTGATATCGAGACATGCGGGGCTTGATTGGTGCGGATGCACCTGTAAGCCTCGCCGTTTTTGAAAGAAAGAAAAAAATGAGTTCTATCCCAGTAACAGTCCGCGGTGCCCAGATGATGCGGGATGAGTTACAAAAGCTGAAAACCAAAGACCGTTATGAAGTGGTTGCTGCAATTGCTGAAGCACGTTCACATGGTGATCTGTCGGAAAATGCAGAATATGATGCTGCCAAAGAAAGACAGGCATTCATTGAAGGACGCATTGCAGAACTGGAAAGCAAATTGAGTTCCGCACAAGTGATTGACCCGACAAAACTGAATACCAATGGCCGAATTGTCTTTGCGGCAACCGTTGAACTGGAAGATTATGAATCAGGAGAAATTGTCCGTTACCAGATTGTCGGTAATGATGAAGCAGATCTGAAGGAGTCGAAAATATCCGTGACCTCACCATTGGCAAGAGCCTTGATCGGTCATGAAGCAGGGGATGTCATCGAAGTTCAAGCACCCGCCGGTGTCCGTGAATATGAAGTCCTGGATGTCTTGTTCATCTAAAGGAACAAGAACATTCAGCGGGAAAGCGCTCTTTTCTTGGCACTGACCTGACGGGTTTTCCGGCGTTTGACCAAACCACCTTGGGTTACTCGTTCATTACCTTTGATGGTGATTTTCTTGACACGGTTCCTGATGACACCGGAACCTGGTTTGACAGTCACGACAGTTCTCAGTCCCCTGTTACCGGATTCAGAAACCGTTTTTTCGGTTTCCCGTTTTGGACGATAGATGACCAGCAGTTTACCAATATGCTGTATCGGTGCGGCGTTGAGCTGGGAACAGACTTTCTGCAGTATTTCAATGCGATCCATGCGGTCATCGCCAAAGACACGGATTTTGATCAGGCCATGCGCATTGAGGTTGATGTCGATTTCTCTAAGGACTGCATCAGTCAAGCCTGCATCACTGATCATCACGACAGGATTCAGGTTATGAGCCTGGGCTTTCAGGGCGCTGCGCTGGGATGAAGTGAGTTTCAGCATGGTTTCCTTTCCGAAAACTGTATTTTACGCTATATGGTCAAAAATAAATTCAATAAAAGCTGGATGAAGAAACATCTGGAAGATCCTTTTGTAAAACTGGCACAGAAAGAAGGCTATCGGGCACGTGCCGCTTATAAACTGAAAGAGATTGATGAAGATGCCGGTTTGGTCAAACCGGGGCAGGTGATTGTTGATTTGGGATGTGCGCCGGGTAGCTGGTCACAGTATGTCGGCAGGAAACTGAAAATCCCAGGAAGCGATAAGCTCAATGGTACCGTTATCGGACTTGACCTGCTGCCGATGGAACCGATTCCCGGTGTTCATTTTTTCCAAGGAGATTTCAGGGAAGATGAAACCCTGGCAAAACTGGAAGGACTGTTGCAGGGGCAGGGTGTTGACCTTGTCCTGTCGGATATGGCGCCGAACCTGACAGGTGTTGCGGTGACAGATGCAGCAAGAGTGGAATATCTGATGGAACTGGCATTGGACTTTGCGCAGAAACACCTGAAACCATCAGGCGCTTTGCTGGTGAAGTGCTTTTACGGGAGTACCTACAATAACATTCTGACGGCGTTCCGTGAAACCTTCCAGTCAGTAACAGCCAAAAAACCGAAAGCCAGCCGGGATTATTCTGCCGAGGTTTTTCTCTTGGGGCAGCACCTGAAGAACCCGTCTGAAAAACAATAAGTTTCAGGCATCAAGAGGAAAGCAAGGCAACCGTGTATCCCTAGGATGGGAATCTCAATATGATAAGATGATAGATAGCATCGCTCTGAAAATGATTGTAAAATGCTTATTCTGTCTGAAACTGGCGTACCGACGTCCAAGGAGTTTTTGTGAATAATATGTTTGTGAGGGTAGGCATCTGGACTGCCATCATTATTGTTCTTCTGACGACATTCAAGCACTTTACTGACCGGAGTAACTCCGACAGTATTGAACCGATCAACTATTCACAGTTTCTTGATGGCGTGAAATCAAAACGCATCAAGGAAGTCGTTATTGAAGACGGGACTATTACGGCAACAACATCCGATGGGAAACATGTCCGGACAGGTGTGACCTATCTTGACCGTGGTTTGGTCGGTGACCTGGTTGACAATGGCGTTGAATTTGATGTCAAGCCGCCAGAAGAACCCTCTTTCTGGTCTCAGATCCTGATTTCTTGGTTCCCGATGATCCTGCTTGTCGGTGTCTGGATATTCTTCATGCGCCAGATGCAAGGGGGCGGCAAAGGTGGTGCCTTCTCGTTCGGCAAATCCAAGGCACGGATGATTGACCAGAAAAACAACACGGTCACTTTCAGCGATGTTGCCGGTTGTGATGAAGCCAAGGAAGAAGTCGCTGAAGTCGTCGATTTTCTTCGTGATCCCGGCAAGTTCCAGAAACTGGGGGGGCGCATTCCTCGCGGTATGCTGCTGGTAGGACCGCCGGGAACCGGTAAAACCCTTCTGGCGCGTGCCATCGCCGGTGAAGCCCAGGTGCCTTTCTTCTCGATTTCCGGTTCTGACTTTGTTGAAATGTTTGTCGGTGTTGGTGCTTCCCGTGTCCGTGACATGTTTGAAAATGCCAAAAAGCACAATCCCTGCATTGTCTTCATTGATGAAATTGATGCCGTTGGTCGCCATCGTGGCGCCGGTATGGGCGGTGGCAATGATGAACGTGAACAGACCCTGAACCAGCTGCTCGTTGAAATGGATGGTTTTGAACCGAATTCAAGCACCATCGTCGTGGCTGCAACCAACCGTGTGGACGTCTTGGACAAAGCTTTGCTGAGACCAGGACGTTTTGACCGCCAGGTTGTTGTTCCCCTGCCAGACGTGAAAGGGCGTGAGCAGATCCTGAACGTCCATATGCGTAAAGTACCTGTTGCCCCTGATGTCAATCCGAACGTACTCGCCCGAGGGACACCAGGATTTTCTGGTGCAGACCTGGCAAACCTGGTCAATGAATCAGCACTTTTTGCTGCCAGAAAGAACAAGCGTCTGGTCGAAATGCAAGACTTTGAAGATGCGAAAGACAAACTCCTGATGGGGCCGGAACGCAAATCTTTCGTCATGCGTGAAGAAGAACGCCGGAATACGGCATACCATGAATCAGGACATACCGTTGTGGCCAAGCTGCTGCCGACTGCTGATCCTGTCCATAAAGTGACGATTATGCCGCGAGGCCAGGCTTTGGGCCTGACATGGCAGCTGCCGGAACATGACCAGGTCAATATGTACAAAGGCAAGATGCTGGAAGACATCTCCATCCTGCTGGCAGGGCGTATTGCCGAAGAAATCTTCATGCACCAGATGTCAACAGGCGCATCCAATGACTTTGAACGGGCAACCAAACTTGCCCGTGCCATGGTGACTCGCTTTGGGATGTCTGAAGAGCTGGGCGTCATGGTCTATGATGACACTGAACAAGACATGTTCTTCGGGGGACGCATGGCATCCAAAACGATTTCTGAAGCAACCCAGCAGAAAGTGGATGCAGAAATTCGACGTATCCTGGATGAACGCTATGTCGTTGCACGGAATCTGCTCGAAGCCAATAGAGACAAAGTTGATAAGATGGCATCACTGTTGATGGAATATGAAACACTGGATGCCCAGCAGATTGATAATGTCATGAACGGCATCGAGAATTTCCCGACAAAACCAGCGGCATCTGAAGAAGCGGCGGTCCCACCAGCCGCGCCTGCACCAGCGGTATGATGCAATCTCATTGAAAGGACAAAAGGGCGGACAACAGCAGAAGTCCGCCCCTTCTTTTGGGGATTGAAAATGACAATTTTCCAATGCGGCAGGTTCCGTTTCAATCTGGGGGGTGCAGGCAGCCGCCCCTTGGTGATGGGAATACTGAACATTACACCAGACTCTTTTTCTGATGGCGGCAGATACTTGTCACTGTCTTCTGCATTGAACCATGCTGAACAAATGATTGCATCAGACGTGGATATCATTGACATCGGCGGCGAATCCACCCGCCCCGGTTCAGAATCCATTTCCTATCAGGAAGAACTTGACCGTATCCTGCCGGTGGTTGAAGCATTGCGGGATTGCGGAAAACCGCTCTCGATTGATACCAGCAAACCAGAAACCATGAAAGCCGTATTGGCAGCTGGGGCCGATATGATCAACGATATTTGCGGATTTCAGTCTGAAGCATCCAGACAGGCAGTATCTGGCTCAACATGCGGTCTCTGTGTCATGCATATGCAGGGCAATCCCAAAACCATGCAGGAAAAACCGTATTATCAGCATGTTGTCGGGGAAATAACCGGGTTCCTAAAGTTCCAGACGGATAAATTGACACAACAGGGCATTGCGCCTGAACGGATTGTCATTGATCCTGGATTTGGTTTCGGCAAGACAAAAGAAGACAATATCCAGCTATTGAAAAACATGACGGAATTGGGAAAAACACTGGGATTTCCCGTATTGGCAGGACTGTCACGTAAAACCGTCATCGGTCAGATTACAGGCAAACCGGTCGAAAAAAGACTGGCGGGCAATCTGGCAATGGCATTGGCGGCTGCTGAATATGGTGCAGCAATATTGCGTGTACATGATGTGGATGAAACAATAGATGCACTGAAAATCTGGCAGGCAGTACATTGATTGGCATTGAAGGAAAAGCATGAAACGGCGCTACTTTGGAACGGACGGGGTAAGAGGCAGGGTTGGACAGTCACCGATCACCCCTGATTTTGTCATGCGGTTAGGCTATGCCGCAGGCAAAGTATTGACAAGAATCAACCTGACCAGCGGAACCCCGGTGGTCCTGATCGGTAAAGACACCCGTATCTCAGGCTATATGCTGGAAGCCGCCCTTCAGGCAGGTCTGTCATCAGCAGGCGTAGATGTCATGCTTTCTGGACCTGTTCCTACCCCAGCCGTTGCCTATCTCACACGTGCATTGCGGCTTTCTGCTGGTATTGTCATCTCGGCATCCCATAATCCCTACCATGACAACGGCATCAAGTTCTTTTCTGCATCCGGCAATAAACTGCCTGATGATATGGAACTGGAAATGGAATCCCTGCTCGACAAACCAATGGAATGTGAGTCCTCTGAACGCCTTGGAAAAGCAGGCAGACTGGACGATGCCAGAGGGCGCTATATCGAATTCTGCAAGAGCACCTTCCCGACAGATTATGACCTCCGTGGCATGAAAATCGTTGTGGACTGTGCCAATGGTGCTGGTTACAGCGTTGCTCCCTGTGTATTTCATGAACTGGGCGCAGAAGTCATCACCATCGGCGTAGAACCTGATGGCATGAACATCAACCTGAACTGCGGCGCTACCTCAATGGAAACATTATCATCAGCTGTTGTCGAAAACAACGCAGACCTTGGGATTGCCCTGGATGGCGATGCAGACCGGCTGATGATGGTTGATGCAGCTGGCAAAATCTATAACGGAGACCAGTTGCTGTATCTCATTGCCAAAGACCGCCTTTCGTACAGCGATGTCAAAGGCGTGGCAGGCACATTGATGACAAACATGGCAGTAGAAGTCGCTTTCAGGGAGCGGCATATCGGTTTTGGACGGGCAAATGTCGGTGACCGGTATGTTCTTGAAATGCTAAAAGAAAAAGGCTGGCTGATTGGCGGTGAAGGTTCAGGTCATATCATCTGTCTGGATAAACATACCACTGGTGATGGCATTATCTCCGCATTGCAGGTACTCTCTGCATTGCGCAGGCATCAGGCATCCCTGTCGGAATTCATTGCAGAACTGAAACTGTTTCCTCAGACACTGGTTAATGTTCGGGTTGCACCAGGATTCAACTGGCAAGAAAACCAGGAAATACTGACCGAAAAAGAAAAAGTCGAAAAAGAACTGGGTGGGCGTGGCCGTGTTCTAATCAGGGCATCTGGAACAGAACCCCTGATCCGCTTTATGGTTGAAGCAGAAGATGCCGCAGTGGCGGAAGCATCTGCCTGCCGTATTGCGGCAAAATGCCCCAGTGCAGATCAGTAATAGACATCAGGAAAATGATTTCCTTGACGTTCCAAAAGGTAAAAGGTAATATCCGAAAGCTCGGGGCGTAGCGCAGTCTGGTAGCGCAACTGCTTTGGGAGCAGTGGGTCGGATGTTCGAATCATCTCGCCCCGACCATATTCTGAAAGGCTGTCATCATGATAGCCTTTTTTCATTTCCGGAAACAGACTCCAGATATCTGAACTGCCATTAGCTCAGTTGGATAGAGCAACGGCCTTCTAAGCCGTAGGTCACAGGTTCGAATCCTGTAGGGTGACAGGCAGGGCAAGAATACAAAACCTGACAGCCCTTTCAATGATGAAGAGCCGGAGCGGCAAGCCAACGAAGCGCATTTATCTGCTGAATGCCGTTATATTCTGTATCAGGATCGTTATCAAGCGTTAGCAGACATTTTGGATAATTGTCCCGGATTTTCTGGAGCGGACGGAGTTCACGTTCGAGAGTTGCCGGATCACGGACCGTAGCAGATACCTGAAAATAGGTCGTACCTTTCTCATTTTCAGTAACGAAATCAACTTCGAGATCATCATACTTACCGATGTAAACACGGTATCCCCTGCGACGCAATTCAAGATAAATGACATTTTCAAGGATATGCCCTGCATTCATGGATTTTGTCCCTAACAAGGCGCGGCGAAGTCCAATATCGACCGCATAGTATTTTGCCAGGGTCTTCAGCAGTTGCTTTCCTTTAATGTCATAACGTTCAGCGCGGTAAAGCACAAAACATTCTTCAAGAGATTGCACATAACGTTCAACGGTTTTAGCGTCCGCCTTGCGTCCCATGGAAGTCAGGGAATCGGCGATTTTCCGGCAAGAAATTCGGGAGCCGATGCTGTCAAAAAGAAAACGGGTAATCTTCTCCAACAGCCTTGAGTCATTGATTTTCTTCCTACCTATCATGTCTTTTACAATGATAGTGTTGTACAGTCCTGTCAGGTATTCCTGAACCTGCTGGGGACGATAATTGAATTCAATAGCAAACGGAAACGAGGTTGTTTCAAGATAATGCCGGTATCTGTCTTCCAGCGAACTGGTATTGTGTTCCCCAATACTGAGAAATTCCGAAAAAGACAGGGGCAGCATGGCAATCTCAACATACCGTCCTGTCAATAGAGTTGCCAGTTCTCCCGACAACAGATTGGCATTTGACCCCGTGAGATAAATATCAATATCACGGTTCAAGAACAGACTGTTGATGACCTGCTGGAAGTTGTCCACCTGCTGAATTTCATCGAAGAAGACATATGTCATTCTGCCTGGTGTCAGATGGGATTTGATATACCCATGCAACGTCTGCAAATCTTTGAGATGGGCAGCATCAAAATCTTCGAAATTGATACTGATAATCTGGTCTGCGCTGATGCCATGCCCAAGCAGATATTCACGGAACTGCATCAGCAACGTCGATTTCCCACAGCGCCTGACACCGGTAATCACCTTGATGATGTGCTGCCCCTGCCAGGCTATCAATCTGTCTAAATAGTTTTTTCGTTCAATCAAAGGCATCATGATATCCTGAGTTTAAGGATTGTATGCCATATATTATATCAACCAGTAAAGTTTTTGTAATGTAATCCAAAAACTTTTGTGAATTCCATCAATTCGGCAACGTAATCCCAGCTTTTCTGACGACTTCATGCAGGTCAGGCATCTGGGACATCAACGACTGGATCAAGCGGGCATGGACAGGGTCTTTTATCTTGTCATGGTAATGCAAAGGATTCAGGTAACTGGCAGAATAGAACGGAACGTCATCACACATGACGCGGCCGTTGACCACATCAAACAAAGCATAGACCGGGATATGATGGACTTTCCCACGCCATTCCCCTAATTCATCATCACCTTTTCCTTTCGCATCCCTAGGAACCGACATCAGGAAAATCAAGGGCGGATAGCTGCCATACTGGTTTTTATTCAGATAAAAGTTATAGACCTTTGGAGAATATTCGACAAAAGCATTGCTGCCTGATAGGCCATCGGTAATCATGAAATAAAGCCTGTTGTTGCGATGCCTCCTGATGAGGGAAAGAGAACCTGATTGACCTTGATGATAAGTGCTTGCCAACAACTTATCTTTCGTATTGAGTCGTACCGTTCCATCAGCACTTGCCTGAAGGATGACAGGACCGGAATCTTCCTGAAACAATATACCAGCAGCATAGGCAGTGGTTGTCACCGCCAGTACAGATAATAGTGAAAACAGGACAGCCGTTATCATCTTTTTCTTAAACATAGTCTTGCCTCCTTTCCATTAAAAAGCAGGAATTCCAGGAAAGTATAGCATCGGCCTTAATCAGTAAATCAGATTAGCTATGTCAAAACATTGTTTGACCAGCATGGCTGATAAACATCTTTCGGCAAAAAACGCTTGCCAGCCGAAAATACCATCCTCATGATCAGAGAAGAACACCGATTCCGTAAGCGTTCCAGGCTATGCGCATAAATCCGGGTGGTTTCTATCCGGGAATGCCTTGCAAACAGTTGACTCTCCTGCAAAGAAGCGCCTGCCTGTAAAGACAATGTGACCGCAGAATGACGCAGAGAATGCGCAGTCAACCTTGAAGATTTAAAACCGGCATCCACCAAGGCATTTTTTACAATCCTGGAAACTGTCCTGGCAGATAAACGACCACCCTTGTTCCGGTATGCCGCTGATGTGAAAAAAGACCGGCCTTTCCGGGGCGCTTTGGTCCGGTATTTCAAATAAGCCAGCATCATCTTTGCCATACCCTTATCCACGGTGACAGTATCCGATTTTCCATCCCGCCCCTTGCCATGAACCGCAATCATCCACCGATTCCCGATACGGAACAAATCCTCCTCATCCAGACGAACTACCTCAGAAACCCTTAAACCACAACACACCATCAGTGTTACCATCAAGTAATCCCGTTTTTTGCCTGCCTGCCACAATCTTTCCAGAACCTTACGAATACAAGAAGCAGGCAGAAAATCCCTGCTGGACAATTGATGTACCCGTATTCCACGGACACCATAACCAATATCCCGGTAAGTATCTCTGCTGGCAGTCCATCGGAAAAACTGCTTGAGAATCGTAAGATAAGTCTGAACCGTTGCAGGACGCTTCAATGACAATAGTTCATCCCGCCATGCCGTCAGATGGGCGGATTCAGGCTGTTCAACCTGCTGTTTATCGCAAAAAGCAAAGAAAGCAGTGCGCATCGGTAAGTCTGGGCAGTAGAAAACCTGAAATCAGAAGCACTGAAGAAGTCAGAAATAATGGCATCAAAGGCATGAGAGACAGCAGGCATCATAAATCACCAAAAAGGTGAAAGATACCAGTGTGGCGGAAAGATGTCCTTGCAAAAACACAATCTTTGCATCAACACAACAACCAACCAAAAACAGAATGTCTCTTAAATTTCAATGTTAACAAGTAACAACCCTTAACACACTGAATGGTAACACATTCTCTCCAACATCAAAAAATAGAAGGGATAAGGGAAATCAAAAATCGACAAATGGATAATGTCAAATAAGTCATTTCAAAACAACAACTTATATAAGCATAACTGACCGCTTTAATGATTATTAAGAGACAACGCCTGACAAAAACAAGGTGTGTTGGACAAAGTCATGAAACATCAGTCAGCCATTGGAACCAGAAAAAACGATATTTCCAAAAATATACAAAAAGCCATTACAGAAACCTTTGCCCAATCAGAGACAACAGGATTCATGGCATCCATTGCTGAACTGATGGAAGCCTATGGCGTAATGAACCTTTCCAAAGAAACCGGTATAGACCGAGTGACATTATGGCGCTTCATGCGCGGTGACAGACTGCCCAGGCTCGACAGCCTCCAGAAAATCCTGACAACCCTCGGCATCAAAGTCCAGTTCAGCTTTGAAAACCGGATGAAAAACTTCATCGAATACACCTATTGGCGCAAACAATGGGAAGCCGAGAACCGTCAGGTTGACAATGCCGAACAACATCAGGCCGAG
The DNA here is from genome assembly GCA_963618105.1 of Oxalobacter sp. GTDB lineage: Bacteria > Pseudomonadota > Gammaproteobacteria > Burkholderiales > Burkholderiaceae_D > Oxalobacter. The sequence goes on along the minus strand of CAVERB010000096.1, from coordinate 10,122 downwards.
GAGGAAAGCGCCTGATGAAAGGCAACATCCTCATCATCGGCAGTGGCATCAGCGGCTCAACTGCTGCAAGAATGATAATAAGGTTCACAGTTGAGGACTATTTTCCTTTTACAAAGGATAGTTCATTATTGCAGACTTTTCTAGGGTTATCTGCATGACATTGTTCAAATGGTTTCGTCAAAGAGCATGGCATTCAACGGAAAAGATGTATTCACCGAAGTACATCAGATCAGATGTCGAAATCATACCTGCCAGCTAATGTTATTTTCAGTGAGGGAAATACGTTTGCTTGGATTCATCCAATAAAGTGGACGGTCTTTGGTGTCTGGTCAGATGGTTCTTGTAACGCTTTGCTGTTGTTTTCATGATTTCGCCAATCGCCGCCAAGCGCAGCGATTAAAGCAGTGACGCCGGTAAATTGCCGTTTACGGATGTTCCACCAGGTGTTTTCTGCATTGATGCGGGTGTTTTGTGCGGTCAGGACTTCAAGATAGCTGGCGGTACCTGCCCGGTAACGGTTCATCATGATTTGTTCTGCCCGTTTGGCGGCATTTACGGCTGCCATCTGATGGTCGGCTTCATGATGAAGGTAGTTTTGAGCAGCGAGGTTGTCTTCTACTTCCTGGAAGGCGGTCAGTACTTGTTGGCGGTATGCGGCGACCATTTCATCATAAGCAGCGATCGCTTCATTACTGCGTGCGCGCCGTAATCCAGCATCAAAGATGTTCAATGCGATGGAAGGACCGATTGACCAGATGCGGTTCGGAACGGTGAACAGGTCGTTGAACGAGGTGTGTCGCCAGCCGCCATTTGCAGAGAGTGTCAGGGAGGGGAAGAAGGCGGCTTTTGCGACCCCGATTTCAGCGTTTGCCTGTGCGACACGCCGTTCTGCGGCTGCAATATCGGGCCTGCGCTGGAGCATCAGGGAGGGTATATCAGCAGGGATGACAGGCAGTTCAGGGGCATCCGCAACGGGCTCCAGGGTAAAGGCAGCAGGGGGCTGACCGATGCAGACAGCAATGGCGTGTTCGAGCTGGACGCGTGCCAGTTCTGCATCCAGTGTTGCTGCCTGGGCGTTTTTCCAGAGGCTTTCTGCTTCGGCAACATCAGCATCGGAGACGATGCCGACATTGTATTGGTTGCGGGTGAGTTTCAGAGATTCTTCCAGGAGTTTCTCGCTTTCTTTCAAGCGGATAATCTGGCAGTCTGTGACCCGGAGTTCCAGATAGGCTTTTGCGAGTTGTGCCTGAGTGGACAGGCGGGTTGCCGCAACGTTTGCAAGGCTTGCGGCAGCACCAGCTTCGCTCGCCTCGATGCTGCGCCGGATTTCGCCCCAGATATCGACTTCCCAACTGACAGCGCCAGTGACTTCATATTGGTTGGTGATGGCGGTGCTGCTGGTGTTGTGGATGCCGCGCAGACGGGACGCACCAACGTCAACGGTTGGGAAAAGCCATGATTCTGCCTGTTGCAGGTAGGCGGCCGCCTGACGGTATTGTGCTTCTGCCTGGATGATGGTCAGGTTTTGTTGGTTCAGCTGATCCATCAGGCGGTTGAGCTCTTGGTTCTTGAAGACTTTCCACCATTCGCCTTTGGGTATTTCATCGGCGGGTTTTGCCATTTTCCAGAGGCCATCTTCTTTATAGGCGGCAGGGACATCCACGCCAGGGCGGACATAGTCGGGACCGACAGCGCAGCCTGTCAAGAGAATAGTGGAACAGGTCAATGCCAGAAGTGTTTTCTGCAAAAGATGGGAAGGACGGTTTGTCAGGAAACCATCAGGCGTTTTTTTCAGCTTCATCGGGTACAGTCTTTTTTTCGGTTTTCCGTTTATGGAACTGGTTCATATAGAGATAGACAATCGGGGTGGTGTACAGGGTCAGCAATTGGCTGAGTATCAGACCGCCGACAATTGAGATGCCGAGCGGGATACGCATTTCTGCACCGTCTCCGTGTCCCAGCGCCAGCGGCAATGCCCCGAACAGTGCGGCGGCTGTTGTCATCATAATCGGACGGAAACGGAGTGAGCAAGCCTGATAGATGGCTTGTTCGGGGGAAAGTCCGTCTTCACGTTCTGCAACGAGTGCGAAGTCGATCATCATGATGGCGTTCTTTTTGACGATGCCGATCAACAGCAGGACACCGATCAGGGCGATGACGGAAAACTCGGTGCGGGCAAACAGGAGTGCAAGCAGTGCGCCGACACCAGCAGAGGGGAGTGTGGAGATGATGGTGATCGGATGGATGAAGCTCTCATACAGGATGCCGAGGACGATATAGACGGCGACAAGTGCCAATGCAATGAGCAATGGTTGGTTGGACAGGGATTCTTTGAAGGTTTTGGCGGTTCCCTGGAAACTGCCCAGTACGGATTTCGGCATGCCGATGTCAGAGAGTGCCTGTTCAATGGCAAGGGTGGCTTCTGACAGGGAGTGTCCCGGTACTAGGTTGAATGACATGGTCGCAGCGGCAAACTGGCCTTGGTGATTGACGGTCAGCGAGGTGTTCACGGGTTCCCAGGTGGCGATGGAAGACAAGGGTGTTGGTCCGTTTGTGGTCTGGATATAGACGTCATTCAAGGACTCAGGGGTTTCAAGGTGTTGGAGGCCGATTTCCAGCACGACTTTATATTGGTTCAGGTCGTTGTAGATGTTGGATATCTGGCGTTGACCGAACGCATCGTACAGGGCATTGTCCACGTCTTGCTGGGTGATGCCGAACCGTGCCATCTGGTCCCGGTTGAAGGTCAGAAGTGTCTGGCGGCCGTTCAGTTCCTGGTCGGTGTTCAGGTCAGCGATGATCGGCAGTTTTGACATGGCCTGCATGGCTTTTGGTGTCCATTGACGAAGTTCTTCAAGGTCATCGCTCATCAGGGTGAACTGGAACTGGGCATTGGAAGGACGGCCGCCCATGCGGATGTCCTGCACGGATTGCAGGAACATGGTTGCCCCTGGTTCAGAGGAGAGTTTTCTGCGAAGCCGGGCGATGACTTCATCTGAGCTGGCATCACGTTCAGACAGGGGTTTCAGGCTGATGAACAGATGTGAGGAGTTTGTCTGTGCATTGCTGGTGTAGCCGGCAACTTTATCTACCGCAGGGTCTTCCTGAATTTTGTCCACAAAGTGTTTCATTTTGCGTTCCATTGCTTTGGATGAGATGCTCTGGTCTGCCCGGATTGCACCGAACATGCGCCCGGTGTCTTGCTGTGGGAAGAAGCCCTTGGGGACGATGATGTACAGGAAGATGTTGAAGGCGACTGTACAGAGCAGGATGGTCAGGGTCAGGCGGCGGTGGTTGATTGCCCAGCCCAGTGTTCGCTCATAGGCGGATTGCAGCCATGCGAAAAGGTGTTCGTTCCAGTCGAAGATTCTGGCGATGGTTCCTTTGTGTTCCCGTTTTTTTTGTTTCAGCAGCAGGGCGCAGAGCATCGGGGTGGTTGTCAGGGAGACGAACAGCGATATTAAGATAGTAATGGAAAGGGTAACGGCAAATTCCCGAAACAGTCGGCCGATGATGCCGCCCATCAGCAGGATCGGGATAAAGACGGCAATCAGGGAGATGCTGATGGAGATGACGGTGAAGCCGACTTCTTTGGCACCTTTCATGGCGGCATCAAAGGGTTTCATGCCATCTTCGATGTAGCGCATGATGTTTTCAAGGACGACAATGGTATCATCCACGACGAAACCGGTTGCAATGGTCATTGCCATCAGGGAAAGGTTGTTCAATGAGAATCCTGCCAGGTACATGGCGGTGAAGGTGCCGACCAGCGATACTGGAACTGTGACGGCAGAGATGACCGTGGCGCGGATGTTTCGCAGGAACAGGAAAACGACGAGGATCACCAGTCCGACAGAAATGATCAATGTGAATTCGACATCCGCCAATGATGCCCGGATGGTGGGTGTTCGGTCCATGACAACACCGAGGTCAACATCGGCGGCGACAGAGGCTTTCAGCTTGGGCATGACATCATAAATCCGTTCGACGGTTTCGATGATGTTGGCGCCAGGTTCGCGAAAGATGATTAGCATGATGCACTGTTTGCCGTTCACGATGCCTTTGTTATAGATGTTCTGGACGCCATCGGTGACTTCTGCCACGTCCTGCAGGCGGATGACAGCTCCACTGGCATGGTGAATGATCATCGGTTTGTAGTCCCGAGCTGTCTTGACCTGGTCATTGGCATCAATTTGCCATTTGACGGTGTCATTGCCGACAGAGCCTTTGGGACGGTCAACATTCATGGCAGTGATGGCGGAACGGGCCTGTTCCAGGTTGAGGCCATATCTGGCAAGCTGCTGGGGGTTCAGGTCAATACGTACAGCGGGTTGGGAACCGCCGCCGACAAAGACGTCGCCGACGCCTTCAAGCTGCATGAGTTTTTGGGCAATGATGGTGTCTGCAGCATCGTACATCTGGCTGAAGGTGAGGGTGTTTGATGTCAGGGAAAGCAGCATGATCGGGGCATCTGCCGGGTTCAGTTTCCGGTAAGTCGGGTTTCGGGGCATTGTAGGCAGGAGCGCCCGGGCGGCGTTGATGGCTGACTGGACATCCCGTGTAGCGCCGTTGATGTCGCGTGACAGGTCAAACTGCATGGTGATTTCGGTTTGTCCCAGCGTGCTGGTCGAGGTGATTTCGCTGATGCCGGCAATTCTGCCCAATGTGCGTTCAAGTGGGGTGGCGACAGTTGCTGCCATGGTTTCAGGGCTGGCACCAGGCAGCTGGGCACGAACACGGATGGTTGGAAAATCGACCTGTGGCAGAGGAGCGACAGATAGGAACCGGAAGGCGACAATCCCGGAGAGCAGGATTGCCAGCGTCAACAGGACGGTGGCGACGGGTCTGCGGATGAAGGTTTCAGAAAAGTTCATGCCGATTCCTTTCGTCAGCTGGCATGGATTTCTTCTGCTTCAGACGGGACCTTTTTTTCAAACCGCCGGGAAAGCCTGTCGAAATAGAGATAGATGACGGGGGTGGTGAACAATGTAAGGACCTGACTGAGCAGCAGGCCGCCGACCATGGTGATGCCTAGTGGATTACGGAGTTCTGAACCGATACCGGTTGCGAGCATCAGGGGAAAAGCGCCAAACAGTGCCGCCAGTGTTGTCATCATGATGGGACGGAAACGCAGCAGGCATGCCTGATAGATGGCTTCTTCCGGCGGCATGTTTTCATCCCGTTCAGCAGCCAGTGCGAAGTCGATCATCATGATTGCATTTTTCTTGACGATGCCGATCAGGAGGATGATGCCGATGATGGCGATGACGGTCAGGTCTTTGCCAGTGACCATCAATGCGAGCAGGGCACCGATACCGGCTGAAGGCAGTGTGGACAGGATGGTGATGGGATGGATATAGCTTTCATAAAGGATACCCAGCACGATGTACATCGTGACCAGTGCTGCAAGGATCAGCCAGAGGGTTGAGGAAAGCGAGGATTTGAAAGCCATGGCAGCGCCCTGGAATTCTGTCTGGATGCTTTCCGGCATATTCATGTCTTCTTCTATATCGTGAATGATGTCGATTGCCTGGGAAAGGGAAACACCATCCGCCAGATTGAATGAGATGGTAGCGGTCGGGAATTGTCCCATATGGTTGACAACCAGGGTTGCGGGTCTTTCCTCAATGGTGGCGATGGCATCAAGCGGTATCATGCCGCCATTGGCAGAGGCAACATAGATGCCTTTGATGGCGAGCGGATTCTGGCGTTCTTCAGGGGCAACTTGCAGGACAACCCGGTATTGGTTGGTCTGGGTATAGATGGTGGAAACAAGCCGCTGGCCAAAGGCGTCATAGAGTGCATCGTCAATGTCTTGGACTGAAACGCCCAGCCGTGAGGCGGTATCGCGGTTGATGTTGACATAGGCTTTCAGTCCGCCTTCCTGAAGGTCGGTTGCCACATCGGTCAGTTCTGGTACGGCTTTCAGGCGGTCCATGAGCTTTGCCGTCCATTCAGACAGTTGTTGTTGACTGGTGGTCTGCAAGGTGAACTGGTATTGGGCATGACTGGTTCGACTGTCGATGCTGATGTCCTGCACAGGCTGCATATAGAGTGTCAGTCCGGGAATGTCTTGGACACGTTCCTGAAGGCGGTTCATGATGGTGCGGATGTCATCACGGTCGCCTTTGGGTTTCAGGTTGATCTGCATGTGTCCGTTGTTCAGGGCAGCGTTGGTACTGTCGACGCCGATGAATGAAGACAGGCTTTCCACATCAGGATCTTCAAGGACGATACCGATGAGTTTTTCCTGCTGCGCTGTCATGGATTTGAAGGAGGCGGACTGGCGAATTTCTGAAACGACCTGGATGATGCCGGAATCCTGCATCGGGAAAAAGCCTTTGGGAATCAGCAGGTAAAGCAGTGCTGTGAAGATAACGGTCCCAATCGTTGTCAGCAGGGTCAGTTTCTGGTGGCCAAGCACCCATTTCAGACCAAGGGAATAGTATTGGATGACTTTTTCCCAGAAGTCGTTTACTGCCTTGAAGAAACGGGATTCCTGTTTTTTCTGCTGGGTATCCGGTTTCAGCAGGCGGGCGCTCATCATGGGGGTCAGTGTCAGAGAGAGCACTGCGGAAATCAGGATGGAAACGGACAATGTAACGGCAATTTCCCGGAAAAGTCTGCCGATGACATCACCCATGAACAGCAGGGGAATCAGAACGGCAATCAAAGAAACGGTCAGTGAGATGATGGTAAAGCCGATTTGTTTGGAGCCTTTTAATGCGGCTTCCATGGGGGTATCGCCTTTTTCAATGAAACGGGAGATGTTTTCTATCATCACGATTGCATCATCCACCACGAAACCGGTTGCGATGGTCAATGCCATCAAGGAGAGGTTGTTCAGTGAAAAGCCGGTCAGGTACATGACGCTGAATGTGCCGATAAGCGATAGGGGGACAGCAATGGCAGGGATGATAGTGGCAGTCAGGTTGCGCAGGAACAGGAAGACAACCAGTACGACCAGGGCGATTGACATGACCAGTTCATGTTCGACATCTCCGACAGAGGAACGGATGGTGACGGTTCTGTCTGAAAGGAGTTCAACATCAACTGCTGCTGGCAGGCCGCTTTTCAGCTGGGGCAGGGTTTCCTTGATCTTGTCGGCGACTTCAATCACATTGGCACCTGGCTGACGCTGGACGGTGAGGATGACTGCCGGTTTGCTGCCAGACCATGCGGCAAGGTTTTCGTTTTCTGCGCCATCAAAAACGGCAGCGATGTCTTTCAGCCTAATTGGGGAACCGCCTTGGTAGGTGACAATCACATCTTCGTATTCTCTGGCGGATTTCAGTTGGTCGTTGCCATCAATGGTTGATGCCTGTGATAGTCCATCGAAACTCCCTTTAGCTTGGTTGACGTTGGCGGTGGCAATGGCGGAACGGACTTTCTCAAGGGTGATGTTCCGTGCGGCAAGGGCTTTGGAATTGGCATGGACCCGGACAGCAGGGCGTTGTCCGCCGCTGATGGAAACCAAGCCGACACCAGGTACCTGGGAAAGTTTCTGAGCGATACGGGTGTCTGCGAGGTCCTCAAGACTGGTGATTGTCATTGTCGGTGAAGTCACTGCAATCGTCAGGATAGGAGTATCCGCAGGGTTCACCTTGTTGTATACAGGAGGATTCGGAAGGTCTTGCGGCAGCAGCATGTTCGCCGCATTGATGGCTGCCTGGACTTCTTGTTCCGCCACATCCAATGTCAGCGACAGGGAAAACTGCAGGTTGATGACCGATACGCCTTCAGCACTTGAGGAAGACATCTGGGCAAGGCCTGGCATCTGGCCAAGCTGCCGTTCCAATGGTGCTGTGATAGTGGAGGTTACGACTTCAGGACTGGCCCCGGGATAATAGGTGACTACTTGGATGGTTGGATAATCTACTTCAGGTAATGCGGAGACAGGCAGCATCCGCCATGACACCAGTCCAGACAGAAAAATGGCGACCATCAGCAGAATGGTGGCGACTGGACGGAGGATGAACGGACGTGATGGATTCATTCTTGCAGTCCTGGATTCCGTTATGAGGCTGGCTTGGCTTTGCCAATGGTTTCAGTATCCGGTTTTTCTGACTGTTCTGCAGGTTGTGATGGCTGTTCGACAATCTTGACCTGGGAACCATCCCGAAGTTTGTCAACGCCGTCAATGACGACCACATCACCCGCTTGCAGCCCTGTTTCGATGATGGTGTTTTCCCCGGATGTCGCACCGACCTTGACTTTCACAAGGCTGACCTTGTTATCGTTGTCCACACGGTAGACCGTGTTCCCTTGTTTGCCGAGCTGGACGGCAACGGTTGGGACAAGCACGGCATCTGGTACAGCGCCAAGCTGCATATGGACGTTGACAAACTGGTTGGGATAGAGTTTTCGGTCGGTGTTCTCGAATTTTGCCTTGATGCTAATCGTTCCGGTATCTATGCTCAGCTGGTTGTCAAGTGCCAGGATTGCGCCGTGTGAAAGCAGGTTCCGGTCGTCCCTGTCCCAAGCTTCAACGTCAAGCCGGTTGTTTTCTGCATAGGCGGCAAGTACTTTGGAGAGATCGGCTTCAGGAATCGAGAAAACGACATTAATCGGCTGTTCCTGGGTGATGGTGACGATGCCTTCTGTGTCTGATGCATGGACAATATTGCCAAGGTCAACCTTTCTCAGACCGACACGTCCGGTGACGGGTGCTGTGATACGGCTGTATGTGATTTGCAGGCGGGCACTGTCAACGGCACCTTGGTCAATCTTAACAGTGCCTTCATATTGCCTGACCAGAGCAGCTTGTGTATCAACTTGTTGTCGTGCGATGGAATTCTGGGCAAGAAGCTGGCGGTAACGCTGCAGGTCAAGGCGTGCATTTTCCAACAGGGCTTTGTCTCGCATCAGCTGGCCTTCTGCCTGAAGCAACTGGGCTTTGAAAGGGCGGTCATCCAGTTCTGCAAGCAGCTGTCCCTGGCGGACAAATTGTCCTTCCGTGAAATGGAGTTTCATCAATTGCCCGTCAACACGACTATGCACGGTTACGGTATAGGTTGAGTTGACAGTTCCCAATGCCGTGATTTCCAGAGGCGCATCGGACTGGGTGACAGTTGCAACCCTGACAGCAACGGCCCCGCCGCGTGGATAAGCCCCTTTGCTCCGTGTCATGGCCCAATAGATTGCCCAAATGATTGCAATGACAATTAGTGCACAGACTGCGATGATTAGGGGACGCTTGAATCTGGCGTTTTTAAGCATGATGGACGGTTGGAATGAAGGTCGGTATAAGCTGTCGAAGTATATCAAACAACTGAAGAGGCAGACAAAAATGATTCGAACAAAAAGCCGGTATTTCTATTCAGGATTTCTTCTTTCTTTTTACTGGTTTTGATGGCGCAGTTTTCTGCTGTTCAGCGGATTGCTGGGGGTTCAGCATCCTGATGAGGGCTTTAATCTGACTTGTCCGGCTGATCAGGTCCGGCATCTTGGCAGTGATGCGCAGTTTTTCCGGCCCATTGAAACGGATGTTCTTGTTCTGCTGGATCAGTTCAATGATTTTGACGGCATCAATCGGGGCATCCGGCTGGAATTGCAGGACAAAGGCTTCAGTATGAGCATCAATCTTGCTGATGCCCAGTTTCTTTGCCAACAGGCGCAGACGATGTGTTTCGACCAAAGCTCTTGCCGCATCAGGCAGGGTTCCGAACCGGTCAATCAGTTCTTCCTGCAAGTCATTGATCTGTTCATCGTTTTCACAGCTGGCGAACCGTTTATACAGTGACAGGCGCTCATTGATGCCTGGACAGTAATCGCCAGGCAGCAGGGCAGGCGTATGGAGATTGATTTCTGTAGTGGTTCTGAACGGGGCATCAAAGTCTGGTTCTTCACCTTGTTTCATGGCCCTGACAGCTTCCTTGAGCATGTCAGTGTACATTTGGAAGCCGACTTCAATCATTTCTCCTGATTGTTCTTCACCGAGGACTTCACCAGCACCACGGATTTCGAGGTCATGCATGGCAAGAAAGAAGCCGCTCCCCAGTTCTTCCATCTGCCGGATGGCTTCAAGCCTGCGCTGTGCCTGTTTGGAAAGGCTTTGGGTATCATGCACCAGCAGATAGGCATAGGCTTGATGATGGGAGCGTCCAATACGTCCCCGTAGTT
>CAVERB010000095.1:26191-28051 GCA_963618105.1 Oxalobacter sp. | reverse complement strand
TTGGCCATACTGCACGATACTGGCTGCAATTTCAGACAGATTATGACCTCTATCACGCTAGCAAACGTGTTGATACCCGTGAACTTAAGTTGCTGACAAAAGCAGCGCTTGAGAGAGAGGCCAGAAAGCGGAAGGCGTGGATGCAATCAAATCCTGCCTGAAATCTTGCCTTATCGCTGATGTGACTGGTTATTCTGGTTTGTAAACAAACGGCTTTCCGTTTAGCAGAAAATCCGGCTGATGTCGCTTTGGACAGTCAGCCGGATTTTCCATTCAGTCCCGACCAATTATCATTCCAGGTTCTGGACCTGTTCCCGGATTTGTTCTATCAACAGTTTCAGGTCAATGGAAGCATCTGACAGTTCTTTGATGGCCGCCTTGGAACCCAATGTATTGGCTTCCCGGTTCAGTTCCTGCAGCATGAAGTCCATCCGTTTCCCCAGCATCCCGCCTTTCCGGAAAATTTCCTTGGTTTCTTCCAGATGAATTTTCAACCGTGCCAGTTCTTCAGCAACATCTATTCTCATGCCGTATAACGTGACTTCCTGGCGGATACGTTCAGCGGCTTCCTGCTGGGTCATGGTCTGTGGTGCGCTGTCAGCTGTTGCAATGCCCAATGCTTCCTGCATCCGGTCAACTACCTTCTGGCGGAACTGTTCCAGCATCTGCGGGATCAACGGCTCAATCCTTGCCACAATTTCCTGCATGGCGGAGACTTTTTCCAGCAAAGCTGCCGTCAGCGAAGCCCCTTCCCTTTCGCGTTCCGCCGTAAAGGTCTTGACGGTCGTGGACATTGCTTCTTTGACTTGTCCCTGAAGAACATTCTGATCAGGCGCCGATTCCTCAATCATGCCTGGCCAGCGGAGGATTTCATTGACCGTCATGCCTTGCACCTGCTGGCTGCTCTGAAGCACTTCGCTTTGCAGTTTCATCAATTCAGCAAGCAAATCATTATTCAGGCGCAAGGATGATGGCGCATAGCTATTTCTGCCAAAAGACAGTCTGCACTCTACCTTGCCCCGCTTGACCTGCTGCATGATGGTCTCACGGAAGACAGGCTCATACAGGCGAAATTCATCATTCATTCTGAACTGCAGGTCCAGAAAACGCGAATTGACGCTTTTCAATTCAATGGTTAAGGTACCAGCCACCGTTTCAACGGTGGTTGTCGCATAAGCGGTCATACTGCGGACAGCCATTTTGACTCCTCTTGTCAGATCATCCAAACACGTTCTGCGGGGTATGATGAAAAACGGCACGCTCAAACGTGCCGTCTTCATCACATCCTGTCTATCAGGAATTACTTGCTACGGCTACGGTATTCGCCGGTACGGGTATCAATTTCAATCTTGTCACCGATTTCAACGAACAGGGGCACCTGAAGGGTATAACCGCCTTCTTTGCCGCTGTTAATCCGGGCGGATTTCATGACTTTACCGGAAGAGGTATCGCCTTTGACTGCTGGTTCGGTATAGACAACTTCACGGACAACGGTGTTTGGCAGTTCAACAGCGATTGGCTTTTCGTTGTAGAAGGTGATTTCACAAGGCATTGCGTCTTCCAGATAATTCAGGACATCGCCCATGCAGTCTTCCTCAACTTCATACTGGTTGTATTCAGCGTCCATGAAAACATAATAAGGATCAGCCTGATAGGAATAAGTGACTTCCTTCTTGTCGAGGACAACCGTATCAAATTTTTCATCGGCACGGTAAACCGCTTCCATTGGCGAACCTGTCAACAGGTTTTTCAGCTTCATTTTGCAGACGGAAGAGTTACGACCAGATTTGGAATATTCAGATTTCAGGACCACCATTGGGTCATTGTTGATCATGACAACATTGCCGACCCGTACTTCTT
>CAVERB010000095.1:16612-26181 GCA_963618105.1 Oxalobacter sp. | reverse complement strand
GTACTTCTTGTGCTGTTTTCATAAAAAATCGTTATAAATGAATTGAAAAATGTCAGAGTATTCACGGCAGCCTAAAAACACCAAACCAAATGCCACCGTTCAGGAAAATCATAGTATTTTAACGCAAAGAAGCGATAAATCGAACCAAAGCCGTGCTTAAATCCGGCTGTTCTGTCAATTTTTTGCGCCAAATACCGCCATATTGTTTCATTTTCGGCAAGATTTTGCAGAATCCTGACCAGGATTCTGCAAAACTGCCCTGCCCAGCACAGTTATTCCACCGTTTCCAGAAATCCTGGAACACCTGCTGCTCCCCTACTGTCAGTCCCTGCCGGAACAACGCCATGAAAGCATCCAGCTTATCAATATGCGCATTGTCTTCCTGCGGATAAATCTGCCAGACAAAAGGCTTGCCTGCCCATTGCGCCCTGACAAAAGAGTCTTCTCCCCTGACAAAGTTCAGGTCGCAACACCATAACAGACGATCATACAAGCGCTGCTCAACAATGGGAAGTATCTGTATTTCCAAAGCGCCTTTCTGGAAACAGGTGCCCGCCTTGGGCTGCTGTTGGATAAACTGTTCAACAGATTGGGTTGCTGTCCCTTCTGGAATCAAACATAAAACCGCCTCACCGGATTGCATCAATGATTCCAACAGCATCAAAACAGGCGCCGATGGATAACAGAACAGAGAAACAAGGAACTGCCCTTCCCGGCAAGTCACCCCAAGGGATGACAGAAACCTGACAGCATTGTTCTTGTCTGCCTGGAACGCTACGGCTGTCTCAATCAGGTTGTTTTCACGAATCAGTCCTCCCGTCTTCTCCGTGAACCCAGGGAAATAGAAATATTTGGTCAACGGCAGTTTGGGATGGGGCGACTGCATCAGATGGGTCGTTTCCACCCAGGGTTCCGCACTGAAATATTCCAGATTGAGCCAGATTGGCGCAGTCTCCCGTGATGCCATCTGCCTGATATAGCCATCTGGCAAACGGGTGCCAAACCCTTCAATGACGACATCAGGCACCCGATCTATGAACGTTTGTTCCAGACTGCTTTTCCAGACGCAGACCTCAACATGATTGACTGTCTGTTTTTCAAGCCCCATCTGGATGGAAGGACAAAGTTTTTGCAGCACCTGTAACCGGTCAATCCACAACCGGACATGGCAATGCCATTCTAAAGCCAGCTGCCGCGCAAGCCGCCAGCAGACACCCGCATCGCCGTAGTTGTCGATGACTTCGCAGAACAGATCAATGCTTAACGGTGTTTCATTGTCCTGACAAGCCGATAATCCCTTCATTCAATGATCGGCTTATACGGCTTTCAGCAGGGAAAGCATCTGGGCAAACACCCGGGGAGAACCGGCAATGATATTGCCTGAGTTCAAGTAATCCCCTTCACCGTCAAAGTCGGACACAATGCCGCCTGATTCGGAAACCAGCAATGCACCGGCAGCGATATCCCAGATCTTGAGATCTTTTTCATAATAACCGTCATAACGGCCACAGGCGACATTGGCGAGATCCAAAGCTGCGGAACCTGGACGTCTGACTGCCTGGGCATTCAATGTCATTACTTCAAACATCTTCAGGAATGTTTTTAATGCTTCTGGATCTTTCCTGCGTCCTGCAAACCCGGTTCCAATCAAGGCTCTGGACAACCTGTCTGTCTTGCTGACGCGGATACGCCGGTTATTCAGAAACGCACCGCTCCCTTTGGAAGCGGTAAACAGGTTATTGCCGGCAGGATCATAAACCAGGCCATGCGTGACAACACCATTCTGCTGCAAGGCAATGGAGATGCAGTAACAAGGGAAACCATGAATGAAATTGGTGGTACCATCCAGCGGATCAATAATCCAGACATTCTCGCTGGTATCATTCAGACCATTGGACGCGCCAGATTCTTCAGCCAGGATGGCATGGTCAGGATAGGTTGTCAAAAGCACATCTATGATGGCAGCTTCTGCCTCACGGTCAACTTCTGTCACAAAATCATTCTGGTCTTTCTGTTCAACCTTGACCTGTTCCAGATCAAAGGAGGCGCGGTTGATAATGGATGCCGCACGACGGGCGGCTTTCACCGCTGTGGTAAGCATTGGATGCTGCATGATGTTCTTGAAAACCTGAAAAAAAGCATTCCATCAGAATATCCGGAACGGTATCCTGATGTCATAATGATTGATAAAAACCGGTCCTGTGAAGAAACAGTATCCAGCATATGGTTGAAAAGCCAGCTGTTTCTCCTAAACTTCTATTTTAAATGAACATGCAGAAAACTGACATAGCCATTTTCCAGACTTTATGGTTTGTTCTGGTTGAAACCAGCCATCCCGGTAATGTCGGCGCAGCAGCAAGGGCGCTCAAGACGATGGGATTCCACAAGCTGATCCTTGTCAGCCCTCGTTTCAGCAATGTCCTCGAACATCCTGATGCAAAGGCTTTTGCCAGCGGCGCCCTTGATGTCCTGGAAAACACCCGGATTGTCAATTCCATCGAAGCAGCATTAAGCGGATGTACCCGGGCAGCCGCAGTGACTGCCCGGCTGCGTGAATTCTCGCCTCAAATCCTGACACCCCGTCAATTTGCCCAAACAGCGCTGGATAATGATGCCCTGCCGCAGGCGCTTGTTTTCGGCAGCGAACGGTATGGTCTGCCCAATGAGATTGTGGCGCAATGCGATACGCTGATCCACATTCCGGCCAATCCGGAACATGCTTCCCTGAACCTTGCCCAGGCAGTTCAGGTACTGGCCTATGAATGCCGAATGGCAGCATTGGCCGCAGACAGCATTCCAAAAACAGGAAATCCCATTGGTTTTCAGGGCACACCCGCTACGGTTGACCAGATCAATGGGATGTTTGAGCATCTGGAAAAAGCTTTGGTGGTATCTGGTTTCCTGAATCCGGAAAGTCCGAAGAAGCTGATGCCAAGGCTCAGACGGTTGTTCTCCAGATGCCATCTGGAAACCGAGGAAATCAATATTCTCAGAGGGATTGCAACCCAGATTGAATCCCTGGCAAAAAACAGGAATGTGCCAAGATAATCAGCCCGTTCCCTGGTCTTGCCAATCAGCTCCAAGGGCGGATCAGACCGACAACCAGTCCTTCAATATGGAAATTTTCAAGCCTGCCATCAATCTTGATCGGTTCAAAATCCGGGTTTTCAGGCAACAGTTCCACCGACCTGCCTTTCCTGCTGAAGCGTTTGACAGTTACCTCATCACCGATACGGGCAACAATGATCTGGTTGTTTCTGACCTGGGTCGTTTTTTTCACCGCAATATAGTCGCCTTCAAAGATACCGACATCTTTCATGGATGTACCACGAACCTTTAACAGATAATCCGGTCTCTCAGGAAACATCGAAGGATCAACCTGGAACTTTTTCTCGATATGTTCCTGAGCAAGAATCGGCGCGCCAGCCGCCACGCCGCCAACCAAAGGCAATTCCATAAACTCAGGATAAGCGCCGGTTTCTGGATGTTTCTCTTCCTGATACAGCAAACGTAAGCCTCGGGAAATCCCAGGTACCATCTCAATCACTCCTTTTCTTGCCAAAGCCTGAAGATGTTCTTCCGCTGCGTTAACAGACCTGAAACCCAGTTCTGCTGCAATTTCTGCCCTTGTTGGCGGAAACCCCGTACGTTCAATCGAATTTCTGATCAGATTAAGGATTTCCTGCTGTCTAGCTGTCAGTTTAATCATAGCCGCCCCGCCATATGGATAATGGATATACTGATACTGCCCTGAACCTTAAAATACTGTCAATTCATATAGACTGTTTATTTAATCAGGCATTTTAAAAGATTTTTTCTTTTTTTGCCAGAAAACCGGATAAAGAACAACACAATCAGATAATTGCAATAAACAGACAATAATGCTAGAATTCAGAGTTTTCTTCTTCCCGCACCTGATTTGACGCTGGGGCGGGCATATTTTCAACGTCCAAAAGGAGTACACATGCGTCACTACGAAATCGTTTTCATCGTTCATCCGGATCAGAGCGAACAGGTTCCGGCAATGATTGAACGATATAAAAACAGTGTCACTTCCCGCGGCGGTAAAATCCACCGTGTCGAAGACTGGGGCCGCCGCCAGCTGGCCTATATGATCAACAAGTTTGCCAAGGCACACTATGTGCTGATGAACATCGAATGCGATAGTGAAACACTGAATGAGCTGGAAACCGCATTCAAGTTCAACGATGCCATTCTGCGTCATCTGACTGTCAAGATGAAACGTGCTGAAACTGGTCCTTCTCCAATGATGAAATCTGCCCAGAAGGAAGAAACCGGTAAAGCACCTGCTGCTGAACAGTCCGCTTAAGTTGAAGAACCGTTGAGAGGAGACTTTTCTGACCGCTGAAAACAGGTTTTCACTGGTTGCTGGCATTCAAGAACAGACTGCCATTCGTTATACCCCGGCCGGTGTTCCCGTCATCTCGATGACACTGCACCATCAATCCAGGCAATTGGAAGCCGGCATGGAAAGAAATGTGACTGTTACCATTCCAGCAATCGCCATCGGTGATATTGTTGGCAAAATTCAGCAGATTCCTTCCAATCATCTATACCGATTTGAGGGATTCATCGCGGCAAGAAGCCTGAAAAGTCAGAATCTGTTGTTCCATATCACAGGTTTTTCCCTGATTGAATAAATCATATTTTTATACAGGAGCCGAAAATGGCATTTGGTAAGAAATTCGACAAGACCAAAAACAAAGACAAACGTAAACAGCAGAACCCTCTGTTCAAACGCAAAAAATTCTGCCGTTTCACTGTTGCAAACGTAGAACAGATTGATTACAAAGACATCGATACCCTGAAAGATTTCATTCAGGAAAACTGCAAGATTATGCCAGCCCGTCTGACTGGCACCAAGGCACATTACCAGCGTCAGTTGGACACCGCTATCAAGCGTGCCCGCTTCCTGGCGCTGTTGCCTTACACTTCCCTGCACTCTGCCTGATTCTGTCGATTAATCTAAAGGATATTGGAGAAAAACATGCAAGTAATTTTGTTGGAAAAAGTCGGCAATCTGGGCAACCTAGGTGATGTCGTCAAGGTTAAAGATGGTTATGCCCGCAACTACCTGATTCCCCAGCGTATCGCCCGCCGTGCAACTGCTGAAGCCGTCAAGGAATTTGAAGCCAAACGTGCTGAACTGGAAGCAGCAGCAGCCAAGAAACTGGCTGATGCACAGGCTCAAGGTGAAAAACTCTCTGGCCTGATTGTCCAGATCCTGCAAAAATCTGGTGTTGACGGTCGTCTGTTTGGTTCCGTCACCAACTTTGACATCGCTGAAGCATTGACCAAACAGGGCTTCGACATCCATAAAGCACAGGTTCGTCTGCCTCAGGGACCATTCAAGGCTGTCGGCGACTATCCTGTTTCTGTTGCCCTGCATTCTGATGTTATCGTTGACATCACCGTTTCTGTCCTGGGCGAACACGTCTGATCTGGTAACAATCAGTTATAGAAAAACCGGAGACGTCAAAATCTCCGGTTTTTTATTGCCCGCTATCCTGCAAGGCAATCTCCTGCCTTTTCCCAATGCAAAACAGGAAAGACGATAAAAGCCTTTCCCGTTTTTTGACAGTTTACTTATGGATTTACATCAGGTTTTCCAAGCGAATCCTGGTGACTTTACCCATAATTGTTGAAATCTGTTCGATTTTCTCAATCGCAGCATTCATATTCTTTTCCTGCGTCTGATGGGTCAGGATAATAATATCAACCAGTGTTTCACCTTCAAGCGGCTCTTTCTGCAGGAACGCGTCAATGGAAATGCTCAAGTCGGCAAGAATCCGCGTAATATCAGCAAGCACGCCCGGCTGGTCTTTCACCTGCATCCGCAGGTAATAGCTGGTCGTCACCTCTGTAATCGGCAGAATCGGCGTATCATTCATCGCATCGGGCTGGAATGCCAGATAAGGAACACGATGTTCAGGATCAACCGTATCCACACGGGCAATATCCACCAGATCGGCAATCACGGCTGAAGCTGTCGGTTCTGATCCCGCTCCTTTGCCGTAATATAGTGTTGCACCAACCGCATCGCTGTTGACAAGCACGGCATTCATCGCCCCTTCCACATTGGCAATCAAACGTTTGGCAGGAATCAAGGTTGGATGAACACGCAATTCGATGCCGTTTGCCATCCGCTTGGTGATGCCCAGCAGCTTGATTCGGTATCCAAGCTGTTCTGCATAGGTAATGTCAATGGAAGCCAGCTTGTTGATCCCTTCGACATAAGCCTTGTCAAACTGGACAGGCACGCCAAAAGCAATCGCTGACATGATGGTTGCCTTATGGGCGGCATCAATCCCTTCAATGTCAAAAGTCGGATCTGCCTCGGCATAACCCAGATCTTGCGCTTCTTTAAGGACCGTCGCAAATTCCAACCCCTTATCGCGCATGCCTGACAAGATGAAGTTCGTTGTACCGTTGATGATACCTGCAATCCATTCAATCCGGTTGGCAGTCAATCCTTCACGAAGCGCCTTGATGATCGGGATGCCGCCTGCGACCGCTGCTTCAAAGGCCACAATGACCTTCTTCTGCTGAGCAGCTTCAAAAATCTCATTGCCATGAACTGCCAACAATGCCTTGTTTGCCGTCACAACATGCTTACCGTTTTCAATCGCTTTCAGGACAAAATCCTTGGCAACGGTATAGCCGCCGATCAGTTCCACTACAATATCAATATCCGGGTTATTGACCAACTGGTTCCCGTCAGCAACAACTTCGCAATCCCCTCTCACAATGCTTTGGGCACGCTCAACATCCCGGTCTGCAACCATCACGACTTCAATACGGCGTCCTGCTCGTCCCTGAATCTCTTTTTGATTGCGTTTCAGAACATTGAATGTCCCGGAACCAACCGTCCCCAAACCAAGAATACCAACTTTTAAAGGCTTCATTTTTTGAATTTCAATCTTGATAAAATACTTTAAGCAACATGCAATTCTTTTTGTTTTTTATGGTTTTTTCCATATTTTTCCTGAGCAAGCTGTTCCGTACCGAATTTCTTGCGGAGATATGCCAGGTAATTGGCTAGCCGGCCAATCGCCAGTTTCAGATCATCTGAAGGCGGCAGGAACACAACCCGGAAATGGTCAGGCGCAATCCAGTTGAATCCAGACCCTTGAACAATCAGGACTTTTTCACGGTCCAACAGGTCATAGGCAAATTGCTGGTCATCGGTAATTGGATAGATTTCTGGATCAAGACGCGGGAACAGGTAAAGGGAACCTTTGGCTTTTACACAGGATACACCTGGGATTTCCGTCAGCAGCTTATGTGCCAGAGTACGCTGACGTTCCAGACGCCCTCCCGGCGCAACCAGATCATTAATACTCTGATAGCCTCCCAATGCTGCCTGAACCGCAAACTGGCCTGGCACATTGGAACAGAGCCGCATTGAGGACAGCATGTTCAAGCCGGCAATATAGTCTTTCGCATATCGCTTCTCACCCGAAACGATCATCCAGCCGACCCGATAACCGCAGGCACGGTAATTCTTGGAAAGGCCATTCAGCGTCAGCACCAGTACATCATTGGAAAGAGAAGCAATCGAAGTATGCGTAACACCATCGTACAGGCATTTGTCATAGATTTCATCAGCAAAGATAATCAGCTGATGTTTACGGGCTAATTCGACAATCTGTCTCAACAAGGCTTCCGAATAAACCGCCCCTGTTGGATTGTTCGGATTGATGACGACAATCGCCTTGGTATGCGGCGTGATCTTGGTTTCCATATCCGCAATATCCGGCATCCAATCATTGGCTTCATCACAAATATAATGAACAGCCTTACCGCCAGCCAATGTGACCGAAGCTGTCCATAACGGGTAATCCGGCGTTGGAACCAGAACTTCATCGCCATTATCCAGCAGTGCCTGCATGCCCATGACAATCAGTTCTGAAGCACCATTGCCTAGATAAATATCATCTATCGTCACACCATCAATCTGCTTCTGCTGGGCATACTGCATCACTGCCTTACGGGCTGAATACATCCCTTTGGAATCAGAATACGCTGTCGCATTCTGCATATTCCGGATCATGTCACGGACAAGTTCTTCTGGCGGGTCAAAACCGAAAACACCCACATTACCGATGTTCAGCTTGATGATCTTCTGACCTTCGTCTTCCATCTGCCTTGCCCGGTCAAGCACGGGACCCCGGATGGCATAACAGACATTATCCAATTTCTTAGATTTGCCGATTGAACGCATTTTATGCTCTCTCAGAATTGATTGAAAAGAATTCCCCCACTGTGAAAAGGGAAATGTTTATTTTGAAGAGTTGCCCATGAATAATCAAGTCCTCATCAGAAATTTCGGAAGAAGACTTCTCCTGGATGGACACGACTCCATTAAGCAAACCATGACTTAATGGGATTTTTAATGAGAAAAAGACATATCGGATGTCTTGATAGGACTGTCTTTAGCGATGACAGATTTTCGAATATCAGCAGAAGGCGATCTGCCGAAAAAGCGTTTGTATTCACGGCTGAACTGTTTGGGATTCTCATAACCGACCGACAGGGCTGCGGTTGTCACATATTTTTTCTCAACCAGCATCAGACGCTGGGCTTCATGCAGTCTGAGTTTCTTTTGGAACTGGATCGGGCTTGTATGGGTAATCGCCTTGAATTGCCGGTAAAACGTTGAAGGTGCCATATTGACCTGATGGGCAAGTTCTTCCACGAACAAAGGTTCCCTGAAGTGTTCCCGCAGCCAGAGAATGGCACAGGCAATCTGGTTGCTTTGTGTACCAAGTGTATTCGCTTGCCTGAGAAAATTGCCCTGCTGTCCCATGAGGATCCGGTAATGAATTTCCTTGATGATGAGAGGAGCCAGAAAAGGAATATCATCAGGCTTGTCCAGCAGGTCAACTAGACGGTCAAAGGCTTCCAAAACATGAATATCGACATCATGACTGGAAATATTCTGGAGATCATTTTCTTTGGTTGCTGGTGTTGAGAAAATCTCTGAAACCAGCTGCGCGGTAAGATGCCGGTCTATCAGAAGCGCTATGGATAAGAAAGGCTTTTCTGGTGTTGCTTGTGTTGTGTAGTCAATACAGGGTACATCTGTACTCAGGACAATACATTCCCCTTCTTTAAACCGGTATTCATATTCATCTTCTCCAAGGAAACAGCTTCGCCTTCCTTGGACAACGACTGAGATAGTTGGTGGAAAAAAACGGCTCTCATGCCGGTAATTCCAGTCCCTGCGGTGAAAAAACAGCCCTTCAATTGCTGTTGTCTTATCACCAGAAGATTGTATGTAAGGAAGGACTTTTTGGATGAGAGATTGATTCAAGATAGAAACATCTTTCGATACCAGTCCTTCTGCTTTTGCAGGAAGCATCATATTCAGTGAACCGTTTTTTTCATAGTTTTCTTTTTACCAGATTTTTGATAACAAGTCACGGATTGAGAAGATTGTGTGCCCGATAGGGAAAATATCTGTCTATAGAATTCAAAAGTGAGAGAATCCGGTACCTAATAGAGAAAATTAGGTGTTTAGGTTTTGAAAGCAGAATATTACAATC
>CAVERB010000095.1:0-16602 GCA_963618105.1 Oxalobacter sp. | reverse complement strand
TTCTTATGCTGCAGAAGCAGCAGCACCTGCTGTTGAAAAAGCTGCAGCACCTGCTGTTGAAAAAGCTGCAGCACCTGCCGTTGAAAAAGCAGCCCCAGCTGCAGAAGCCGCTGCGCCTGCTGCTGAAAAAGCTGTCTCAGCTACAAAAGCTGCTGCTAAATAAAGAAGGATTAAACATGGCAGGCAGAAGGAAACCATTTCCTTCTGCCTGTTTTTTTTCAGGACAACCTTATTGGAAAACAGTATGTTCCAACAGTCTGAATGGGTAGAAGCATTGGTCTGGCAAGCATCATCAGGGGATATCGAGGCCCAATATATGCTGGGAACGGCGCTGGTCAAAGGCGATGGTGTTGATAAGAACCTGGAGAAAGGTGCTGAATGGCTGAAGACTGCTGCTTTGGCAGGACATACTGGTGCAGCCGAACAGCTTAAAGGATTGGGATAACACCCCATTTAAGCCTGAATATTGCCATTGTCATCAGCTGGCCTGCATAATGCCATGACAAATTCAATCAAGGCAATGATACTGGGAATACCTGTCCAGCAGAACAAGATATAAAGGATGCCTTTCCCAATCCTGCCGGCATAGAATTTATGGATACCGAGTCCGCCAAGCAGAAACGCCAGTACGCAATAAACAACCTTGTTCACGACATGAGGACCAATATAGGTTGTCTGCTGATATGAAGTCCCGTAATTCCGGTTTTGGGATGACTGCTTTTCTGCTGTTGATGAACCTGTTTTCCGGGATACGATTGTCTGTTGTCCATTGGAATAGATTTCGACTTCATCGCCAACAGACGGCACAAAGCTAAAAGCGGTTAAAGGGAGCGTCTGGAAAGTGCCGTCATCTTTCCCGATATAGACAGTACCACCTTGAATTTGAATCACTTTCATTGTTGAAAACGGAACACCATCCAATCATGCCTGGCCGGGGCGTTTTGACAGCTGTGCCATACCATCAACAATGGTGGAGCCATCAACCTCGGCCAATCCGAAAACAGAAGCCATGCCGGAAACCTTGGCATGGTCACGCACACGAGCATTGTCATAAACCAGGGCATTGCCGGACACTTCGGCATATCCGGAAACCAGTGCCTTGCCGCCAATCCGTGCCCGTCCCCAGACTTTGGCTTCATCAGCTATCCATGCCTCACTCAATGTCGCCAGGTTGGATTCCTGTTCTACCCAACCGCCCAGATCGCCATCCCTGACATGATGCAGCGCATTATCCATGGTTGCCTGGATACGGTAAAGCGTTATTTTACCGGTACCTGAACTGATTTCCATTGACTGGTCTTTCAGCAGTCGAAAACGGCTGCCGTCACGGACTGATTGACCGTCAATCAGGGAAAATCCCCCAATTTTAGCCGTACCGCAGACAACTGCTTGATCGGTAATGACTGCAGAACCACTGACTTGTGCACTGCCAAAAACACGTGCAGCACCAGAAATGATTGCATTTTCCGAGATATGGCTCTGACCATAGACCAATGCTTCATCAGCCACCCAGGCACTGCCGTTCATTGCCAGGTTTTCCATGCACTGAATATAGCCGCCCTTATCTCCTGCGGTCACACCATGGAATGGATTGTCTATCAGTGCCTGGACACGGTAAAGCGTTACACCGTCTATTTCGATGAAATCATCTTCAAGCAAAGTATAGCGGGCACTGTCCAAAATCGTATTGCCGCCGATGAAATCATAGCCGGACAGTTCGGCAATCCCGGCAATACGGGCGCTGCCGCCCAGCATGGCATAGTCGGCAATATGGGCATCACCAGCAACTTCCGCATTGGCAAAGATTCTGGCATGTCCCCGAACGACAGCCCGATCATGGATTAAAGCATGTCCGAACACTTCAGCATGACCTGTCACCAGTGCA
Source organism: Oxalobacter sp. (assembly GCA_963618105.1). Classification (GTDB taxonomy): domain Bacteria; phylum Pseudomonadota; class Gammaproteobacteria; order Burkholderiales; family Burkholderiaceae_D; genus Oxalobacter. The sequence continues at coordinate 14,717 of CAVERB010000095.1, read as the reverse complement.
TTGCCAGTGACAATGGCATTTTCATAGACCAAGGCATACTCATCAATCCAACCGTTTCCGAGCTGGGGCAGATTGTCCGGCGATTCAATCCAGCCGCCCAAGTCACCTTTGTGGATTTGATGCAAAGGCATGTCCACAACCGCCTGAATGCGGTACAGCTTTTTGCCGAACCGTTCAATGGTATCGTGCATTACCAGTTCATAACGGGTTTCCATGAACATGCTTTCGTTGGGATAACAACAACATCCAGATTCAGCCATCCTGTCAATACTCAACGGTCAGGATGAATAAAAAGAGCGTCAATGTCTGCCACCATGTCCGCCGCCATGATGATCGCGGTTTTGTCTATTGCCGAAAGCGTCTTCGTGATGTCGATGACTGGAAGTGCGATCATTGCTGCCAAACAAGCCGCCCTGACGGTTGTTTTCAGGGTGTCGGCTGTTGTCGGATGATATGCCGCCTCGCTGGCTGTCAGGGTTTTGCTCCATATGACCGTCATTTCCCCGGTTTCCGCCAAAGAGACTGCCATTGCAATTGGCATGATGGCCATCTTGACGGTCCGGTCTTCCTATCATGCCATCATAGCTGCCATCCTGATGGCTGCCAAATCCTCCCTGATGTCCATCAGGCATTCCGTTTCTGTCTGGTCTGCCGATCATACCGCCATGACTGCCACGGCTATCCATACCTGGCTGGTCCATGCCCTCACGTGGACCATCAGGGTATCCCATGCGGTGCCTGTATCTGTCATAACCGCCTCCTGGTTCTGGCGGAGGATACCGATAGTCAGGGCGGGAAGCAGGCGGATAACCATAGCCGCTATAACCATAATCACCGTCATCGTAGTAATCGCCACTGTCGCCATTCAGCATGTCGTCAACATCCTGAATAATCTGAGCAGTATCCAAGATAGTCCCTACCACACCAGACTGTGCATAAGCATGGGAGCTGATTGCAAAGAGACCGAGTAAGGCAATCGTTAGTTTTTTCATGGGCTTTTGAAGATTGATTGTCCAAATAAACCATGACCAAATCGGTTCCGGCTGATACCAATAACCGTCAACTGACAGGGACATTATAACGGCATGGCAGGACCAGGTCTAAAACGGTTGATTGCATTTGAAGAGAAAAAATCCCATACCAACAACAGATGATATGGGATTTTTCAAGGAGAGTAAGTAGTATGGCAATATTCAGGTTGTCATCAGTTTGAGAGGATCACCGCCGCTGTGACAATGGCGCCTCCGACAATAATGGCCTCTGCCACATTGTTGCCATGATAGTGTTCATGGTATGTCACATGACGGCGAGGTGGCGGTGGTGCGTGCGGATGGCCATGATGTGGATGATGGGGACCTTGATGCCTCATCGCATGGCGAGGTTGATGACCATGTGGATGGTGAGGACCATCAAAATCTCGAGCAAACGGGGCAGACATCACAGCCATTCCCAGCAATGCAGCAATCAGTTTTTTCATGGTAGCCTCCAATATCTGTTTCTATTGCGCTTAAAGCGCTGTTTCACAATACTTTCTTTTCAGTTGTTGAAATCATCTTATCGATCCAACAAAGAAAAATCATGCGTCTGTTTCAGTGTTTTACCTTTCTTACACTTGGATACAGTTGAAACCTGATACCAGATAACCGATTCAATGGCAGACGGCGTTTCACGTTTTAGGAATAGCGGTTGTATAATGAACCGTTAGAGATATGCTTATCCAATCCTAATATTTGAAACAGAAAAATCATGAAAAAACTGCTGGTATATACTGCCATTCCTGCATTGGCATTTGCCTTGACTGCATGCGGCGGCGGAAAGAAAAGTGACGTTGTGAAAACAACGCCTGAAGAAATCCTGAAAACCTATCAGGCTGGTGCGGCCGCCGGAGACAAGAAATTCAAAGGTGTCAAGGTCGAAGTCACTGGAATAGTCGGGGAAACCGATAAGGATGACAACGGTGTGCCATTCCTGACATTTGCGTTGGACAACGAAGTTCTGCCGACATTCAATTTCAAGAAAACACAGGCACAGGCAGTGGCAGCATTGAAAGCAGGAGATAAGGTGACATTAACCTGTACCGGCGCTGGTGAACTGGTTCGGACACCAACTTTCAATGACTGTGAGATAAACAAATAATCAACTTGTTATAAATCAACAAATTACAGCGATACCCGCAATCCAAATAAACGTTGTTTGTCACAGCTAGCCATTACGCTGTGGCGCATTTTTGACACAGAAAAAACTTGATGGAGAGGCAGACTGAACCGCTAGTCTGCCTGACTGTCAGGTTCTGTATCCCGCCAAAGGCAGGGTTTATCCTTGTTTTCCTTTTCAATGCCCTGAAGCACTGATTCATGGGCTGCCAGCTCCTCTGTGGTAGCACGCAAGACAATGATTGGTGTTCTATCAGTATCGGATGCCTGACGCATTTTTGCATGTTTGTCAGAAGAAGTATCCGCAACTTCATCCATCATCAGGGAATTCTGTCCACGGGTCATCCCCAGATAGACTTCTGCCAGAAGTTCGGCATCCAGCAATGCGCCATGGCGCGTACGTTCAGAATTATCAATACCGAAACGGTCGCAAAGAACATCCAGATTATTGCGTTTGCCTGGGAACATCCGTTTTGCCATCGCAAGACTGTCAACCACATTGGACGCAATTTCGGCAACTGAGGGCATTTTCAAACGCTGAAATTCAGCATCCAGAAAACCAACGTCAAACGAGGCATTATGGATAATCAGCTCTGCATCTTTGATGAAATCGCTGAATGATTGGGCAATAGACGAGAATGTCGGTTTGTCACTAAGAAATTCAGCCGTTAATCCATGGATGTTGACGGCTTCTTCCGGCACATCCCGCTCAGGATTGATATAGACATGGTAATGATTATCCGTAATCCTGCGGTCAATCACTTCAACGCAGCCGATTTCAACAATCCGGTCGCCTTCATTGGCATTCAACCCCGTTGTTTCAGTATCCAGGACAATCTGCCGTGCCATCTTTATTCTCCAACTGTTTCAGGATGAAGCTGCCGGGCAATAAAAGCGCCCTTCCCATATTTCTCCAGCGGAATCCTGACAATATGACCACTGCCAGGCGCTACGGTAACTGGATTGCCTGTCTGGTCCATCATTTCTTTCAAATGGATAATGGTATTTCCATCTGGATGAAACACCTCCAACATATCCCCGACAGAAAACCGGTTCTTGACCAAAACCGTTGCCCAGCCATCTGCTGAATCAATGACATCACCCACATAATGGCTGCTGTAAAGCTCAGAAGCCCCGGTCATATAATTCTGATAATCCTTGGTATGGTGACGGACATAGAAACCATCGGTATAACCACGGTTTGCCAGTCCCTGCAGGGCACCCAGCAGCTTAACATCAAACGGCCTGCCTGCGACTGCATCATCAATCGCTTTCCGGTATGCCTGGGCAGTCCGGACAACATAATAGATGGATTTGGTACGCCCTTCGACCTTCAAAGAATCAACACCGATCTTGACCAACCGTTCAACATGTTCAATGGCACGCAGGTCTTTCGAGTTCATGATATAAGTACCATGCGCATCTTCCATGATCGGCAGCAGCTGCCCTGGCCTCTTCCCCTCTTCAATGAAATAGACACGCTCAGCAGCTGGATGCCGGGGAACATCTCCCAACTCAGCAGGCAGGACACCTGCCTTTTCCATAAAAGCCTGCATATCCATCGGTTTCAAATCACCCGTCTCATCTTCCTCGGCATTACTGATTTTGTAATGCCAGCGGCAAGAATTGGTACAAATACCCTGATTGGAATCGCGGTGGCTGAAATAACCTGATAACAGGCAACGTCCGGAATATGCCACACAAAGCGCACCATGGACAAAAACCTCCAGTTCCATCTCAGGACATTTCTGACGAATTTCGGCAATCTCATCCAATGACAGTTCCCGGGATAAGATAACTCGCGTTAAACCCATCCTTTGCCAGAAACGGACATCTGCCCAATTGATGGCATTCGCCTGCACTGAAAGATGAATTGGAACTTCCGGCCATTTATCCTTCACCATCATGATCATGCCGGGGTCTGCCATAATCAAGGCATCAGGCTTCATCTCTATGACAGGTGCCATATCCTCCAGGTAAGTCCTCAATTTGGCATTATGCGCATAGATATTGCTTGCGACATAAAACTTCTTGCCTCGATGGTGCGCTTCTTCAATCCCTGCTTTCAATGCTTCCAGAGACGAAAATGCATTATTCTTCGCCCGGAGGCTGTACCGAGGCTGTCCTGCATATACAGCATCCGCGCCGAAATCATAGGCAGCTCGCATCTTGTCCACCGATCCGGCAGGTAGTAAAAGTTCAGGCGATTTGGACATAATCAGATGGAAGAATGGCAGAAAATGACATTATAACCAAACACCCAATTCCCATCATCTGATGTCCAGCAAAGAAAGGGGAATCAAATTCATGAAATCTTTTAACCAAATTGATGGTTTCATTATTGGAATAATTCGGATTTGTGTTATACTGAATGTATACAATAAGTAACTTTGTCAAGGAGATTTTTATGAATACATCATCAGAAGTTTCGGCAGCAATCGCCATGCTGATTAAGGTGCTTGAAACCCAGCCGAATATCATTCAAGGCAAAAAAGGAAAAATCAGCGGACGCAAAGCTGCAGAATTTTGCATAGAGTTTGTCAAGACCTATCAAAACAGTCTTGAAGAAGAAAATTAAACGCAAAAATAAACGATAAATCCTTACCTTCTCTTTATCCGCCAGAATGCAGCAATGCAGACTTGGCGTTTTTTTTGTGCTGTCTCACCGGCAGTTATGATGCCGTAACCATGCCCCATTTGAAGGTATGGAAACACCATGATTATCAGATGATGATTGCTGAAAAGGGTAGATTTTTTCACCTACCCAAAATCTGTGGATTAAGCAATACTGTAAAAAAACTGTTTTATACAGTAATTCTATGATTTTTATGGAAAAACCGAACTAATATGAACTTTGTTGAACGGTAAAAAACAAAGGAATGGTGCCTGGGACCGGAATCGAACCGGTACACCATTTCTGGCGAGAGATTTTAAGTCTCTTGTGTCTACCAATTTCACCACCCAGGCGATAAAGGGACATTCTAACAGAATGGGAATGTCTGCCACAATTTTTTGATCTTCATAACTGCAGGGAAAGCGCCAATTCAGCCGCCCGTTTCTCACCATCTGTCTGTTTGATATCACCGGGGTTGGTAACACCGGGAATCAGAATCTCATCAACAATCCGGCATTGCAGGAACTGCATAGTCTTCTCAAACGCGAAACGAGTACCTTCAAACGTTTCAAGTGAGTCTTCCGCACAGCAGGCAATCAATGCGCACTGTTTTCCCTTGAAATCCTTTTCACCAACACAGAACGCATAGAAATGGTCAATGACCGCCTTGATCTGCGCTGGAAATGTGTACCAATAGACAGGCGCTGCAATCAGGATGAAATCTGCGTCAAGAATCGGCTCAGCAACCTGATTGAAAGCATGGCGGTAAATACAGGCACCTTCCCGTGAATAGCATTTATCACATCCCCGACATCCAGCCACTTTCATGAATGCCGTATCAAACTGGATGATGGTATGCCCTTTTGATTCCGCCGCTTTTCTGAAGCTGTTGACCATCGCAAAGGTATTACCTTTCCGTCTGGGACTGCCTGTCAGATTTTTCCCATAATTGTCTCCTTTTATTTTTATGGAGACATTGTACAAGGATTGCCTCAGCGATTTTGAACAAACCATCAAGGCTAACCACTTTGTCAGCCAATATCTTCCGCCATCACACAGAAATTACGGAGAATCTGCCTTGGCCATGGTGTCATTTCAGCAATTGGACAGGTTACTGTGCCGTTTTCTCCGACATCATCTTCCCAGGCGGCTTTCAGGACTTCTTTGGTGAATTCTGGATGGAACTGCACTGAAAAGGTGCTTGTGCCATAACGGAGCATCTGATAACCGTCTTTATCAGAAAACGCCAGTACTTCTGCTTTTTCAGGCAGTTCCAGAACACTCTGTTCATGAAAAAGATTGGCATCAAAGGTCTCTGGAAAACCATCCAGCAATGGGTTCTGTTTTCCGGTTTCTGTCAGTGTGACCCTGAACGACCCTTTTTCCCCGCCATAAGGATTTGTCCCGACTTTCCCACCCAAGGCATGCGCCATCAGCTGATGACCATAACACACTCCTAACAGAGGCATATCAATGGCGATTGCCTGACGGATCCATTCTGCCGTCCTTTCACTCCAGTCTGCCTTGTCTGTCACCATTGCCCAAGAACCGGTAATGATGGCACCTTTGACGGAATCAGGTGAAGGAATTGAATCCCCTAGATATGGACGGACAATATCTGCTTTTTTACCGAAGTCAGACAGCTGGTTCACAAACCATTGTGCAGTTCCGCCACATTTTTCTGGGATTTTCCCGGGAGGAGTTCCCGTTTCGATAATCAGGATTGCCATGTTTTGCTCCTTCAATGACTTCCCTTAAACCATACGCATAAAACATGCCAGATGTTTTCTGAAAAATACCGCCATGATACCGTTTTTAGAGGACAGTCAACCAGACCGCCAATGTCGCGATACCGAATAATGTTGAAAGGAAAATTGTCCGTGAAGCAATACCCCTCCCCTGATCATACAACTCTGCCAGCATGAAAGGACCTGTTCCGGTTGGCAATGCTGAAAGCACCACAGCTGATTTGGCCCATAACGGCGGCATCTCGAAAACATAAAATGCGAAATACCAGACAATCAGCGGCTGAACAATCAATTTCAAAAACGTCAATTCAATCGACATTGTTATGCTCGTTTTTTCCTGACGTTCTGCCAGAAAAATACCGGTTGCCACTAAGGCACAAGGGCTTGCAGCGCCACCCAGTATCTTGACCGATTGCGCCACCCCATAAGGCAGCTGCCATCCTGCCATCATGATTGCTGCTGCAATGACGGGGGCAACAATCAGCGGATGCTTGCAAAGCGAAACACCGACATGCCTAAAAGCTGCCAACAGCCCTCTCCCTGACTGGGTACCCATTTCAATGAAGATGATGGAGGCTGCAAAATTGACTGAAACCGTGAGAATCACGCTCACCATGGTCGGAGCAAGATTCTCTTGTCCAAATGTCAGTGCACAGAGCGGGATACCGATATAGCCTGTATTGGCATAAGAAGCCGATGTGGCATCAATGGATGCTTCTGCCAGATTTCCGTTTTTCAGCCAATGGGCGGCGAATATGCCGAAAAAAAGGATGAAAACGCCTAACTCAAACGCATAGAGGAACTCAGGCTGATACAACGTTTCCCAGGAACTGTTGACTAAGATATCAATCATCAAAGCAGGCAGCGCCAAGAAAACCACAAAGCGGTTCAGCTCCCGGCAGGCAACATCACTCAGGATCCGTCGCCAACGCAGGAAATACCCGGCGAAAATCAGGGCAAAGACAGGCAGGACGATATTCGCAATAGCCAGCATGACAGCGACAGATAACATTCAACCTTGCGAGAATACCCTAAATTTTCTGGTTTCGCATATGGTCTGGCCTTTACAGGGCTTTATAATGTCCATACCCATACCATCAATTCACAATAATATGAAATCCCTAAGACGACTTCTCTTTCTGGTTCTTGTCTGTTTTTCCTGTACCGTGGTACAGGCTGGTCCTGTTGAAAGCGCCTTTTCACCGGATGGTGGTGCTGAAGCATTGGTGCTCCGTACCATCGGAAGTGCCCGCAGCAGCATCCGCATGGCGGCTTTTTCCTTCACTTCCTCAAAAATCGTCAAAAGTCTCATTGCTGCTAAAAGACGGGGCGTTGATGTCAAAATTGTGATTGATGACGGAAAAGGCTGTGCCGACAATGCCACGCGTTCTGCGATGAACCTGCTGACCAATGCTGGTATCCCGCTGCGGACTATCGGTGTTTATAAGCTCCATCATGACAAATACATCATCGTGGACAAACAGCATGTGGAAACCGGCAGCTTTAATTACACAAGGGCTGCAGCAGAAGGCAACAGCGAAAACGTCATTGTGGTCTGGAACGATGCTGAAAACGCTGCCCGTTATCTGAAACATTGGGAATCCCGTTGGAACCAGGGACGCACTTGGTATTGCCCCTATTGACAACATCTTTCCATGGTATAAGCGCCCAGCATCTGCTGGATACCTTGCATTTTCATTCATTTCATGGCGCATAAAGCCCCTGTTCCATCAGGGTGTTTATGGCTTTCTGCAAGGATTATCATTTCCGCATACAATGTCGTATCGCTTAACCAGCATCTATAAAACAAGGAGAGATTTGCCATGACCGGAACTGTCATCCATTCAAAAGTCATCATCCTGGGTTCAGGACCAGCCGGATATACTGCCGCTGTCTATGCTGCCCGCGCCAACCTGAATCCCCTGTTGATTACTGGGATGCAGCAAGGCGGGCAGCTCATGACAGCCTCTGAAGTCGAAAACTGGCCAGGTGAAATTGATGGCATCCAGGGACCAGATCTGATGCAGAAGCTGCTCGGACATGCGGAAAAATTCAATACCCGTATCGAATTCGACCATATTCATACCGCAGATCTGAAAGCAAAGCCAATTCGTCTGGTCGGGGATGTCGCTGAATACACCTGCGATGCCCTTATCATCGCCACAGGTGCTTCTGCACTGTATCTCGGTCTTGAATCTGAAGAAAAATTCATGGGGCATGGCGTTTCAGGCTGTGCCACTTGTGACGGTTTCTTTTATCGCGGCAAACCGGTCGCTGTCGTCGGCGGCGGAAACACCGCTGTTGATGAAGCCCTGTACCTGGCCAATATTACCTCCCATGTCACCCTTATCCATAGAAGGGACACATTCCGTGCAGAACCTATTCTTGTCAAACGGCTGATGGAAAAAGTCGCTGAAGGCAAGATTGAACTCTGTCTCAACAGCCAGGTTGTTGAAGTGCTGGGCGATGACAGCGGTGTTACAGGTCTTCGAGTCAAATCCACCAAGGATGGCAGTGAAAAAGCACTCAGTGTCCATGGCTTTTTTGTGGCCATTGGCCATAAACCGAACACCGACATTTTTGCCGGACAGATTGATATGGAAGATGGTTATATCAAAACTGCCAAAGGTCAGAACGGCATGGCAACCGCAACCAGCGTCCCTGGTGTCTTTGCCGCTGGGGATGTACAGGACTATACCTATCGCCAAGCCATCACCAGTGCCGGATCCGGCTGTATGGCAGCACTTGATGTCCAGCATTATCTGGAACAGCGATAAGCACTCTATTCAATGGGGGTGTTTATCCGGCCCCCACGCTGATAACATTAACATTATGCAGTTACGATAAACAGAGAAATACTTGAGAATCATTTAGGAGAGCATCATGAGTGAAAATCGTTCCGAACCAGTTACCCTGACCCAGATTGAACGCTTCCAGTTCAAAGCCAATTTCAGTGGCAGCAACACTTCCATGATTCTGGATGAACCGGTTCCCCATGGCAAAAACACGGGGCCAAGCCCAGACCAGATGCTGTGTGCTGCGGTTGCCAACTGCATGTCTGATGCCCTGTTCGGTGCCATCAGCCGCAAGAACCCAGACCCTACCCCATTGACGACCACTGCTGTTGCTATCTTTGGTCGCAATGAAGAAAACCGGCTGCGTATCCAGACGATTGAAGTCTCCATCAAACTGGGCAAAACCGTTGCTGAACTCGGTGATGTTTCTCAGCCGATTGAACGCTTTGAAAACTTCTGCACCGTTGCTAGCAGTGTCAGCCGCGGTATCCCTGTCAAGGTTCGTATCACTGACAGCGAAGGCGCTATCCTGAAAGATGAAATCGGTGGAGATCTTGCACCCGCTGAAGGCGCAGTCTGCTCCCTCGGTGGTGGTGAAGGCTGCATGTGCGGTGTCGTCACCGATTAATCGGTAGCCTGACAGCCAATAAACACGTTTCAGGGCCATCCTTCGGGATGGCTCTTGAATATCGAGAACAAAATTGCTGAATGGAGTTGGTATGTTTGAAAAACTGTTAAGTCCGGTTGAAATCGGTGGCATTAGCCTCCCAAACCGCATATTCATGGCTCCTCTGACCCGCAACCGCGCCGGTGATGCCGATGAGGCAACCGACATGAATGCCGCCTATTATGCCCAGCGTGCGACAGCTGGCTTGATTGTCACTGAATCTATGCAGATCTCCAACCGTGCCCAAGGCTATGCCTACACCCCTGGCATTTACACCGATGTGCAGGAAGCTGGCTGGAAAAAAGTGGTTGATGCTGTCCATGCTGCCGGCGGTCATATCTCCGGACAGATTTATCATGCGGGACGTATCTCCCATTCTGCTCTCCATAATGGACTGCCCCCACAGGCTCCCTCTGCATTGATCGCAGAAAACACCAAATGCTTTATTCGAGGAGAAAACGGCAACCTCAGCTTTGTCCCTGTCGAACAACCCGAAGCCGTTTCATTGGACGACATCAAGGTAATTCTTGGTGATTTCCGTAAGGCAGCAGAAAGGGCTGTCCGTGCTGGTTTCGACCTGCTCGAAGTCCATGCAGCCAATGGCTACCTGCTCCATCAGTTCCTGGCAACCAACACCAACATCCGTATCGATCAGTACGGCGGTTCCCTTGAAAACCGAGCTCGTCTGATTTTTGAAGTTTTCGACACCTTTGTCAGTGTCATCGGTAACAGCAAAGTCGGTATTCGTATCTCCCCGAACTTCAACATCAACGGCATGGCAGATACAGCATGGGAAGCCATGACCTTCTACCTGATTGAACAACTGAACAAACGCAATCCGGCTTACCTGCATATCGCAGAACCCAGCTGGGTCGGCGGTGAACCATTCACCGATGCATTCCGAGCAAAAATCCGCAACGCATTCAAAGGCAAAATCATCCTGGCAGGCAGTTATACCCCGGAACTTGGTGAACATGTCCTTCAGGCAGGCTATGCCGATGCCATTGCCTATGGCAGGAGCTTCATCGCCAATCCAGACTTTGTAGCCCGTGTCCGGCAGAATGGCCCTTATAACGAACTCGACAAGAAAACCATTTACCGCCGCGGCATGGAACATGGCTATCTGGACTACCCTGTCCTGACAGAAGCACAGAAGAAGCCTGTTTGACGGGTCAGAACGTTAATTCTCCCTTGTGGTTGATGCAATGAATCTTGATAGGCTTCTCTTTGGCTGCACCCTGACGATATTCATCCAGGATGTCTGCCAATGAGATACTGTCAAGTTCCTGTTGGATACGATTGGAAATGGTTTTCCAGACAGACTGGGTTTCGCAGACTGACTGCCTTGGGCAATTGTTTGACTTGTTCCCGAAACAGACAACAAATCGGACACCGCTATCAAACAACACAATCATTTCACCAAGGCTGATGTCTTCGATATTGCGGATAAGCCGGATACCACCATTCGCTCCGATGATGGCATCCGTGATGCCATGCTTCTTCAACTCAGCATGGACATGCTCAATCACCTTGTTGCTGACATTGATCCGTTCAGACAACGCCGTGATAGAAAGCGAAGATTTCACCTGATGCAACTCGTAAATCAGCCGGATTGCATAGCGGGTATTGGTGGAAAGTATCATTGAAGTGCAATGTTATAATCTGGCGGTTTTCTGTATTGTACACGGAATCGCTGTTTTTGATTTTTGAAGGACGATTGGATGAATATCAAGCATTATTTCTGGCGAATGAAAGGTGGTCCCTGTACCCTGGCAAGACCACCAGTTTCAGAACTGTGCTTTGCCTGGATCGGCGGTTTCTGCGGTATTTTCGGAGTCTGGTGGGTCAACCATTTCATGGGCATTCAAGACAATGAAAACCTCTATCTGATTGGCTCCTTCGGTGCGTCTGCCGTCCTGATTTATGGTGTGCCTAGCGGCCCCCTCTCCCAGCCACGCAACATCATCGGCGGTCATGTCATCTCCGCCATCGTTGGTGTCGGTGCCTATATGATTTTTCCGGATAACATCCCATTGGCAAGTGCCGTTGCTGTTGCTACTGCCATTGCTGCAATGATGGCAACCATGACCACCCACCCGGTGGAGCAACCGCATTGATTGCCGTCATCAGCGGAGATTCTGTGCATGACTTGGGCTTTATGTATGCGCTGTCCCCCGTGCTGGTCGGTGCCATCATCATGACAACCGTTGCCGTCATCGTGAACAACTTTTCAGCCAACCCCAGCAGGCATTACCCCAAATATTGGATTTGATTGTCTGCCCAATTCCCGCCAAATGCAGTAGAATACGCACTCCCTTCTGTACCGAGGTGGCGGAATTGGTAGACGCACCAGATTTAGGTTCTGGCGCCGAAAGGTGTAGGGGTTCGAGTCCCCTTCTCGGTACCAGTTAAGACAAAAATTAGGCACTTTCTCAGTACCATGTTCTCCTAGCTTTTGCCAGTCAAAAATCTTTCAGAGCTATCAATTTCCCTACGCATGCTTCCCTGTCAGGATTATCATTGTAATGGCGTAAAGGAATCGATTGACCGCCCTTATGACCTATCTGTTTCCTGCACAGGAATAAACCCAGAAAAGGAACAAACAGGGTATAATTAATTAAAGGAAGAATCCGTTTTCCCAGGCAATAATCTACCAACCCCTTCATGGAGGCTATCATGTCAGAAAAACGCTACATTCTTACCGCAACAGATATGTCAGACTGGGCTAAACACGCAGAAGCCAAAGGGGCTGCGCTCACGAGACTCTTGGGGAATGCAGAAATGCTCTTGGCCCATGTCCAGGAACAGAGGGGTGGCGCATTTGCCATGAACTCTGCAAACGCAGTTCTCAATAAGGAGCTTTATCGCGTAGAAGCGGAAAAAGCTCTTGAAGAGAACGCTCGCCAGCTGTCTGCAAAAAAAGGCATCACCGTTACGCCAGTCATCCGCACCGGCAATGTAACCGATGAAATCAAATCACTGGTCAAAGAGAAAAAGGCAGCCCTGCTGGTCATCGGTGCCCATGGACAGGGGTATCATTTCATGCCGATTATCGGGAATATCCCGATAAAACTGCTCCAAGGCGGCGAATGTCCAACGCTCATCATCAGACAGGAAGAAACGAAGCCTTACAAGAAAGTCTTGATACCGGTTGATTTCTCTAATGTCACGATCAACCAGATTAAACAAGCTCTGCAATTCATTTCTGATGATGCTGAAGTGATTCTGATGAGTGTCTGTGAATCGCCAAATTACAATCTCAATTTTTATTCGAACGTTGAACCAGCAGTCCTTGAAGCATACCGCAAAACGATTAAGGACAAAGAGCAGGAAAAAATGGATCAGCTGTTGCAGAAAGTTGGTTCTATGCGGCAGTTCAAAACCCACCTCGAAATCGGTGTTCCGCATAAGGCAATCCTCAGCTATGCCAAAGTAAACGGGGTTGACCTGCTGGTATTGGGTAAACATCACCGGATTAGGCTTGAAGACTACCTATTCGGCAGTACAATCCATTACGCCATCAACGAAGCAGAGTGTGATGTTTTGATTACGACACCGGCATGACCTGAACCCGTACACCTGATTTGACAGGGGCTGTCTTGGTTATCCAGGGCAGCCTCTTAGTGTTTCAGATACCTAACGGCATCCATCTCCGCCGCTGCAATCTCCCTGGCGCATGGTCTTGTCAGACCAGTACTGTGCCTTAACCAAGTCCTTGGGAACACCTTTTCCTTGATAATACAACGAAGCCAGGTTATCCTGTGCCTTATGGTTTCCTTGCATGGCTGACTTTTCATACCAGTCCTTTGCTTTGGCATAATCCTGGGGAACGCCATAGCCTTTTTCATACAGCCAGCCAAGGAGAACCTGCCCTTGGGCATTACCCTGTCCAGCTGATTTTTCAGCCCAGTATTTCGCTTTGGCATAGTCTTGAGGAACACCCTTGCCACTGTAGTATATTGTACTCAGCTTGTTCTGTGCGTTGGCATCACCCTGCTGGGCAGCTTGTTCATACCAGTATCGTGCCTTAGCAAGGTCTTGGGACATCCGGCGGTCTTCGCTGTAAATCTTACCAAGCGCATATTGCGCCTTGACATTCCCCTGCTTGGCGGATTTTTCATACCAATCCAATGCCTTGGCACCATCATAGGGAAGTCCATAACCGTAGTAAGTCATCCCGCCAAGGTCATATGTGCATCTGCATCTCCCTCTTCTGCAGATTTTTCCAATACCAGCAAGATGGATCCACGGCGGGATTTTGCATCAGCATATCCCTGTTTTGCGGCATTGCCAAACCAGTAGATGGCACTTACCCTGCTTTTGAGAACGCATTTGCCTTCGTCATACATCGAAGCCAAGTCATATTGCGATTTTGCATCGCCTTTTATTGCCTGGTGTTCACATGTTGAAAAAGCTTGGCAGGCTGCTGGGGATTCACCAGAGGCTGACGAGCCGACGGCTTCTTGGATTTTTTATTCGGCTGCACAGTATTTTCTCCACAAGCTGATAGACATACAGTCATAAGTGGTATTGCCAGCACCGCATGCCAGTTGATACGTTTCATTGATGTCTCTCCTGTCTCAGTTCACCGTCAACATCACCGCTTCTATTCTGCCTGAAATGAAACCTGCGGACAAATCTGCCCATCATATTACCGTGATTTTCTCTCTTTCTTAACCCGTCCAAAAGATTACTTTAGATCAATTCTATTATAGGATTTTCGTATTGAAGACTTAACAG
>CAVERB010000094.1:0-12557 GCA_963618105.1 Oxalobacter sp. | reverse complement strand
TGGCATCCGATATGCGTGTTGTCATGATCCGTCTGGCAGTGCGTATGGCCTCTTTGCGCTATTTTGCAAAGATGAAATCAGAAAACGAAATCAGTCAGCAGTATGCACGGGAAACCCTGGAAATTTATGCACCGCTTGCCAACCGGTTGGGAATCTGGCAGGTCAAATGGGAACTGGAAGACTTGGCATTCCGTTTCGTCAATCCTGACGCTTACCGGTATATTGCAAAGAACCTTGAAGAAAAACGGACTGAACGCGAAGCGTTCATCCAGCGTATCATGGCCCGATTACGGAAAGAACTTGATGATGCCGGCATCAAGGCGCAAGTGGCAGGGCGGCCGAAACATATCTACAGCATCTACAACAAGATGCGGGGCAAATCCCTGGATTTTGCCAATCTGTATGATTTGCGGGCATTCCGTGTCATCGTTTCAGATGTGAAGACCTGCTTTACTGTCCTGGACATCATCCATCGGCTCTGGAACCCGATTCTCAAGGAATTTGATGATTACATCTCCAGACCAAAGCCCAATGGTTATCAGTCCTTGCATACCGTTGTTGAGGCAGAAAACGGACAACCTTTTGAAGTTCAGATCCGCACGGAAGAAATGCACCGCTTGGCTGAATTCGGCGTTGCTGCGCATTGGCGCTATAAAGAATCCGGCGGTTCCTCGTTTGTGGCACAGCGTTACGATGAGAAGATTTCTTATCTGCGCCAGCTGCTTTCATGGAAAACAGAAGTCGGTGATGCCGTCGCGGAAGAAGATACCCATAAAGAATGGACTGAAAAAATCAAGTCTGCCACATTGGATGACCGTATCTATGTTCTGACACCCCAGGCGCGGGTTATTGACCTGCCACGCGGTGCGACACCGATTGACTTTGCCTACCAGATCCATAGTGATGTCGGGCACCGTTGCCGGGGAGCTCGCGTTGATGG
The DNA here is from genome assembly GCA_963618105.1 of Oxalobacter sp. Lineage (GTDB taxonomy): Bacteria > Pseudomonadota > Gammaproteobacteria > Burkholderiales > Burkholderiaceae_D > Oxalobacter. The sequence continues at coordinate 11,617 of CAVERB010000094.1, read as the reverse complement.
TGTTATGGTGCCGCTGAACACCCCTTTGAAAAGCGGGCAGACAGTTGAAATCATTACTGCAAAAGGGGCATCAGGCAATATCGGTCCTTCTCGTGACTGGCTGAGTCCGGGTTATACAGCCAATCCAAAGACCCATACCAAAATCCGTTCATGGTTCAACAGCAAGGAATATGAGGAAACTGTCAACAATGGTCGAACGATCCTTGAAAAACTGCTTCAGCGTGAAGGCAAGACAGCCGTCAACCTTGAAGACCTGGCCAGAAAACTCCAGTTCCAGAAACTGGAAGAACTCTTTTTTGCCATTGGTAAAGAAAAGATTACTCAGAAAGCCATTGAACAGGCATTGAATGGACAGGCTGAACCCCAGCATGAAAAACAGAGTGAGGAAGATATTGTCCGGAAAAGCCGTTCAGACGGCAAGTCCGGGGTACTGGTTGTCGGCACAGAAGGGGTGCTCACCCAGCTTGCCCGCTGCTGCCGCCCCGTTCCGCCTGATGAAATCGTTGGTTTTGTAACCCGGGGCAAAGGCGTTTCCATCCATCGGCTTGATTGCAAGAACTTCTTTGAAATGGCAAGGCAGGCACCCGAACGCATCATCCAGACCGATTGGGGAACCCAGACGGCAGATGCCATCTATCCGGTGGACATCTATGTTCAGGCAAATGACCGTCAGGGGTTGCTCAGGGATATTTCTGACATCTACACACGCGAAAAACTCAACGTAACCGGTGTTCGTACCCAGAGCAGCAAAGGCGTGGCGAAAATGACTTTTACGGTGGAAGTTTCCAATACCGAAGGGCTCAAACGGGCCATGAAACTGATCCGGGAAGTCAAAGATGTCTCGAATGTCACCCGCTGCTGACAGGAGGGGAACAAACTGAAGGCAGGGACAGAAAGGACTTCGCTGTTTTTTTGGGGAACATGGCCAGTCATGGTATAGTTAGCCATCCTGACTGGCAGGGTACTCTGCCGCTGTTACTGTTTCGCAGGCAATGCAATGATGAATAGACGATTTTCAAAATGGGAAGTCTTTTTTGGTTCCGTCCTGATCGGGTTTGGAATCATGTCTTTCCGCCTTTACCAGCACAACTTTTCCTGGGAAGGTGTCCATGGTTGGTTGTTGGATGGCTTGTTTGTCACAGCCATTGTTGGGTGGGTTGCTCTCAAGGCACTCAAGCATTTTGGAAAACTGAAAGATTGATTTCCTGTTCTGCGGTTTTCCAATCAGCTCGTTCATCCCTTAACTTGACAGACCCGTCCAGGGTCTGTCTGTTTTTCTAACACGGTTTCTTTTCCTGTTTTGGATACCCTGGAAAACCTGACAAACCTTAATCCCTGCAAGAGTGTATGGTTTTTGAAAAAAAATCGGTAATTTCAGAACTTTTCATATCAAAACAGGCGCTTCTGGCAAAAAAACGGATGATAACTGCAGTTTTTATTGTTATCATTTAAGGCGTTGAAAAAGAAGTAACCCTTCTCTTTGCGCTTATGGACCGCATTCGCACCAAAATGTGGTTTGATTGGGCAGATTGCACACTGTATCGACAACGCAAGATGTTTTTGCCCTTTCTGGCACGGTAAGACCGCCATGCCAGCTTTTCTTTGCGCATCACAGGATGTTTGAACACATTCTTCCGTGTCAGTTTCGTGAAGTTGCGGAACGGGACACGGCTGTCAAAAGTTGTCAAACGTAAAATTGTAGAAAAAAGAGAAAATGACTGAACGTAAACAGTGTTACCGCCTGCAGGTAGCAGAACCCCTGTACCGTTTTATTGAAGAAGAAGCACTGCCAGGAACCGGTATCAAAAGCGATGATTTCTGGCGTGGTTTCGATGCCATCGTACATGACTTGACTCCGATCAATACCGAACTCCTTGCAGAACGTGCATGCCTGCAAGAAGAACTGGATAACTGGCACCGCCTTAATCCAGGTCCGGTCACCGATATGGAAGCCTATAAAGCTTTCCTGCGTAAAATCGGCTATCTGGTCCCTGTTCCGGAAAATGTCACCATTGATCCCAAGAACATCGACCATGAAGTTTCCACCCAGGGCGGGCCGCAGCTTGTTGTACCGCTGACCAATGCACGCTATTCCCTGAATGCCGTCAATGCACGTTGGGTCAGCCTGTACGATGCCCTGTATGGGACAGATGCCATTAGTGAAGAAGGCGGCGCAACCCGTAGTGGACCATTCAATTCTGTCCGTGGACAGAAAGTTATCGACTATGCACGAGGACTGCTCGACAAATTCATTCCATTGACAGCAGGCTCCCATCTGGATGTCACTCGTTACTATGTCAAAGACGGTGCGTTGGTGGTTACGCTCAAAGATGGTTCGGAAGCTGGTTTGAAAGACCCGTCATGCCTGATTGGTATCAATGGTGCGGCAGATGCCCCAGCTTCCCTGCTGTTCAAGCAGCACTATATGCATTTCGACATGATCTTTGACAAGACCAGTCCGGTCTGCGCAACAGATCCGGCGGGCGTCCGCGACATCATCGTTGAATCTGCCACCACTACGATTCTTGACTGTGAAGATGCCGTGACGGCGGTTGATGCCGAAGACAAGACGCTGGTTTACCATAACCTGCTCGGTGTCATGATGGGGACTTTGGAAGAAAGTGTCACCAAGAACGGCAGTACCTTTGTCCGCCGCTTGAACAAAGACCGTGAATACAACTGTGTCAAGACCGGTGAGAAATTCTCCCTGAAAGGCCGCAGCCTGGTCTTCGTCCGGAATGTCGGTCATCTGATGACCAATCCATCCATCCTGGATGAAAACAACAATGAAGTCTTTGAAGGCATCATGGACGGTGTCATCACTTCGCTGATTATGATGCGCGACCTGACGACCAAGATCAGTTCCACTGAAGGATCCATCTATGTTGTCAAACCAAAGCAGCATGGACCGAAAGAATGCGCGTTCACCAACGAAATCTTCAACCGTGTTGAAGCGATGCTCGGACTGCCGCAGTACACCATCAAGATTGGCATCATGGACGAAGAACGCCGGACCTCCTGCAACCTGAAAGCCTGTGTTGAAGCCACAGCCCACCGTCTGGCGTTCATCAACACCGGATTCCTGGACCGTACCGGAGATGAAATCCATACCTCAATGGAAGCAGGTCCGATGATCCGCAAGGGAGATATGAAGAAAACTCAGTGGATTCAGGCATATGAAGACAACAATGTCTATGTCGGTTTGGAATGTGGTATGCGTGGTGTTGCACAGATCGGTAAAGGCATGTGGGCGGCGCCAGACCTCATGGCTGACATGATTGAACAGAAAATCGGCCATCTGAAAGCCGGTGCCAATACAGCATGGGTTCCTTCTCCGACCGCAGCCGTTCTCCATGCGCTGCACTACCATCAGGTCAACATTGAAGAAACTCAGGCAGCGATGGATGCAAAACGGCCATTCCCATCGGTCCTGGATAAACTGCTCGTCGTTCCCGTTGAAGCCAATCCAAACTGGACGCCAGAAGAAATTCAGCAGGAACTGGACAACAACTGCCAGTCCTTGCTTGGCTATGTTGTTCGTTGGGTCAACCTGGGCGTTGGCTGTTCCAAGGTTCCTGACATCACGGACACGGCTCTGATGGAAGATAGGGCAACCTTGCGTATCTCCAGCCAGCATATTGCCAACTGGCTGCGTCATGGCATTGCCACCGTTCCGCAAGTCATGGAAACCCTGAAACGCATGGCGGTTGTCGTTGATAACCAGAATAGCAATGAACCTGGCTATTACCGGATGTCTGATGACTACGAGCATAACCCGGGCTTCCGTGCCGCATGTGACTTGGTCTTCAAGGGGCTGTCCCAGCCATCCGGTTATACAGAACCGTTGCTGCATATGTGGCGTCAGCGTGCCAAGGCCTACTATGCCTGCGGCTGTGGTTGCTGCAGCTGTAGCTAACAGGCAAGCATAAGCATTGACATAGCTGCTCATCAAAAAGAGAACTGGATCATCAAAAGGTGGTCCAGTTTTTTTTGTGTGTCCGGAAATCTGTTGATACTCATGATTATCAGGTTTTCAGAGGAACATCTAGAAAGACCATGACCGGCGCTTCCTTGTTATGCCCGCAATGGTATTGGCGGCCTGCCGATCAGCTTCATCACCAACTTTGGACAAGGGTTTAGGACAGCGTTGAGATTATGCGCATAACGCGGCGTTGTCTCAAACACCTGCCAAAAAAAGAACTGTCAAGCCGCCGCATCCAGGCTGCTATATCAGGCAAGCCATGGAAGATTCCGGGCTGAGTTACGACGTTTTCGCCAGAAAACTGAATGTCGCTGCGGCGACCGTTGGACAAACGGCGCAGTACTGGCTGCAGTTCCAGACAGATTACGACCTTTATCACGCCAGCAAGCGTGTTGATACCAGTGAATTGAAGTTGCTGACGAAAGCAGCGCTTGAGAGAGCGGCCAGAAAGCGGAAAGCATAGCATCCATCCGAAAATCCTATCTAAATCCCGTCTCATCGCTGGTGTGACCGGACATGCCAGCTATCTTCTGCCGTATGGGCCAGCATCGTTGAGAAACCATATATGCGTCTTGGCGTAATGCGGATGGGACAGTGTGATTAACAGGGTCTGGTGATGATCATCTCCCGTTAATGGGGTAGAGTCGAAAAAAGCCGTCATGAGACGGCTTGTTACAGGGAAGTGGCGCACCCGGCGGGGATCGAACCCACAACCCCTGCCTTCGGAGGGCAGTACTCTATCCATTGAGCTACGGGTGCATCAAAAAAATACTATTCTACCGCATCTGGAACAAGATATCTGCAATTAAATTGCAGATGGCGTTATCTTGCACGGGGAGGATTTTGTGCAAAATAAGCCTTGATGCCGTTCATGATGGCATTGGCGATCGCTTCCTGGTGGGATGCTGAGTTGAGTTTTGCTTCTTCTTCCGGGTTGGAGATGAAAGCTGTTTCGACCAGGATACTTGGGATGTCAGGGGATTTCAGGACGGCAAAAGCAGCCTGTTCCACATAGGATTTATGCAAGTCATTAATTTTCCCCATCTCTTTCAGAACCCCATTGGCAAGTTTCATACTCTGCTTGATCTGACCGGATACAGACATATCCACCAGTACGCTGGCGACTTGGCTGTCTTGATGCTTGATATTGACACCGCCAATCAGGTCGGAAGCATTTTCGCGGTTGGCAAGGGTTCGAGCGGTCGCAGAAGAAGCGCCTTTTTCAGACAGGACAAAGACAGAAGCCCCATGGGCTGCTGACGAGGTAGCAGCATCGGCATGAATGGAAATGAACAGGTCTGCCTTGGCTGCACGTGCCTTTTTAGGACGATTGCCGAGCGGTACGAAGAAATCAGCATTTCGGGTCATCAGAACACGCATGTTCGGCTGTGACTCAATAATCCGTTTCAGCCGTCTGGCAATAGCGAGGACCACATCTTTTTCTTTGGAACCATTGGCGCCCAATGCTCCACAGTCTTCACCGCCATGCCCTGGGTCAATCGCAATCGTCACCCGCCGGTCAAGATTCACAGGTCTGGCCGGGACTTTCGCTGTGGAAGAAGCGGTTGTTCGGTTCTGGGATTTTTTGGCTTGGCTGGTTGTGGCGGCAGGTGCTTTTTTGGTCTTTTTCGGATAGACGTCTAGGACAAGCCGTGTCCGATACTGACCGGCAGGATTCAATGAAAAGACTTGCGGGGAAACCGGCTGTCTCAGGTCGAAGACCAGCCGGACAGTTTCCTGGTCGAACTGCGCGACTCTGGCACTCTTGATGAACGGGTCATTGGGTTGGATGCGTTCACCGAGGCTTTTCAGCACATCGTTCAACGGGGCATTCCGAAGATCCATGACCAGCCTGCTGGGATTGGACAGCAGAAAATGTCGGTGCTGGATAGTGCCATCATGCTCAATTGTCACCCGGGAATTGTCTTCTGAAGGCCAGGAACGGACGGCAACGATATTCCCTGCTTTTGCTGTGGACAGCAGTATGGAACACATTATCAGCAAGAGGGACAGGAAGAAAAGAAAACGGGACCGTTGGGTTTGATGGATGTTCATAAGCCAGGTGTTTGGGTGAATGCAAGTTTGTTCAGACAGTATTCTCCTTTCGGAGAGACAGAGGAAAGCACAGCTTCCCTGCCGGTGCCATGAAAGGCAAGGGCAATAACGATATCCGGCGGTTCAAGCAGGGAATCGGCATTTTCAGCCCATTCAATGAGATGGATGGCAGAACCATTGAACGATTCCCGGAAACCGGCATCCAGGAATTCTTCTGCGCATCCCATCCGGTATAGGTCGAAATGCAGCAGGTCAACCGGTTCATTGTTGACCATAATGCGGTAAGGTTCAACAAGCGTGTAAGTGGGGCTTTTCACCTTGCCCTGATACCCTGTTGCACGCAACAGCGCTCGGGTCAGGGTCGTTTTGCCTGCGCCGAGTTCGCCTTTCAGATAAATATTCAGGCCTTTCTCAAGAATGCCTGCCAATGCGGTTCCCAAGGTGCAGGTGTCCGCTTCTTCCTTTAAGTAAAATGTCAATGACGCCATATCAAAGAGATAGACGGAGTTCAACAGGGATTTTTCCCTTGAATGCGTTTCACCGTTATAGTATCAAGATTGGATGAGGAATTGGACGGAAAAGCATGTAATCTCATGGAATCAGCAGAGAAACTGCGCAGATTGGTTGAAAAAATGCGAGTTTGGGCAACAGAACTCGGTTTTGCGGAGCTGCGTGTATCGGATATCCAGATTGCAGGCGCGGAAGAAAGGCTGACCCGGTGGCTGTCAAAGGGGTATCACGGTGAGATGCACTATATGGCGGCGCACGGGTTGAAAAGATGCCATCCGGAACAGATCGTTCCCGGAACAGTCAGGGTGGTTTCTGTCCGGATGGACTATCTGCCCGGCAATGGTTCACAGGTGATGGCGCGTGAAAGACAGTCTGCCGCAAGGCCTGATATGGCGCAAGTATCGCTATATGCCAGGGGAAGGGATTATCATCGTGTTCTGCGTAACCGGCTTCAGACACTGGCATCCCGTATGGAGTCAGAATATGGTCCCTTCGGATACCGTGTTTTCACTGATTCTGCGCCGGTGATGGAAGTAGCATTGGCAGCACAGGCAGGGATTGGTTGGCGAGGAAAAAATGACCTGCTTATCAGTCGTCAGGCAGGGACGTTTTTTTTCCTGGGGGAAATACTGGTTGATTTGCCTTTGCCTGTGGATGAGCCGGAAACCAGCCATTGCGGCGGATGCCGCCGGTGTCTGCAAAGCTGTCCCACAGGGGCGATTGTTGCGCCAAGAACCGTGGATGCCAGACGATGCATCTCTTACCTGACGATTGAATTGCGGGGCAGTATCCCCGAAGAACTGCGTCCTTTGATCGGCAACAGGGTTTATGGTTGCGACGACTGCCAGCGTTGTTGCCCGTGGAACCGTTTTGCCAAGCCAGCGGCCGTGCTGGATTTTGCCGTACGTCATCAGCTGGATGATATTTCCCTGGTGGCATTGGCATCATGGACAGAAGCAATGTTCAATCAGCGGATGGCAGGCAGTCCAATACGGCGTATCGGTTATGGATGCTGGTGCCGCAACCTGGCAGTTGCCATGGGCAATGCGTTGAACAGTTCGCTAGAAACCGTTGACCGGTCTGCTATTCGTGCGTCCCTGACAGCAATGCGGGAAACATCATCAGATATGGTAAAAGAACATATTGACTGGGCATTGGCACAGGGACAGCCTTGACTTTTCAGCTGAATAATCAGCGGCTTATCGGTTTTTGAAATAGGGAAAACAAGGGAGATGCAAACATCTGGAAGATTACAGCAAAACAAGAAGGCAGCACTTTCAGCAGTCAACAGCCAGCTGATTGATGCGTTCTGTGATGCGCTTTGGCTGGAAGATGGATTGTCAGCCAATACGCTTGCTTCATACCGGAATGACCTGAAAGGGTTTGCTCTCTGGTTACAGGCGGAATCTCCTGTGAAAGCACTTGACAAGGCAGACCAGGAACAGCTGAACCGTTATTTCCTGGCACGTCATGCCACCAGCAAGGCAACTTCTGCCAATCGTCGGTTGACCGTGCTGAAACGGTTTTATCAATATCAGGTGCGTTCTGGCCGGATGGCGGTTAATCCATGCAGCAAGATGCATGCTGCCAAACAGCCCCAGCGTTTTCCCTATACCCTATCAGAAACCCAGGTTGAAGCATTGCTGGCGTCACCGGACTGTAATACCCCGTTGGGGCTTCGAGACAGAACCATGATTGAACTGATGTATGCCAGCGGCTTGCGAGTTTCGGAACTGACGGCCTTGAAACTGAATGCTGTCAGTTTAAATGAGGGCATCGTGCGAGTCCTGGGCAAAGGCGGCAAGACAAGGCTTGTGCCTTTTGGACAGCAGGCGGACAGTCTGATTCTTCGTTATATGACGGAAAGCCGTCCAGTGATTCTCGCCGGCAGACAGTCAGATTACCTGTTTGTCACCGCACGGGGAACCTTGATGACTCGCCAGATGTTCTGGACGCTGATCAAGAAATATGCGTTTCAGGCAGGCATCACCGCCCCGCTCTCACCCCATACCCTGCGGCACGCGTTTGCAACTCATCTGCTGAATCATGGGGCGGATCTGCGGGTTGTCCAGCTGCTGTTGGGGCATTCAGACATCACGACAACCCAGATTTATACACATATCGCCCACCATCGCCTGAAACAGCTCCATGCTGAGCATCATCCTCGTGGAACCATGACTTTACCAGGGCCATCATCGGTTTAAAAGGCCGGTCTTGTCAAACCGGACGGGGAGACTGTGACGGTTGATGAAAACGGGGTTGTTTCAGCTAATGGTATTCGTCAAACTTCAGCTGACGCATGGGATGGTGGCGGGTATGTTTCATTGAGTAATGGTCTGAAGATTCAATGGGGCACTTATTGGAAAACTGGAGCAGGCAGTGTTGGCATTTCATACCCTATACCTTTCACGACAACGCCTAGTGCGGCCATTGCCATCGGCTCTTGGAGTGATGAACCATCTAATGTAATCGCTGTGTCGACTACTAATTTCACGGTTCAATCTCATGGTGACACAACCTATGGGTTTAATTTGAAATGGATTGCTGTGGGGGTTTAAAAATGATAGGCAAAAAATTCTATAAAAATGATTTTTCTTCAGCGGAATATTCAGAATGTGCAAACTGGTGCAATGAAGCACAGAAAGCACGCATTGAAGATAAAGGCGATTACTACGAATGCGTAGCTAAACCAGAAATAACTGTAGAGGAGTTAAAAACATTAAAACTTTATGAAATCAATTCAGCTTGTGACAGAATCCTGAATGATGCGGCACTTGCCGCCGGACGGGGAATCACGCTTGACGATCTTGTGCAGCGTGTTATCGCAAAGCATACCGCTTTTTCTGAGCTGTCTGGATACGTTATCGGACAGAGGCAGGCACTTGAGGACAGGCTCGATGCCTGACGACAGTTGAGGAAATCGAAGCCATCACGGTTGATATTACATTGCCGGATATGACGGGCGGCGATGTAGATACGGAAGAAACGAGCGAGGATGCAGAAACAGACCGAACTATGAACGAGTGAGATTTTTGCCGGTTTGTGTTAAATTGCAGTATCACTGACACTGACCGGCTGAAATTGGCATGAACAACATCTCAAGAAAGGATGACGATTATTTGCTGCAATGCAGAAACACTTTTATCTGCGGGGATGCGATCAATGAAATGAAGAAGTTCCCTGATGGGTGCTTCGATCTCGTGATTACGTCGCCGCCGTACAATCTCAAGAACTCGACCGGCAACGGGATGAAGGATGGACGCGGCGGAAAATGGCGGAATGCCGCGCTTGTGAACGGTTATGCGACGTATGACGACGATATGCCGTACAGCGAATATATCGCATGGCAGCGGGCATGCCTCGACGAGATGCTGCGCCTCATCCCCGAGGACGGAGCAATTTTCTACAATCACAAATGGCGCGTACAGGGAGGTTTGATACAGGACCGGCGCGAGATCATAGAGAGGTTCCCTGTTCGACAGATAATCATATGGAAAAGAAAAGGCGGCATCAACTTTAACACCGGATATTTTCTGCCGACGTACGAAGTGATCTATCTAATAGCGAAGCCGAAGTTTAGGCTTGTACCAAAGGCAAACGCGGTCGGGGATATATGGGAGTTTACGCAGGAAATGAAAAACGGTCATCCCGCCCCGTTCCCCGTTGCGTTAATCGAAAGAATCATCGGGAGCACGAACGCGAAAACAGTTCTTGACCCGTTCATGGGGAGCGGCACAACCGCAGTCGCGGCAAGCAACCTTGGGCGAGAGTTCGTGGGGATAGAAATTTCGGAAGAATATTGTCAACTGGCGCGCAGAAGGCTCGAGGAATGCCAAAGATATACACAAAGGAAACTCTTATAAACACCTTGCGTGAGATACGGGCGCGAGGGTGGATAAAGAGCCGGAGGAAGTCGGACAATTCGGGAGCCGTCGGCAACACGCTGGAAGACTTGCTGGGGATAGAGGAGAACAACCTGCCGCTTCCGAACGCCGCGGAATGGGAACTCAAGGTACAGAGAAAAAAGACAGGCTCATTGCTGACATTGTTCCATTCCGAGCCGTCCCCGCGTGCCCTGAAAATTGTCCCGTGGTTGCTGAACAACTACGGCTGGCGGCACGAAAAAGCGGGGGAAAAGTATCCCGACAACGAAAAGAGTTTCCGGCAGACGTTGAGATACGGGGAAAAGACGTCGCGAGGATTTTCTGTCGGCGTGGATGAAGCGAACAGACGGATTGTCATCTCTTTTTCGTTCGACGACATCAAGCCAGAGCATGACGGCTGGAAAACGTATCTGTTGAACAGCGGCCGGAATGTTTTAGATGGCAACTATGTACCCTACTGGGGATTTGACGACGTTTTTCACAAGGTCGGCACAAAGCTCGGTAATTGCTTCCACATAATCGCGGAGGCAAGTAAAGAAAAAGACGGGGAATATTTCCGTTATTCAGAAATACGGATGCTTTCAGGGTTCAGCATTGACCGGTTCATTGAGGCGATAAAACAGGGCTATGTTTATATTGATTTTGACGCCAGAACAGGGCACAACCACGGAACGAAGTTCCGGATTAACCGAGAAAAAATGCACTTATTGTATGAAAACGTGAAAATCATTTGAAATCATGAAAAACAGATTTGAACAAATCCTGATAGCGTTCGATCTGCTTGCGAATGCCTGTTTCGGCGGCTGGGCGGATGAAACGCTATCCAGCCGGTCATAGCGACAGCAAGAGCGAAAGAAACACTGGGCCATTTTGAGGCGCGTCATCGACGCGCTTTTTTTTGGCAAAAAGACCATTGCCGGACGGCGTACGATAGCGAGCGGGCGCGGCTGCAACTGCCGCCGGAATTGCGGGGGCAGTTATTTTGAGTTAATCAAAAAGGTTGCTCTGTTTTTTCTTTTTTTTGAATAGGAAATGGAAAACGGCCCTTGTTTTCAGATAAATTTTTGAAATCGTCGGATGACGTTCAAACATCCGATATAAAGATATGTTCTTTTTTGGACACAAACCGGAATCGAATAATTCATTTAACATGTCCTGCGAAACGACGTTCTGGTTTATACCCGCT
>CAVERB010000093.1:0-17871 GCA_963618105.1 Oxalobacter sp. | reverse complement strand
ATCTTAAACCCTTGTCCGCAGTTGGTGATGAAGTTGATTGGCAGGCTGGATTATTTGGGGATACTGATTCGATAGCGGCATCTTTACTGCCATTGATTCAAACAGTCATTCAGCTCCTTTTGGGGAAGCGCTGATGACAGTCTGCGCCTCATTGCCGTTACGCTGGCGAATACTGCCAATCTGCCAGACGGTTTCTCCGGCTTCTCTGAGCAGCGTGATGGCTTTTTCCGCATCTTCGCTGGCGACAATTACTGCCATGCCGATCCCGCAGTTGAAGACTCGGTGCATTTCTGCTTCCGCCACATGACCGTTCTGCTGCAGCCAGCTGAACAGGGGAGGCATTTGCCAGGCATCTTTCTGGATTTCTGCAGTGACATTGTCCGGCAGTATCCGAGGAATGTTCTCAACCAGTCCGCCTCCTGTGATATGCGCCATGCCCTTGACGGTAACGGTTTCCATCAGTTTCAGCAATGGCTTTACATAGATGCGGGTTGGCTGCATCAAGGCATCTGCCAAAGACCTGCCATCAAAATCGGCATCCAGGTCCGGTTTGGCAATATCAATGATACGTCTAACCAGCGAATAGCCATTGGAATGGATACCAGAGGATGCCAGACCGATGACGACATCGCTAGGTATGATTTGTTTGCCATCAATCAACCGGTCTTTTTCTGCCACACCAACAGCAAATCCTGCCAGGTCATATTCTCCTTCAGGGTACATCCCCGGCATTTCTGCGGTTTCCCCGCCAATCAGGGCGCAGCCTGCCTGTTCGCAGCCAGCTGCAATGCCTTTGATGACACAGGCAGCTGTACCGACATCCAGTTTTCCACAGGAAAAATAATCGAGAAAAAACAACGGTTCTGCGCCTTGTACGAGAATATCGTTTACACTCATTGCCACAAGGTCAATACCGACCGTATCATGGCGGTTAAGCTGGAATGCCAGTTTGAGTTTGGTACCGACACCATCTGTGCCAGAAACCAGGACGGGATGTTTGTATTTTCCGCTGATTTCGAAAAGGGCGCCGAAACCGCCGATGCCGCCCAATACGCCATCGCGCATGGTACGTTTGGCAAAAGGTTTGATGGCGTTGACCAGCGCATCACCGGCATCAATATCAACGCCGGCATCGCGGTAAGAAAGGGACTGTTTGACTGAAGCACTCATAATATATGCGCTGCTAGGCGTAAAATAACGATAATCTTTATTTTAGCAAACTTGCTTGCACAAGTACGACTGAATGGCTTTTTTAACTCCTTATCAACGTCAAGCTGCCCTCTGGACCGGCATTGGGATTGCTTTTATCCTGCTGCTCTGGTTGCTGGGACCTATCCTGACACCGTTTATTGCCGGAGGGGTGCTGGCATATGCCCTTGACCCGATTGTGGAGCGTATCTGCAAGTTCCATATCGGCAGCCATCGGGTTCCCCGTTTTGTTGGTGTATTGGTTGTCCTCCTGCTGCTGATTGCCGTCGTCACGGCAATTATCCTGGTTATTGTGCCGATGGTCCTGACAGAATGGCCGCTGCTGTCCGCGCAGCTGCCGATTTTCCTTGCTAAGCTGCATGCTGAACTCAGCGCTTTTCTGCGTAATTTCGGCATCACGATTCCTGCGGATACGGCCTCTTTCTTGCAGACGTTGTATGAACTGTTTCTGCCAAGGTCCGATGAAGGCTGGCAACAGTTGTTCCAGCGGGTTCGTCTCGGCTGGTCAACGCTTTTTACGATCGCCTGGAACGTGATTCTGATTCCTGTGGTGTTCATTTACCTGCTGCTGGACTGGCATATTATCACCCGACAGATTCGAGAACTGATTCCTCGCAGATGGGTACCGACCATCATCGGTTTCACGAACGAAGTCAGCACGATGTTGGCACAGTATCTCCGTGGACAGATTTCGGTTATGATTATTCTGTCCATTTATTATTCGGTCGCGCTGACGCTGGCAGGCTATACGGTGGGGGTACCGGTTGGCATCATTACCGGCATGATGGCATTTGTCCCTTATGTCGGTATTTGTGTCGGTGTTCTGCTCGCCGCCGCTGCAACCTTGTTGCAGTTTGAGGGGATGACAATGTGGATTGTCCTGCTGGTGATTTATGGGTTCGGTTATGCTTTTGATGGGCTGTTCATGACACCGAAACTGGTCGGCAACCGGATTCAGCTGCATCCGCTGATTGTCATTTTCGCCTTGCTGGCTTTCGGACAGCTTTTTGGTTTTGTCGGCATTTTGATTGCCCTGCCGTCATCAGCCGTCCTCTCTGTTGCTTTCCGGCGGCTTATATCACGAGTCATTTCTATAAGGGCTGACGGTCATCATGCAAAAACAGCTGTTGCTTGACCTGGGGGCGCCTCCTCCCCCGTCCCTGAAAGATTTTGTGGTCGGCCGAAATGCAGAAGTCCTGCAGCTGCTCAATGCCATGGCTGAACGCCGTTCTCCTGACCGTTTTGTCTATCTATGGGGGGAGCCGGCTACGGGCAAGACCCATTTGCTGCAGTCCCTGGCACAGACTGCACCGGCACGCTATATTGCCTCGCATTCCTCTTTGGGGGATTTCACTTTTTCTCCGGAAATCTCCCTGTATTTGCTTGACGATTGCGACAAACTGCCTCCCCATGAACAGATTGCGGCTTTCAACTTGTTCAACCAGGTACGCGACAGCAGGACCGCCTATCTTGTGACAGCGGGTATCTGCGCACCGATGGCTCTGCCGCTCCGAGACGACCTTCGGAGCCGTCTTTGCTGGGGACTGGTTTACCAGCTTCATGACTTGACGGATGAAGAGAAACGCCAGGTACTAGCTAGCCAGGCGCAGTCACGGGGACTCAACTTGTCAGCAGGCGTTCTGCCGTGGCTGTTGACACATTACCGGCGGGATCTGCATTCCTTGGTGCAGATTCTGGATGAACTGGATCGGTATTCCCTTCAGATGAAACGCACGATCACATTACCGCTCCTGCATGAACTGTTGAAACAGAAACTGGAACAGACAGATGACTGATACGCTCGCCTTGTTTGACCTTGACAATACCCTGCTGCCCATTGATTCCGATTATGAATGGGGACAGTTTATTGTCCGCATCGGTGCTGTTGACAAAGCGGCTTATGAGAAAAAAAACCAGATGTTTTTTGACCAGTATATTGCTGGGACATTGGATCCTGCTGAATATCTGGCATTTGCGTTGGGTGAGCTGAAAGGGATTCCCCGCAGACAGCTGGATGCCTGGCGGCAACAGTATATGGCGGAGGTTATTTTGCCGAACATCCGTCCTGCGGCACGCAGCCTGGTCAACCATCATCTTGACAACAGGCATCTGACGGCAATCGTGACGGCAACAAACCGGTTTGTCACGGAACCCATCGCAAAGGCTTTTGGCGTGACGCACTTGATCGCCGCTATCCCGGAAGAAGCTCCTGATGGCAGTCTGACAGGCAACCTGATTGGCACACCAACATCAGGAGAAGGTAAAATTGAACACACTGAAAAATGGCTGGCATCCATGGGATTGTCTTTTGACAGTTTTGCAGAAAGCTATTTTTACAGTGATTCAGACCGTGATATTCCTTTGTTGTCAAAAGTGAAGCATCCTGTTGCCGCCAATCCGAATGACCGTCTGAAAGCTTATGCCCAGGCAAAAGGATGGGCTCTACTGTATTTGTTCAATGATTGATTTTCTCAAAAAGATTTTTGGTCTCTCGGCAGAAAAACCGGCTGCCGAACCGGGAAAAGGAAGAACGGTTCCTGTCTCCGGTCAAGTACCGGTTGTCCTTCAGGCAGATGAACATGGCATTGACCTGGGGCTTGTCTCCAGAAATGCGATCCGGGTGGTGCAGACCCTGCAGCAGGCAGGTTATGCCGCTTTCATTGTCGGCGGGGCTGTCCGTGACCTGATACTAGGCGAGAAACCCAAGGATTTCGATGTTGCCACCGATGCAACGCCTGAACAAGTCCGTCGGCTTTTCCGTCGGGCTTTCCTGATTGGCCGCCGTTTTCAGATTGTCCATGTCCGTATGGGACGCGATGACTTGTTTGAAGTGACGACTTTTCGGGGCAATTCGCAGAAGCCAGCTGAGGTGGACGAGTCTGGACGTTTGTTGAGTGACAATACTTTCGGCACACAGGCGGAAGATGCTGCCCGCCGTGATTTCACCATCAATGCCCTGTATTACAACCCGACCGACCAGACGTTGTTGGATTACCATCAAGGTATTCATGACCTGGGTTCCAAAACACTGCGCATTATCGGGAATGCAGAACAACGTTACCGGGAAGATCCTGTCCGCATGCTGCGTGTTGTCCGTTTTGCGGCAAAACTCGGTTTCACGCTGGATAAGGCAACCAGTGCTCCAATTCATCAGTTATGCCATCTGCTTGACAATATTCCGACGGCTCGCCTTTTTGATGAAACCCTGAAATTGTTGATGAGCGGTCACGCAATGTCTTGCCTGAAAGAACTTCGTGCCTATGACTTGCATGGCAGGCTGCTGCCCTTGCTGGATGAAGCATTGTCAGACCCCAAAGCAGCTCGCTTCATTGAGACTGCCCTTGACCGTACGGACAGACGTGTCAGCAACGGCAAAACGGTTTCCCCTGGATTCCTGTTCGCGACCCTGTTATGGACAGAGGTTGAAACTTTATGGGAAACCTACCAGGCCGAAGGGGAATACCCGATCCCGGCATTGGTCGTTGCTGCAAACACTGTTTTGGACAGGCAGACCGAAAAACTTGCCATCCAACGCCGTATCGCAGCGGATATGAAAGATATCTGGTTGTTGCAGCCCCGCCTGGAACGCCGGAACGGCAAATCGGTTTTCCGTCTGCTGGAGAATTCACACTTCCGAGCCGCTTATGATTTCCTGCTGATTCGTTGTGAAGCCGGTGACTTGGATATGGAAACCGGAGAATGGTGGAAAGCATTTGTGGCAGGTTCTGCGGAAGAACGACAGTCTTTGCTGGAATCCCTTTCAATGCGGGCTGCTGAAAACAGCCGCAGCCGGAAAAGACGGCGTCGGCGTAAACGGCGTCCTTCAGCATCAGGTACTGAATCTCCACCTGCTGAAACAGCTCCTGCTTCTGCCTGATATGCTAAAAAATACCGCCTATATCGGTCTTGGTGCCAATCTCGGCAATGCCCTGCAGCAGGTCAAAGATGCCATTGCTGCGCTGGACAATACTGACCAGATTCGGGTGAAGACTGTTTCATCACCTTACAGGACAGCGCCCATTGGTGCTTCCGGGGACGATTATATCAATGCCGTTGTTTGCTTATCGACATCTTTGAATGCAGGCCAGTTGCTTGATATCTTAATGCAGATTGAAAAGGATTTTGGTCGGGAACGCCCTTATCCCAATGCGCCGCGGACACTGGACCTCGACTTGCTACTGTTCAATGCGAAACAATGTGATACTCCTCGTCTGACATTGCCGCATCCCCGTATGCATGAACGGGCGTTTGTCTTGCTTCCCTTGATTGAGATTGCCCCTGCCGTTGTGATTCCAGGCAAAGGACTTGCGGCAGGGTTCGTTGATGCTGTGGCTAACCAACGGATCCATCAACTCCAACCGTTCTGTTTTTGAGGTCTTTATGTTCAATATTCCTGTTTTCCTCCAGACCGCAGGTCTGCTTGTCATGTCTAATGTTTTCATGACGTTTGCATGGTATGGTCATTTAAGGAACCTTTCGTCAAAACCCTGGTACATTGCTGCTTTCATCAGCTGGGGCATTGCACTCTGCGAATATCTCCTCCAGGTACCTGCAAACCGTATCGGTTTCCAAGCATTCAGCCTTGCACAGCTCAAGATTCTGCAGGAAGTCATCACGCTCAGTGTTTTCGTCCCATTTGCCATGATTTATATGGATCAGCCTTTCAAGACGGACTATCTCTGGGCAGCACTTTGCCTTGTCGGGGCGGTATATTTCATCTTTCGCTCATAATATTGACACGACAGCGTGACAGGACGTTAAAAAGCAGGCATCATTCGCCTTCAGTTGTTCCCTTTCATTGTTGAGGTTTACATGGCTAACTATCTGCAGGAACGTAAGTCCATTACCACGAATACGATCGCGAAGTTGTATCAGAACGGGGAAAAGATCACGATGCTAACCTGTTATGATGCCAGCTTTGCAGCGCTGATGGATCAGTGCGGCGTTGAAACCCTGCTGATCGGTGATTCATTGGGCATGGTCTGTCAGGGACTGGATTCCACACTGCCGGTTTCGATTGAGGAAATGGTTTACCACACCTCCTGCGTTGCCCGGGGCAATAAGACGGCACTGATTGTTACTGACATGCCTTTTGGCACTTATCCTGACAAGGAAACCGCTTATGCCAATGCCGTCAAGCTGATCCGGGCGGGTGCCCATATGGTGAAACTGGAAGGCGGTATTCTGGTTGCCGATACTATTCGCTATCTGGTTGAACGCAGTATTCCTGTTTGCGGTCATGTTGGACTGACGCCCCAGTCCGTCAACAGGTTTGGCGGCTACCGTGTTCAAGGCAAGTCATTGGATGGTGCCGCCCAGGTTACTGCGGATGCAAAAGTAGTAGCTGAAGCCGGGGCTTCGATGATGGTGCTTGAGGCAATCCCTGCCAGCCTGGGCAAATCTGTCACTGAAGCTGTCAATATTCCAACTATCGGCATCGGAGCGGGACCAGATTGTTCCGGTCAAGTACTTGTCATGCACGATATGCTGAATGTTTATCCTGGCAGAAAAGCCCGTTTTGTCCGGAATTTCATGGCTGGAAGCGCTTCCATTGAAGAAGCCATCAAAACATATGTCATGGCAGTGAAAGAGGGCTCTTTCCCTGCTCAAGAACACTGCTTCTAAGCTGTTTCTTTTGTGGAAAAAGTGGCATCTTTTGCCACTTTTTTCTGGGTTCCATTATGGTGCCTTCTTATACAGATTAATTTTAAATTACAACAACTTCGCCTATTTTCGTTTATTTTTTCCAGATTTTCTTGAAATCTTTTATCCACTGACATGTTGGAAGACCGGTTTCTGTCTTGATTCGGGCGGCTTCTGCATCCAGATATGCCCAATCAATAACAGGCTTTTTCTTGAATGCCAGAACAATGACATTGCCCTCAGGAATCGGAGACATCGCAACAACTTCCCGGAAAGACTGTTTGATCGCCCTGATGTTCTTGTCATAACTGGGGACTTCGCCAAACAGGTTGACTGCCATGATGCCGTCCTCTTTCAAACATCGGCAACAGTCTGCATAGAATGCTGGCGTATCCAGTACAGGTCCCCTTGACTCGGCATCATAGAGATCAACATGCATGATATCGAATATTCCTGTGTATGTTGCCTCTTTGACAAAATCTAAGGCATTGCCCAGATGGACATGCAGCCGTTCATTGTCAGGCGGCAGCGCAAACATGCTATGGCAGATGGCAATGACTTCCGGGTTGATTTCTGCAACATGGGTAACGCTGTTCGGAAAAGTCGTATAACCAAATTTTGTCAAGGATGCTGATCCCAAGCCCAGTTGGGCAATTTGCTGGGGATGACGGTTGAACAGCATCCAGGCAACCATTTTATGACTGTAGGACAGGACAAGCTGGTAAGGCTTACGGATCCGCATCGCCCCCTGGATCCATTCAGTTCCAAAATGCAGGTAACGAATACCAGCACTTTCCGACAAGGTGACTGGCGCAAGACGGATGCGCTTGTTTCCAGAAGAAGGACGATACCGTGACGCTTCTTTTTCGATTGATTTCCGTTTAATCAGCATTGACTTGATCCATTCAAACATCTTTTCCCAGTCTCCGTGTCCGTCTGTCTGAACACTTTTAAACGAACATACTGTACCACTCTCATGAAAAAACCCCTTAAGCGAACTTAAGGGGTTTTGAACTTGTCTCCACCCCAGCCCGAAAGCTGGGGAATGCGGATCCAATCAATAATCAACAGGGTTGATTATTTCTTTTTACCGATGTTGGAAACAACGTTCAGGCTCTTGATACGGCCAGATTCAACACCAGCGTCTGGGTCAATCATAGCGTTGATCAAGCATGGTTTCTTGGAAGCAACAGCTTCTTCCAGAGCAGCCTTCAGCTCGGTTGGGTTGTTGGCCAGATAGCCTTTACCACCAAGCGCTTCCATCATCAGGTCGTAACGTACACGGCCCAGACGGGTACAGGAAATCTGACCGCCGGTATCCGCTTCGTTACCCTTGTAGATACCACCGTTGTTCATGACGATGATGGTAACTGGCAGCTGATAACGGGTGATGGTTTCAATTTCCATACCGGAGAAGCCGAATGCGGAGTCACCTTCAACTGCGATGACTGGGTCAGATGTGGTGGTAGCTGCTGCAACGCAGTAACCCATACCAATACCCATAACACCCCAGGTACCGGTGTCCAGACGACGGCGTGGCTGCAGGATGTCAACAACCATACGGGTGTTGTCCAGAGCGTTTGCACCTTCGTTGACCAGGTTGACATTTGGATTAGCAGCGATGTATTCCTTGACAACATTCAGGGAGTTCTGGTAGTTCATTTCGCCACCGTTGTAGGTGGTCAGCTTGACAGCCAGTTTTTCCTTGTTAGCTGCAACCTTGTCAAAGATTTCCTTGCACCAGTCAGCTGGAGCTTTGTAGCCTTTAACAGCAGCGGTAACCTGTGGCAGGGTAACTTTAACGTCACCAACAACTGGCGCAGCGATTGGCTGGTTGGAGTCGATTTCCTGAGCCAGTACATCGAACTGGACATATTTCTTCAGTTCATTGCCCCAGGTCTTGCCTTTACCATGCTGCATCAGCCAGTTCAGACGAGCAGCAATCAGGATACATACGTCGCAGCCTGCCAGTGCGCGTGCACGGTTTGCAGCTGCAGACAGTGGGTGATTGTCAGGAATGGTACCTTTGCCCATGCCCATTGGCAGGAATGGGATGCCAGTTTCTTCGATGAAAGCCTTGACTTCAGCTTCAGCGCGTGCATAAGCAGCACCTTTACCGATGACAGCAACTGGTTTCTTAGCAGCTTTAATAACTGCTGCAGCACGTGCAACGTCTGCATCTGCTGCTGCTGCACCACCGATAGGAGCTGGGGTGAAGCGCAGTGCATTTGCTTCAGCCAGAGGCATGGTCTGACCGAACAGACGTGCAGGAAGGTCAACATAGACACCACCTGGACGGCCAGTCAGTGCGGTACGCATTGCACGTGCGATACCGATAGGAATATCACGGATGCTGTTGATACGATAAGAAGCTTTACAATGTGGTTTCGCGATCTGGAACTGATCCATTTCTTCATAGTCACCCTGCTGCAGGTCAACGATGTCACGTTCAGAAGAACCAGACAGCAACAGCATTGGGAAGCAGTTGGTGGTTGCGTGTGCCAGAGCGGTAACACCATTCAGGAAGCCTGGTGCGGAAACGGTCAAAGCTACGCCTGGTTTACCCTGGATGTAACCAGCGATAGATGCTGCATAACCAGCGTGCTGTTCAGCACGGAAGCTGTAGAACTTCTGACCATCTTCCTGCCACAGACGTGCCAGGTTGGTGATAGGAATACCGACAACACCGTACATGGTGTCGATACCATTGTCTTTCAGGACATCAATCAACAGATGGAAGCCATCAGTCAATTCTACATTTTCTTCGTTACTCATGAGTAATACCTTTCTTTGGTTAGTTTTGATGTAAACGTCAAAAAACGTCAATTGGAAGTATGCCTGATAAGGCTGGAAACACCGTTGACCTATGTCAATTTTCAGCCAGAACAATCCCGTTTAAGAAGACTTTCCATTTGAACCCGTCAGGTCGCCAGCAGACCTGTTGAGAACCAGAAACATCCAAGAAAAACCGATGAACAAAAAACCTGCCTGCAAGAATCTCGCAGCACTTTGATTTTTATAAGAAAAAAGCCGTCATAAGACGGCTTGTTACTGCTTGATGGTCCCGCCAGCAGGAATCGAACCTGCATCACACGCTTAGGAGGCATGCGTACTATCCATTGTACTA
Source organism: Oxalobacter sp. (assembly GCA_963618105.1). GTDB lineage: Bacteria > Pseudomonadota > Gammaproteobacteria > Burkholderiales > Burkholderiaceae_D > Oxalobacter. Next base: position 7,892 of record CAVERB010000093.1, on the reverse strand, counting down.
TGGCGAGACGCTCAGGAGAGGGTATTCTACATCAAGCACGCCAGCAATACGAGGGCAGGAAGCATCATTTTCCTTTCAGACCTCTGTACAATATTCATGCTTTCGGTTTTCAACGGTTTCATCATGGCTATTATTACGCTTTGGGACGCACAGCTTGCTTTCGGGCATTACCCGATGCTGGACCATGCCGGATTCTCCATGGAAGCCGGTGAAAAAATCGGTCTTATCGGCCGGAATGGCACAGGCAAATCTTCCTTATTGCAAGTCCTTGCAGGGCAGGCTGAACTGGATGATGGGTTCCTGAATATCCAACAGGACCTTTCGATTGCTTATGTTGAGCAGTCCCCTCGTTATCCTGAAGACAAGACGGTTTTTGAAGTGGTGTCCGCCGCCCTGGATGAAATCCACGGCCTGATGGATGAATATCAGATGCTTGCTGCCAGTCTGGAAAAGGACAACAATACCAAAACGCTGGAGCGTTTCATGGCACTGCAAAGCCAATTGGATGCCACTAATGCCTGGAACCTGAACCACCGTGTCGAAAATATCTTGGACCGCCTGTCCCTGAATCGTGATGACCGGATAGGCAGTCTTTCTGGCGGTCAATATAAACGGGTTGCCCTTGCCAGAGGGCTGGTTGGCGAACCTGATCTGCTGATGCTGGATGAACCGACAAACCATCTGGATTTCGAATCAATCCTCTGGCTCGAAAATATCTTGAAAGAATTTCATGGCAGCTTGGTTTTCATTACGCATGACCGTCGTTTCCTGGACAATATCGCTACCCGTATCGTGGAACTGGACCGGGGAAAACTGTATGCTTATCCTGGCAATTTCAGCGCTTATAAGGCAGCCAAGGCAAAGCAACTGGAGGTGGAGGCCATTGAACATGCCAAGTTCGACAAATTCCTTGCCCAGGAAGAAGTCTGGATTCGCAAAGGCATCGAAGCCCGCCGTACCCGGAATGAAGGTCGGGTAAGACGCCTGAAAGCCCTCCGGCTCGAACGAGCTGCGCGGCGGGAACGCCAGGGACAGGTGCGGTTATCTTTGTCTTCCGGTGAGCGCTCCGGACGGCTGGTTGCAGAGCTGACAAATGTCTGCAAATCGTTTGGCAATCGTCCGATTGTCAAGGATTTCTCAGACATCATTCTACGAGGAGACAAAGTTGGGGTGATTGGTCCGAATGGTATCGGGAAAACCACTTTGCTGAAAATGATCCTCGGTGAAATCCCGCCTGATGCTGGCACAGTGCGTTTGGGAACCCGCTTGCAGATTGCTTATTTTGACCAGATGCGTGCTCAGCTCAATGACAATGACACGCTGATTGATACGATTTCCCCTGGCAGTGAATATGTTGAGGTCGGCGGTCAGCGAAAACATGTGATGAGTTATCTTTCTGATTTTCTTTTCACGCCTGATCGCGCCCGTTCACCTGTTTCTTCCTGTTCAGGCGGCGAAAAAAACCGGCTGCTGCTTGCCCGTCTGTTTGCCCGTCCCGCTAATGTCCTGGTACTGGATGAGCCGACCAATGACCTGGATATTGATACGCTGGAACTGCTTGAATCACTGCTCCTGGATTATGACGGCACGGTTTTTCTGGTCAGCCATGATCGTGCTTTCCTGGACAATGTCGTGACTCAGGTCATTGCAGCAGAGGGAGAAGGACTTTGGCGCGAATATGCGGGTGGATACAGCGACTGGGAACGCACCCGTCCTGCACCAGAAGCTGTTGCCGCAAAAGCCAAGGCATCAAATCGCAGACCAGATGCCGGGAAGCCTGCCCTTCCTTCCAAAACAGCCATCAGACAACGCAAAAAGCTCAGTTACAAGGATCAGCGCGAACTGGATGCTCTGCCTGCAAAGATCGCATCACTGGAATGTGAACAGGAACAACTTTCCCAACGGCTGAATGACCCTGCTATCTATGCCGGCGGCAGTAATGAAGGAATCCGACTCAATCAGCGATTTGTTGAGATTGAGGAAGAATTGATGGCTTGTATGGCGCGTTGGGAAGAACTGGAAGCAAAAACCGCAGGATAACCTGCTGGCAGGGAAATCATGCTGGCAGTGTTCTCTGGAGAATCACTTGGTTCTGCGCAGAAAATCCCTTACGCGAAATCCCATGGCAAACAGGGAACCAAAATAGACAATGCCACAAAAAACCATGACAAGCGCCATGGCACCGATACGCATGAATGGCTGGGATTTCATGCCGATCCAGTCAAACTGGTCAGCAATCCATAAAGAAGCGCCTGCCAGCAGGATCAATGCAGCCACCACGCGGATAAAGAAGAATCCCCATCCCTTTTGAGGTTTGTAAATGCCCCGTTTCAGCAACATGATATAGAGGATCAAGGCATTGGCACAGCCTGCCAGCCCAATGGACAGCGACAGACCTGCATGGTCAAAGATCGGCACAAACAGGAAATTGAGCACTTGCGTGATGATCAGGGTAAATATCCCAATTTTGACAGGTGTCTTGATGTCCTGGCGAGCATAGAATGCTGGAGCCAGTACACGAATCAAGACAAGCCCTGTCAGACCGACGCCATAAGCAACCAGAGATCTGGCAGTCATCGCAACATCCAAGGCACTGAAACGTCCATAATGGAACAGGGTTGTGGTACAGGGAATCGGCAGCGTCATCAACATAACCGCAGCAGGCATTGCCAGCATTAGTGTCATGCGCAATCCCCAGTCCAGTAAGGATGAGTATTCTTTTGTATCATTGCCTGCATGGGCCTTGGACAGACTGGGCAACAGGATGGTACCCAGCGCCACCCCCAGCAGGGCGTTCGGAAATTCCATCAAGCGGTCTGCATAAGAAATCCAGGAAACACTGCCATGCGTCAGCCGGGATGCGATGTTGGTATTAATCATCAGGCTGATCTGCGCCACTGATGAAGCGAAGATGGCAGGAATCATCTGCCCGATGATCCGGCGGACTCCCGAATTACGGAATGCGTCCAGGATATTGAAGGAAATACGGGGCAGCATGCCAATTTTTTTCAACCAGGGAACCTGAATCGCCAACTGAAGCAACCCACCGACAAAAACGGCTCCTGCCAATGCCAATATCGGTCTTTCCAGCAATGGCGCGACAAAAAGTGAGGCAATAATGAATGAAATGTTCAGCAGAACCGGGGTAAACGCCGGAATCCTGAATTCACGGTTTGTATTGAGGATCCCGCCTGCCAGAGCAACCAATGACATGAACAGGATATAGGGGAACATGATCTGGGTCATCAGAACAGAGGTACTGAAGATTTCCGCATTGCTGTCAAGTCCTGTCGCAATGGCATAGACAACATAATTCGCAAAGGCGATCCCAAGGATACAGACCAAGATCAGTGTCCATGCCAATGCGGTGGCAACCTTGTCAACCAGCTGCTTTGTCTCTGTTTTGTCTTTCTGATTGGTGTATTCCGCCAGAATCGGAACAAACGCCTGTGAGAACGCGCCTTCCGCAAAGAGTCTTCTCAACAGGTTGGGAATCCGGAATGCGACAAAAAACGCATCGGTCAAACCAGATGCGCCAAATGCCTTTGCCACCAGCAGTTCCCGTATCAAGCCTGTGATGCGGGAAAGCAGGGTAAATGCAGAAACGGAGAAAAACGTCTTCAGGAAGTTCATGGGAGGGCATTATATCTCCCTGCTGTTGGTTTTTTTACATTACCGGTCACTTTTTACTGTCCGGTCTCTTAGTAATCCAACACTTAATGCTTTGACTTTCCAGGAGATTTCTATATAATTCGATGTTTACTCTTTTCCGTCCTGATTTTTCAGGTTTTTCAACATTGTTTTATTGATGGAGTTTCCATGTACGCGGTCATAAAAACCGGCGGCAAACAGTATAAAGTCATCGCCGGCGAAAAATATAAAGTAGAACAGATACCTGCGGAAGTTGGATCCGAAATCACTCTTGACCAGGTCTTGGCAGTTGGCGAAGGCGAATCTATTCGCATCGGCACTCCCTTGGTTGAAGGTGCAACGGTTCTGGCAAAGGTTGTTTCTGAAGGTCGTCATAAAAAAGTCAAGATTTTCAAGATGCGCAGACGTAAGCATTACCAGAAACGTCAGGGACATCGTCAGAACTATACTGAACTGGAAATTGTTTCCATCAATGCTTGATTACTGCCGGACAATGCAGCCAAAGGCTGCGCCGGTTTGAAAAACTTAATTCTGGAGTCTTAAAATGGCACATAAAAAAGGGGGCGGCACCACCCGCAATGGACGTGAATCCGAATCCAAGCGTCTGGGCGTCAAGGTTTATGGCGGTCAGTCCATCAATGCTGGTGGCATCATCATGCGTCAGCGCGGCACCAAAATCCATCCTGGCGAAAATGTCGGTATGGGTAAGGATCATACCCTGTTTGCCTTGGTTGGCGGCACCGTGAAGTTTGCTGTCAAGGGTGCAGACAAGAAACATTATGCAACCGTTGTTCCTGCTGAAGCAGTATAAAGAAGCAGGTTGGCGGAGAAACGAAAGGCTGTTGATTTCTTGGTCTGATGTTTCCTGACAGATTCCCTGTGGGGTTTGCGTCTGGACATGATGGCTCTGCCGACAAAGGCAGGGCCTTTTCATTATCTGCAGGATGCTTTTATGAAATTCATTGATGAAGCGAAAATCGAAGTCATTGCTGGCAATGGCGGAAACGGTGTTGCTTCTTTCAACCGTGAGAAATTTCGACCGATGGGTGGGCCAGATGGCGGTGATGGTGGCAGAGGCGGCAGTATCTGGGCCGTTGCAGACAATAACGTGAACACTCTCATCGATTTTCACTATGTCAAGCTGTACCGTGCAAAAAACGGGGAGAATGGACGCGGATCCGACTGTTATGGCAAGGGGGCCGATGACATTGTGCTCCGAATGCCTGTCGGTACAGTCATTTCTGACCGGAATACAGGTACGGTTATCGCTGACCTCATTGAAAATGGTCAGCGCCATCTGTTGGCAAAAGGCGGAGAAGGCGGTTGGGGCAATATCCATTTCAAGAGTTCAACAAACCGCACACCACGCCAGAAAACTGATGGCAAGCCTGGGGAACGTCTTGAACTGCGCCTTGAATTGAAAGTCCTTGCGGATGTCGGGCTTCTGGGAATGCCGAATGCCGGAAAATCGACATTGATTTCTGCTGTATCCAATGCTCGCCCGAAAATTGCTGATTATCCATTCACGACACTCCAGCCAAACCTGGGCGTTGTCAGGATCGGTCATGAAAAGAGTTTTGTGATTGCAGACATCCCCGGATTGATTGAAGGTGCAGCAAAAGGAGCTGGATTGGGGCATCAATTCCTCCGTCACTTGCAGCGCACCCGCTTGCTACTGCATGTCATTGACGCATCGCCTTTTGAGGAAACATCAGATCTTGTTGCCGAGGCAAAGGCCTTGGCAGAAGAGCTGGCAAAATATGATAAGGAACTGGCGGCAAAACCCCGTTGGCTCGTCCTGAACAAGCTGGACCTGATTCCTGAAGAAACCCGACAGCAGCGGATTGAGGATATTGTTTCCCGTCTGCAATGGAAAGGGCCTGTCTTTGAGATTTCCGCTTATACAAAAGCCGGATGTTCAGAATTGATGGAGGCGGTTTACCGCTATTTTGAAGCGCTGCACCTTCAGGAAAAACGTGATGGGAAAACCGGAATCATGGAAGAAGCACGCAATATTGATTCCGTTTTACCCGATGATCCTCGTTTCAAACCGCTTGGATAATTGCCAGTCTCTGTGGGAGAGAACAAATGGGTTCTGTCATTCAAAATGCTAAACGCATTATTATTAAAGTCGGTTCTTCATTGGTAACCAATGATGGCCATGGCCTTGACCTTGCTGCTGTAGCGACATGGGCAAAGCAGATTGCCGAACTGCATGCACAGGGAAAGGAAATCATTCTGGTCAGTTCTGGTGCCATTGCTGAAGGAATGTTGAAACTGGGGTTCAAAAGCCGGCCTGTGGAAGTCAATGAACTGCAGGCCTGTGCTGCAGTAGGACAGATGGGACTTGCCCAGATTTACCAGACCAGTTTCGACCGTTATGGGTTGAATACCGCCCAGGTTTTGCTGACCCATGCTGACCTGGCAGACAGAACCCGTTATCTGAACGCACGGGCAACCCTGATGACATTGTTCCGTCTGAATGTCATTCCAATCATCAATGAGAATGATACGGTCGTCACCGATGAAATCAAATTCGGTGACAACGATACATTAGGTTCCTTGGTTGCCAACCTGATTGAAGCAGATGCCTTGGTCATCCTGACGGATCAAAAAGGGCTGTTCACGGCAGATCCCCGTAAAGACCCTGAGGCAACATTGGTTCAGACTGCCCGTGCGGGAGATCCTGAACTGGAAAAGATGGCTGGCGGTGCAGGTTCTGGTATTGGCAGCGGCGGGATGTTAACGAAGATTCTGGCAGCAAAACGGGCTGCCCGTTCCGGAGCTCATACGGTGATTGCCTGGGGACGTGAAGCCAATGTATTGACCCGGCTCGCAGCAGGGGAAATGATTGGAACTCAATTACTGGCACCTGCCAGCCACCTGCAGGCAAGAAAGCAATGGATGGTAGATCATCTTCAGACAGCAGGCAGGGTCTTCCTTGATGAGGGCGCTGTCCAGAAAATCCTGAGAGAAGGCAAGTCATTGCTGCCTATCGGAGTTATTCGTGTGGAAGGCGAATTTGCCCGTGGTGAGATTATTTCATGTATTGATGGAGACGGACATGAAATCGCCCGTGGACTGGCAAATTACTCTTACAGCGAAGCATCCCTGATTGCCCGGCATAAATCAGCAGATATCGTCAAGATATTAGGATATAAAGGCGACCAGGAACTGATCCATCGCGACAATATGATTGTGCTCCAAGCTTAACCGGCATTGTATTTGTTTTCTTTCTGAAGCGGTCTGTTGTACCTGATACGATCAACAATCACTTCAGCAGGTCCTTCAATATGAGCTGCATCACAGAAATAATCCAGCCATAGCACTGCACGGGGGCGGTTGGCGGCATACCAATTGATGGGGCGCCATTTTTCATTTTTGGACATTGTCCATTCCCCTTTCTTATCGGCATAGGCAAACCGTCGATACTCCTTGCTTGCGCAGCGTAGTCCTTCGTAACTGACATTGACTGCACCTGACATGCTTTTGGCAACCAACGTGTACCGGACTTCATCCTCTCCGCTGATGGAGATGGATTTTGCATCAAGGAAAAACTGCTGGGTCTGGGTAGGACCAATTTCAAATGACAACAGATCGGATTCCTGGGGATAGGCTGGCAGAACAACCGGTAATACTCTAAATTCCCTGGGTTTATCGTCTTCTGCTTCATCGTCTGGCCATCCGGTATCGCCAAAGATGACAATATCTGCCATCGCCTGGAGACTGAATGACATCAACAGCAGGATTGTCAGTCCCTTCAAGCCATATAGGAAACGGTCACTTGCCTTTTTTTCTGCCATCATGCTTCACCTGCTGTTTGTTCTGTTTTGAGGTAGCAATCTTTTTGAATTGTCTGGATCCGGGTTTTGCTGCCTCAGTGTAATACCCTAATGCCTTATCCATTTCAGGCACGGGTTCCAGAAACTGTGAAAGTTCCTGCAATGCTCTCATATAGACATTACGCTTGAATTCAATGACGACATCAAGCGGCACCCAATACTGATGCCATCGCCATGCATCGAATTCAGGAGTTTCAGAGACACCGCTTAGATCAACATCTGTATCTCGTCCCAACATACGCAACAGAAACCAGATCTGTTTCTGCCCCCGATAATGCCCTCTTATCTCACGCCTGATGAAGTGAAGCGGGACATCATAACGCAGCCAGTTCTGCGTACGGCCAATGATTTCAACATGTTCACGCTTCAATCCTGTTTCTTCACGCAGTTCCCGGTACA
>CAVERB010000092.1:0-4868 GCA_963618105.1 Oxalobacter sp. | reverse complement strand
TTTAATTACTATGTCCCTATTACTTGTGATTACTTAACGATAGCATTTTAATAATTGACACTGACCCCATTATTTTTTGTTGTCAGATTTAAAAAGCCATATTAACCTGTTCTCATTGCATGTTATGGACTAATGGAGGCTGTATGAGCGGGCAAGGTCTTTATAATCCTTCGAATGAACATGATGCCTGTGGTGTTGGGTTTGTTGCCCATATCAAGGGTGTCAAGAGCCATTCGATCATCGAGCAGGGACTGTTGATCCTGAAAAATCTGGATCATCGCGGGGCCGTTGGTGCTGATAAGCTGATGGGTGATGGTGCCGGTATCCTTATCCAGATTCCGGACAGGTTCTACCGTGAGGAAATGGCGGAACAGGGTGTGATATTGCCTCCTCCAGGGGAATATGGGGTAGGGATGATTTTCCTGCCAAAGGAACATGCGTCACGCCTGGCCTGTGAAAAAGAAATCGAACGTGCTGTCCGTGCAGAAAAGCAAATTGTCTTGGGGTGGCGTGACGTTCCTGTGAATACAGAGATGCCAATGTCTCCGCGGGTCAAGGAAAAGGAACCTGTTATCCGTCAGGTTTTTATCGGTCGCGGTCCGGATACGATGGTGACTGATGCCCTGGAGCGTAAACTGTTTGTTATCCGCAAATCTGCGGGACATGCCATTCAGGCATTGGATCTGAAGCATTGCAAGGAATTCTTCGTCCCTTCAATGTCTGCCCGTACGGTTGTCTATAAGGGACTGCTGTTGGTCGATCAGGTCCAGGAATATTACAAAGATCTGCAAGATGAACGCTGTATCTCTGCGCTTGCCATGGTCCACCAGCGTTTTTCGACAAACACCTTTCCCGAATGGCCATTGGCGCACCCTTACCGTCTGATTGCCCATAATGGTGAAATCAATACGGTGAAAGGCAATTTCAATTGGTTCCGTGCCCGTGAAGAAATGATGGATTCGGTTGTCCTGGGGGATGACCTGCAAAAGCTGTATCCATTGATGTATGAAGGACAGTCTGACACGGCTTGTTTCGATAATGCACTGGAACTGCTGGTCATGTCGGGCTATCCATTGGCACATGCGATGATGATGATGATTCCCGAGGCATGGGAAAACAGTTCCCTGATGCCGGATAATCGTCGGGCATTCTATGAATATCATGCAGCGATGATGGAACCTTGGGATGGTCCTGCTGCCATGGCGTTTACAGATGGCCGCCAGATAGGCGGCGTGCTGGACAGGAATGGCTTGCGGCCTGCCCGTTATGTCATTACGGATGATGATTTGGTGGTCATGGCTTCTGAAACCGGTGTATTGCCGATTCCTGAGACAAAAATTGTCAGAAAATGGCGTCTGGAACCGGGAAAGATGTTCCTGATTGATATGGAAGCAGGACGCATCATTGATGACAAGGAAATCAAGGATATCTATGCCAACGCCCGTCCTTACCGTGCATGGACCAATTCAGTCTGTATCAAACTGCATGACCTGAAAGTGCAAGCGCATGAAAAGGTGGTTTCAGAGGTGCCTTTGATACAGCGCCAGGAAGCTTTCGGATATACGCAGGAAGATCTGAAAATCATCCTGCCGCCGATGGCATTGACAGCAGAAGAAGCCATCGGTTCCATGGGGAATGACGCTTCTTTGGCAATCCTGTCTAATCAGCCAAAACCCTTATATAACTATTTCCGGCAGTCTTTTGCACAGGTCACGAACCCGCCGGTCGATCCAATCCGGGAATCGATCATCATGTCGCTGCTGTCTTATATCGGTCCCAAACCCAATCCCTTGGATACCAACAATGTTAATCCGCAGATGCGGCTGGAAGCGTCACAGCCGGTATTGGGTTTTGATGAAATGGCGAGCATCCGTAATATTGATGCCTATACCAATGGCAAATTCCGTTCTTATGAGCTGAATATCTGCTACCCGGTGGGATGGGGCAAAGAAGGAATAGAAGCGCATCTGGCATCGTTGTGTGCTGAGGCAGTGGATGCTGTCCGTTCCGGCCACAATATTTTGATTGTCTCTGATCGTAAGGTAGGGCCTGACAGTCTGGCGGTTCCTGCCTTGTTGGCGACATCCGCTGTCCATCAGCATTTGGTGGCAAAAGGGCTTAGGGGATCTACGGGACTGGTGGTAGAAACGGGTTCTGCCAAAGAAACGCATCATTTTGCGCTGCTTGCCGGATATGGTGCAGAAGCGGTTCATCCGTATTTGGCACTTGAAACCTTGACAATGCTTGCGCCACGTCTGTCTGCCGAACTGACACCGGAAAAAGCCCAGTCGAATTTCATCGAAGCCATCAACAAAGGGCTACTGAAAATCATGTCAAAGATGGGCATTTCAACCTACCGTTCATACTGCGGTGCCCAGATTTTTGAAGCGATTGGACTATCGACCATGCTGGTTGAGAAATATTTCAAAGGAACCGCTTCCAGTGTGGAAGGGATTGGAATCTTTGAAATAGCGGAAGAATGTTTGCTTCAACATCAAAAAGCGTTCAAGTCTCGTGAGATGTCGATTCGTTTCCTGGCTGTCGGCGGGGAATATGCTTTCCGCAAACAGGGTGAAAACCATATGTTCACGCCTGATGCCATTGCAAAACTGCAGCATTCTACCCGAACAAACAGTTATGCGACCTATAAGGAATATGCCCAGATCATCAATGACCAGTCCAAACGTCAGATGACCTTGCGGGGACTGTTTGAATTCAAATTTGATCCTGCCAAGGCGATTGCGATTGAAGAGGTGGAACCGGCAAAGGAAATTGTCAAGCGTTTTGCAACCGGAGCAATGTCGTTGGGGTCAATCAGTGCAGAAGCCCACGCTTCCCTGGCGGTTGCGATGAACCGTATCGGCGGTAAGTCCAATACAGGCGAAGGGGGGGAAGACCCCCGCCGGTATCAACGGGAACAAGCTGGCCAGAAGATCAGGCAAGGAGAAACCCTGCAATCCATTCTGGGCAAGGATAGGATAATGGCGGATATTGAACTCCAGGAAGGGGATTCCCTGCGTTCCCGCATTAAACAGGTAGCATCCGGCCGTTTTGGAGTGACGGCTGAATATCTGAATTCTGCAGATGAGATACAGATCAAGATGGGGCAAGGTGCCAAGCCGGGTGAGGGCGGTCATCTGCCGGGGCAGAAAGTTTCGGAATATATCGCAAGCATGCGTTTCTCAGTGCCGGGTGTTGGCTTGATTTCCCCGCCGCCGCATCACGATATTTACTCGATTGAAGACCTGGCACAACTGATTCATGACTTGAAGAATGTCAATCCGCGTGCAACAGTCTCGGTCAAGCTGGTTGCTGAAATAGGGGTTGGTACCGTTGCAGCAGGGGTGGCAAAGGCAAAAGCTGACCATATTGTAATTTCAGGCCATGATGGCGGTACGGGCGCATCGCCATTGTCTTCCATCAAGAATACAGGGTCTCCATGGGAAATCGGTCTGGCAGAAACCCAGCAGACACTGGTCCTGAACAACCTGCGTGGGCGGGTTCGTATCCAGGCTGATGGTCAGATGAAAACAGGGCGTGACGTGGTGATTGCGGCCATCCTGGGCGCTGATGAAGTCGGTTTTGCGACAGCGCCGCTAGTCACCCAGGGATGTATCATGATGCGCAAATGCCATCTGAATACCTGTCCTGTTGGTGTTGCGACACAAGACCCTGAGCTGCGTAAGAAATTCAAGGGTAAGCCGGAATATATTGTTAATTACCTGTTCTTTGTTGCAGAAGAAATGCGGCAGATCATGGCACAGCTTGGTATCCGTCGATACGATGAGCTGATAGGGCGTGTCGATCTGCTGGAAAAGACCCGGGCAGTTGCCAACTGGAAAGAGGCCGGTCTGGATTTCAGCCGTCTGTTCCATAAACCAGAGGCTGACGGCTCAGTGCCAAGACTGCATCAGGAATCCCAGGATCATGGCCTGGAGAAAGCCATTGACCACCGCCTGATCCTGCAGTCAGCGATTGCGTTGGAAAGCCAGGAGAAAGTTTCTTTCATCTATCCAATCCGCAATGCGGATCGTAGCGTAGGCGCCATGCTCTCCGGAGAAGTTGCCCGGCGTTATGGCCATTCAGGGTTGCCGGATGACACCATCCATATCCAGCTGCAGGGAACAGCTGGCCAGTCGGTTGGTGCATTCCTTGCACATGGCATCACTCTGGATCTGGTTGGAGATGCAAACGATTATGTCGGTAAAGGATTGTCTGGAGGACGTCTGATTGTCCGCCCGCATAACCAGTTCCGTGGACAGCCGGAGCAAAATATGATTGCCGGCAATACCGTACTGTATGGCGCTATTGCCGGTGAGGCCTATTTCTATGGGATTACGGGAGAACGTTTTGCTGTCCGTAATTCCGGCGCTGTTGCCGTGACGGAAGGCTGCGGTGATCATGGCTGTGAATATATGACAGGCGGTACAGTGGTTGTGTTGGGAGAAACCGGACGCAACTTTGCGGCAGGCATGTCAGGCGGGATTGCCTATGTCTATGATCCGGACAGGAATTTAGAACGGAAATGCAATCTCTCGATGGTGGCGCTTGAACCAGTCAAGTCCTATTTCGATCAGGAATCGGAAGGCAATCTGGAAAATTGGCATCGGATGACCCGTGACAGCAATCCTCAGACGGATGAGGCCATCTTGAAACATCTGATTGAAAATCATTTCACCTATACAGGCAGTATGACAGCCCGCAGGCTGCTTGAAGACTGGTCGAATTGTCGGGGACATTTTGTGAAAGTGTTCCCGCATGAATACCGCCGGGCATTGGAAAGTCTTTACCGGGCAAAAACGGATGCAGATGGCAGGAAAGCGGCATGATGGGGTAAACATGCCAGTCATGAGACGATGGGATAGAGG
>CAVERB010000091.1:14162-20501 GCA_963618105.1 Oxalobacter sp. | reverse complement strand
ATACAAGACCCCGATTGAAAAACTACTTTCCCTGCTTGATTTTCCGCTGATGTCTGGTGATGAAGTCATCGGCGTTCTTGCAGTCGGCAGTTTTACCCAAGACAGTTTTTCCTTGGAAGCTATCAATGTCCTGGAAAAAGTTGCCCTGCGTATTACATTGGTACTGGATACAATCCTTTCAAAAAACAATAGTCTTCTAATACCTTTTCCCAGTGGACAAACCATTACACTGGATACCTATATCCCTTCCAGCAGCGAGTTATATGACCTAATTGGACAAAGCAAAGCCATCAAAGACATCATCAGGCAAATTGAAATCGTTGCGGATAATGATGCCACTGTGCTGATACTTGGAGAAACCGGGACTGGTAAGGGCTTGATTGCGCAAACCATCCATAATCTCAGCAAACGGAAAAACCGTCCAATGATCCGCATGAACTGTACAGCCATTCCATCCGACCTAATGGAAAATGAGCTCTTTGGTCATGAAAAAGGGGCATTCACTGGTGCACAAAACCGCACTATCGGGCATTTTGAACAGGCAAACCACAGTACCCTGTTCCTTGATGAAATTGGAGACATGCCTATTGGACTGCAACCCAAACTGCTCAGTGTTTTACAGGAAAAACAAATCCGCAGACTGGGAGGCTCAGAAATCATCCCTGTGGATACCAGATTCATTGCAGCAACAAACAGCGATCTCCTGTCAAAAGTTAATAACAAGACTTTCAGGAGCGACCTGTATTACAGGCTTAATGTCTTCCCTATCACGATACCGCCATTGCGTGAACGTGTTGCTGACATTCCTTTACTTGCGAAGTTCTTTACTTTGAAATTTGCCAGGAAAATTGGCAGGGATATCACAGAAATCCCCGTCGATGCATTGGCCATGATGTCCCGTATGCCTTGGTACGGCAATATCCGGGAACTGGAAAATGTTATCGAACGAGCTGTCATCTTGACCAATGAAGGCCATGTATTGAACCTGACGCCTGATGGATTACGAAATTTGGCATCTCAATATCAATCTGAGATAATCCAACCAATACAGACGGCATCAATACCGGTTTCCAGCCATCCAGATACCACACCAGCAAAGGCCTTACCTGAAACAGACCGTGAAACATTGATTGCAGCATTGGAAGCCTGTGGAGGTGTTATTGGTGGTAAATATGGTGCGGCGGCGAAATTGGGACTCAAGCGTACGACCCTGCTCGCCAGACTGAAAAAACTCGGCATTGATCCAGAAGATTACCGTAACACAACAACCTGATTTCCATAGGACTTTCCATGATCGGTCTTTTCAAACGCTCTTGGGGGAAGTTTGTTGACTGGATGGATTTACCGCCGCCAAAACCTAAACCCGGCATAGAAGATGTTCATTGGGAATTCCTGGGTGATGTATTGGGAGAACTTACTTGCCTGACAGACAAGGAAATCGAAATCTTTTCCCAGATGGATCTCTCCTCAACAGATAAAATCCGAGATCTTGTCAGACAATGGATATTTCCTTCCTTTGAACGCTTTACCCCTTCAAGCCAATCCCGCATCCTGCATACCATTGATTTCTATCTAAATACAGGCAATCCACAGCTTTCCTGGGTATTCCCTTCTTTTGGTATTCCACTCAACATTCCTGCTCAACGTTTTTTCACTCTCATACGAGAAATGCTACCGGGCATTCCCGCTCCAAAACATTTTGAACATGCCCGATATCATGAAAACAGACACCAATCCTTTTCAAATACTCTATTTTCAAAATGGCAGAATAACGGTGGTTTTTATGCTGGAAGCCCTGATAAGGATACATCAAGAGATCTCACGCCAATGCCGGAACGGATAGGACTATTCCTACCCTGCAACCTCGACAGGCACCAAGCTGGATATGACCTGTCCTTGTTCAAGAGATGGTGTATATCTGGCCTGACTCCTGATGGTATTCAAGGCCTTCCAATGGATGCTGTCCGTTGGCGGAAAGGCATTGACATCGAAGCGATGCACAATACGGGAATGACCCGATTTGCCAACCAATACGATCAACCTGTCGGTGTGAAACGCTTGACTATGCGTTTCAAGCAAGCTGTTGGAGAAGGTTATTTGGCAGATGAACCTGACCAGTTGATTGAAGCATTTCATGTCCGTTTCATCATCGACAGGTTTGGTTTTCTGGTTCGATGCTATCCGTTGATACGGATATAAATCTCTCCAAAAGCTTAGCTACCCTTTTTAGGAAAAGCAGACAGGATTGATTGAATTTTCTGAACCGGCTGTGCTTTCAACAGTTCAAAGACATTCAGTTCCAAGGCATCCAAACTATTCTTGATCATCAGTCCCAATTCAGTATCCCCTTCCATCACTAGGCGGCGACTGAAAAACAAAGTATCAGGGTCTTCTTCCTGTCTGGCAAGCAAATAGAAATCCTGTGCGCTGGCAGAAATAGTCAGATCCGGTTCCATATCATCCCATCCCGGAACAAAGCCTCCTCTCGTCCAGACGAAATTGAAATTCACCTTTGCATCGGTAACAATCATCCTGAACTGTTTACTCAACATGGCCTCGGTAACATCTTCCGGCAGCCTGTCTTTCAAGATTTGGTTGAGCAGTGAAACAAATACCACTGACCCTGGCCATGATGGCAAACAAGACATGACCTGACCAATAGGTTTCGGAACTTTATATGATCTCATTCCTATTCTCCAAAACCATTCACGGTTTCCAATCCATACCTGGCAGTCCATGCCAATAGCCATTGCAAGGTTCGCCATCCATAAAACGCTGGATAGTTGCCAGTCCATCCAATGGAGAAAGCCGTTTTTCAATCACATCCTTAAAACTATTGATGATGTCAACCGTATGTGTCGACTGGGGAGAAATCCGTACCACATCGACACCCAATGTCATCAACTGCGGTATCTCCTGAATCAGATTATAAACTTTTATGGATTGTGTCTGAATGCCATTGAACAGAAGAAAAGGCTGACCTTCATGCGTACTGACTGACAAGCCATCTGGATAGTCCAGACAATGGAACCCACAATCATCTTTTTGGAGGTTATGGTACCGTGCAGTAAAGCATCTTGCTGAATATGCCAAAGGCAGATGTCCATAAACAAGCACCTCGGACTGCATATTTTCCGGCAACCTTGACAACATCTGGCACAAACTGTCCTGCCCCATCTCAAAAGGCACGACCCAACGGACAGCACCCAGTTCTGACACAATCTGTAATGCTTCAGGGTTATAGAGATTGAGATGAGGACCAGCAATGAACGGACCAACACCCTCTAGCAATCCTGCCACACCCATATCATTGGCCTCTACCATGAAACGACCATTTTCAACAATCCGGTGCATTGCATTCAGATGAGAGCCAGATTCCAGCAATACCTGCGTGGACAGGATAACTTCCTTACCCTTCGCTGACAGTGATTCCGCCAACACCAGCCAGTCTGCCTCCCGCATTTCATGCCTGCGTGAACAAATTGTCTCGCCTAGATAAATAATATCCACAGACGACTGTCCAATAGCTTCATAGAAAGCCAGCAGCTTGTCTTTCCGCCAATAGTATTGAACAGGTCCCAGTGCCAGTTTCACTTCAGGTCCCTTTACAGGATTACTTCCAAGCACGGTGATACGCCCCTAATGTCTGTTGCTGTCCTTCTGACTGCTTTGCCAGAACAGCATCCCATGCCGGTTTGACCTGATAACCTGCGGCATCCGTATTGCAGCTGTCCAAGGCTTCACGCCAGACCTTTGTCACTGCCGCAACATAAGCGGGACTGCGCTGACGACCTTCTATCTTGATGGCAGAAACGCCAATCTGCTTCAGCTTGGGCAACAGTGCTAATGTGTTCAGGCTGGCAGGTTCTTCAATCGCATAATAGCTTTCACCACAGACCTGATAACGTCCTTTGCAGACAGTCGGATAACTGGACTTCTCTCCATCCGCGTAACGGTCCACAAGAATACCATTTAACCGAGATTCCAGTCCTTTAGGGGTTGTTACCCATTTGACGGCCTTTGCTGGAGAACAGACCCCTTTGTTGTTAGGTGCATCGCCTGTGACATAGGATGATAATGCGCAACGTCCTTCCACCATGACACAGAGACTGCCAAAACCGAACACTTCCAATTCAACATCAGTATGCTGCGCTACCATTTCGACCTGTTCAATGGACAGGACCCGTGGCAGAACAACCCGGGCAATATGGAATTTCCGGGCATAGAAATTGATGGCATCATAATGCGTTGCTGAACCCTGTACAGAGAGATGCAAACGCAGATCAGGGTAGGTATCATAAGCATAACGCATTAGCCCTGGATCGGCGGTAATCATTGCATCAACACCCAAACGGGCTGCACGGTCAACTGCCTTTTGCCAGTGCCCGACTGTATCCGGCAATGGATAAGTATTGAGTGCAAGCAAGACTTTCCGGTGCCGAGCATGAGCATAGGCAATGCCTTCTTCGACATGCTGGTCGCTGAAATTCAGACCCATGAAGTTCCTAGCATTGGTTGCGTCCCGAAAGCCAAGATAAACGGTATCTGCACCATAATCAACCGCCTGTTTCAATGCGGGCAAACTTCCCGCAGGACAAACCAGTTCCATCTGTTTTTTTCCAATGCCTTGTACAGTCTGCAAAATCCTCACTCCTCCATCCAAGCTACCATATTATCAGAATGCCAGTCTATGGTTCCAGGGAAAATAGCAGAAGACCTATCGGCCATATACAAGATAAGAAGCATTGATAACGATCATTGCATTGTCTCCATAGACAATTCATAATCCATAAATATACTGTATCGAACGTTTTAGTATAGATTGTCATATAAACAATTTCCTTCTGGTATCTTGTTCACAGATATCGCCTGAAGCTGATATGATTCTTCTCATTCGACCGGAACAGCATGGTTTCATATTTTGAAAATGGAGATTGAAAAAGCCTGCTGATGAATCCGGTTTTTTGGAGTGTCCATGCGATTCCATTCTGCCCTATCATTGTTTGCCGGTTGCCTGCTGTCAGCAACCGTATCAGCAGCCGACCTTATGAATGTCTATATGGAGGCATTGACGAACGATCCGCAGTACGCCAGTGCCCGTGCTGCCAATGTCGCTGGGCAAGAAAAGAAAACGCAAGGTCTCTCCAAGCTGTTGCCAAACCTGAATGCTTCAGGAGGTTATGCCAGGAATTATCCCGGAGATACCCAATACTCAGAAAACAAGTACAGCATCACCCTGACTCAACCCCTGTTCAATATTGCAGCCTACCAAAATTACGAACGCAGCAAGCTGGAAACAGAACTGAGTGATGCCCAATTCGCCGAAGCAAAGCAAGATTTGATGATCCGTGTTGCTGATGCCTATTTCGCTGTCTTGACTGCCCAAGAAGTTCTCGCATTCTCCGAAATCCAGAAGGAAGCCGTTTCCCGTCAATTGGCATTGGCAAGACGCAATTTCGAGGTCGGTAACACAACCATCACTGATACCCATGAAGCTGTCGCCCGGTACAATCTGGCGGAAGCAGAGGAAATTGCTGCCATCAATGACCTGGAGGTCCGGAAAACCGCATTGGAGAAAATCATCGGACATCCCCCTGGTACCTTGGATCCCCTGCGTGAGCATATCCTGCTGAAAATGCCTGAACCTGCTGTCATCACGGATTGGATAACCACTGCGGAAAACGGCAATTACAAAGTTGTTGAATCCCAGCTGGCTTATGAAATGGCAAAACGCCAGACTTCCATCAGCAAGGCAGGCCATGCGCCAACCGTTGATCTGGTTGCAGCCTACAACCATACCAACCACGACCAGTACACCATCGACAGCAGACGGGGACTGGAAACTTTCAATACCTCCAAGATGATTGGCATCCAATGGAACATTCCCTTGTTTTCCGGGCTTGAGACTTCCAGCAAGGTCAAGGAAGCCGTTTCCCTGGAAGAAAAATCTCGCAGTGACCTTGAAGCGGCAAAACGCAATGCTGTCCAGCAAACACGACAATACTTCCTGAATGTCAGCAGCGGACTTTCCCAAGTACGTGCACTGGAATCAGCTGAAACTGCCAGCATTTCATCCCTGGAATCCAACAAACTGGGATATGAAGTCGGTGTCCGTATCAATATTGATGTGCTGAATGCGGAACAGCAGCTTTATGAAACCCGTAAAAACTTGGCCAGAGCCCGTAATGAGACTATCCTGTATGGATTAAGGCTGAAACGGGCTGCCGGTACATTGGTTGAAGATGACCTACAGGATGTCAACCTGCTGCTGAAGAAATGAAAAAAGTATGTTTGAAGTTATTGTATTCTATCAACATACTGTTATAACCCTTAGATATA
>CAVERB010000091.1:0-14074 GCA_963618105.1 Oxalobacter sp. | reverse complement strand
TAGATATATTTACTGAATATTTCATATTGAGATTCATACAAGGAGTTTCCTGATGGCATCTGTCTTACGGAACAAGAAATTGATTCTGATTCTGCTGCTGGTCATTGCTGGTACTCTTATTGCCTGGTATTTTCTGAGGCCAGCTTCTGAACCGGAAGGCCTGGCATCCGGGAATGGGCGTCTTGAAGCAACTGAAACGGCGGTTTCAACCAAAGTACAAGGAAAACTGGTTGAAGTACTTTTCCGGGAAGGCGCTGACCTGGAAGAAGGTCAAGTCGCCGCACTCTTGGACGATGCCCAGATCAAGGCAGATATTCAAGCTGCTGAAGCAGCCGTCCGTCAAGCCCAGGAAGCGGCATCCGTTGCCCGCGAAAACGTCAAGAGCATGCAAAGCCAGCAGGAATTGGCAGCGGTCACATTACGGCGGACGGAAGCGCTGATTAAAAAAGGCTTTATTTCAGCGGCAGCATTGGACAAGGATGTCAGCGCAATGCGGACTGCCAATGCCAACCTTGCCAGCGCCAGAAACCGAGTGCTGGAAGCCGATGCAACTGTCCAGGAAAAAATTGCCAAAGTTGCTTCCCTGAAAAGCAATTTGGATGACCTGACACTGTGTGCTCCTGTAAATGGTCGGATCCTGTACCGTCTGGCAGAGCCTGGTGAAGTCCTCTCCCCGGGCGGCAAGGTCTTTTCAATCCTGGACATGAATGATGTCTATATGTATGTCTATCTGTCCAATGCAGATGCAGGCAGTGTTACCATTGGTAGCGAGGCGCGTATCCTGTTGGATGCCCTACCTGATACCCCGCTCCCTTGTTCAGTTGTTTATGTCTCTCCGAGAAACCAGTTCACGCCTAAAGAAGTCGAAACCAAAGATGAACGTGAAAAATTCATGTTCCGTGTCAAGCTAAAAGTTGATCCTGAATGGATCAAGAACCACGGTAACATCGCAAAACCCGGCATGCCAGGTATCGGTTGGGTCAAGACAAAAGCAGATGCTGAATGGCCTTCCAACCTACAGGTAAAACAGTGATATGAAACCACTGGTAGCGCAGCTTTCCAATGTTAGCCTGCAATATGGCAAAGTGAAAGCATTGGATGACTTGACCTTGAGCATCCCTGGAGGCTGTATGGTTGGGTTGATCGGTCCAGATGGCGTCGGCAAGTCTTCCCTGCTTGCCCTGCTTTCATGCGCAAAAAAAATCCAGCAAGGGCAGATACAGGTATTGGAAAACGATATCAGCAACCGCCATATTCGCAATGCGTTGCTGCCAAGAATTGCCTATATGCCTCAAGGATTGGGCAAAAATCTTTATCCTACACTTTCTGTCGCTGAAAACATTGACTTCTTCGCCCGCCTATTTGGACAGAATGCTGCTGAACGGCAGCAGCGGATTGATGAACTGACAACCGCTACAGGACTTTTCCAGTTCAAAGACCGCCCAGCAGGCAAACTTTCCGGCGGCATGAAACAGAAACTGGGACTTTGCTGTTCCCTCGTGCATGACCCTGACCTGCTGATCCTTGATGAACCGACTACCGGTGTTGATCCGCTGTCCCGCCGCCAGTTCTGGGAGCTGATTGATGCCATCCGGCAGCGCCGTCCCCAGATGAGTGTCCTGGTAGCAACAGCCTATATGGAAGAAGCGGAACAGTTCGACTGGCTGGCAGCGATGTACGGCGGCAAAGTCATTGCAACCGGCACTGCAAAAGAAATGATGCAGCAAGCCGGAAAAGATTCTCTGGAACAAGCTTTTATCCAATTCCTGCCTGAAGAAAAACGTGCCAATTATGAAGAGCTGATCATCCCTCCCCTGCCTGAAAACCAATATCTGGACTGGGCAATTGAGGCTGATGGACTGACCCAGCAATTCGGCGCTTTTGTCGCAGTCGACTATGTCAGTTTCAAGATTCCCCAGGGAGAGATTTTTGGTTTCCTGGGCTCCAACGGCTGTGGAAAAACCACCACGATGAAAATGCTCACAGGACTGCTGGCACCGACATCCGGTACTGCCAAGACCTTTGGAAAAACCGTGGATGCCAACAACATCGACAGCCGCCGGAATGTCGGCTACATGTCCCAGGCATTCTCACTGTATGGCGAATTGACCGTACAACAGAACCTTGACCTACATGCTCGTCTTTTTCATCTGCCGCAGGATGAAGCCAAGCGACGCATCAACCACCTAATTGACCGGTTTGGATTAGACTCCTATGTAAATTCAACAGCAGAATCGCTGCCGCTCGGCATCCGACAGCGGCTTTCTCTGGCAGTGGCGGTAGTACATGGTCCAAAACTGCTGATCCTGGATGAACCAACATCAGGCGTAGATCCCGTTGCGCGCGATGACTTCTGGCGGCTGCTCGTTGAACTGTCCCGCGAACAGAACGTCACTATCTTCATCTCGACCCATTTCATGAACGAGGCGGAACGGTGTGACCGGATTTCACTGATGAATGCTGGTAAAGTCCTCGCCAGTGGCACACCGGAAGAACTGCGTCAGAGCAAGCATGCAACAACCCTTGAACAGGCATTCATTGAATACCTGGAAGAAGCCATCGGTGACCAAGGGCAGCAGTCTTTTTCCGTTGATGAAAAAAAAGCGGAAGAAACATCCCATGATGCCGCCAATCCCTTTTTCAGCCTGCGGCGGCTGCTGGCTTATGCCTTCCGGGAATCATTGGAACTGCGACGTGACCCTATCCGCATCGGCTTTGCCATTTTGGGCAGCATCATCCTGTTTTTCGTCCTCGGTGGCGGTATCTCGATGGATGTCGAAAACCTGAAATTTGCCGTACTGGACTATGACAAATCTCCGCAGTCCAGAGACTATATCCACAACATTGCCGGTTCACGTTATTTCATCGAACAACCACCGCTTGCCAGTGCAGAAGAACTCGACACACGGATGAAGAACGGCAAACTCAGTGTCGCCATCGAAATTCCCCCCAACTTCGGTAAAGACCTGCAGCAGGGACGCAAACCGGAAATCGCCGCCTGGATTGATGGTGCAATGCCTTACCGTGGCGAAACGATATTGGGATATGTACAGGGACTCCACAGTATGTATCTTGTCCAGCTGAACAAAGAAACCTTTGGCAACGATTACCAAGCCGCTGCGACATTGATCAAACGTTACCGCTTCAACCAGGACTTCAAGAGTGAATTCGCGATGATCCCTGCCATTATTCCGCTATTACTCATGCTGATTCCTGCGGTCCTGATGGCATTGGGCGTTGTCCGCGAAAAAGAACTAGGTTCCATCACGAACCTGTATGTCACACCAGTTACCAAGCTGGAATTTCTATTGGGGAAACAGTTGCCCTATGTGGTCCTGTCAATGATCAGCTATGTCCTGATGACAGTCTGCGCAGTCCTTTTCTTTGGTATCCCAATCAAAGGCAGCCTGACTGCCATGACCATAGGAGCTTTACTTTATGTCATCTCAACAACTGGACTGGGACTGCTGATCTCGACATTCACAAAAACCCAGATTTCAGCACTTTTTGGCACCGCCATCCTGACAATGCTGCCGACGACACAGTTTTCCGGATTGAAAGACCCAATCGGTTCATTGGAAGGCAGTGCCTATTGGATTGGGCAATTTTTCCCAGCATCGCATTTCATTATCCTTTGCCGCGGAGTGTTCACCAAAGCATTACAGTTTGCTGATGTCTTCCACCCCTTGTGCTGTCTGGCAGGTTTCATTCCTGCCCTGACTTTCATTGCCTGGCTCCTGTTGCCAAAGCAGGAAAAATAACAGGAGACGATGATGAAAGCTTTCATGACGCACCTCAACAACATCTACCAGCTGGGTCTGAAAGATCTGAAAAGCCTTTGGGCGGATAAGGTCATGCTCTTACTGATCATTTATTCTTTTACTGCAAACATCTACAGCTCTGCCAAAGGTGTCTCGCAGGAACTGCACAATGCACCGGTCGCCATTGTGGACCAAGACCATTCCCAGCTTTCCATGCGGCTGGCAAATTCACTGACAAAGCCCTATTTCAAGACACCGGACCTTGTTGAACCGGATGAAGCGACTGAATCCCTCGACCGAGGTTACCATTCGTTTTCCATCATCATCCCACCTAGTTTCCAGAAAGACCTGATTGCTGGACGCAAACCGACTGTCCTGCTGAACATTGACGCTACGGTGATGAGTCAAGCTTTCATCGGTTCAGGCTATATTGAGACAATTTTTAACAACGAAGTCAATGAATACCTTAACCGGACGACTGAACCAGCAACCTCACAGCCCATCAACCTGGTGACACATGTCCGGTTCAATCCGAATATGACCGGTTTCTGGTTTGGCGGGGTCATCCAAGTCATCAACAACGTTACCATGCTGACCATCATTCTGGTCGGTGCCGCCTATATCCGTGAACGAGAACACGGCACATTGGAACACCTGCTCGCAATGCCTTTGGTAGCGGCAGAAATCATGATTTCAAAAATCTGGGCAAACGGACTGGCTGTGCTGATTGGTGCCAGCGGCGGTTTGGTCATCATTGTCAAGATGCTGATGCAGGTGCCAATTGTCGGGTCGATTCCCCTGTTCCTGCTGGCATCCACCGTCTATCTGTTCGCTGCCGCTGCCATCGGGATTTTCTTGGGCACCCTTTCCAAATCCATGCCCCAGCTGGGTCTGCTGATTTTCCTGACCATCATTCCGCTGCAGATGCTTTCCGGTGGGTCAACCCCACAAGAAAGTATGCCAGAATGGGTTCAGAATGTGATGATGGCGACACCAACTACCTACTATGTCAAACTGGCACAGTCCATCCTGTTCAGAGGAGCTGGTATCTCAATCGTCTGGCCGGAATTCCTGGCGATGACCAGTGTCGGTATTGTCTTTTTCGCTTTGTCACTTTCCCGTTTCAGAAAATCTGTTATCCAAGGGAACTGATGAACCAGTGGGAAAATTGTTTCACAGGAGAATGATTCTTGATATACCAAAAAAATACAGAAAAAGACTCCTATTCCATAGAAGAAGTCTTTGGGGCTATCCTGCCTGGTGAAGTGCTGCAGGGATATCGTTTTCGTGATGAGTTGACACAGAAACAAGTTGCAGAAGCGGTAGGCATCAAGCAACTCCATATCTCTGAAATGGAGCGGAATCTTCGGAAAATTTCAAAAAAAATGGCAATAAAATTGGCTGTCCTTTTTAAAACTAAACCTGAAGTTTTCCTTTGACCGCTTCCTTTCATTCACCTATATCCCCCCGTTAAACAAACGGCCTGTTTGGCGGAGTGTTCTTGTAATCTTGTCGAAAACGCTTATTTAGCAATCGGTGCGTATTCGACTGGAATCCAGGTATAAGTCCCTTCTGTGGCAGGAACAACATGCCCGATACCTGGGAAAGGCAGATGCATCCCTGCTACCAATTCCCTGTTGTCAGCTACCCGCTTCATAAAAGCATAACGGGTCTCTCTTGCGGCCTCCGTATCAGAATCATATTCAATAGAAACCTCTGGATGGGCAAACTGGATAGCATGGCTATGAACAATATCGCCCCAAACCAACAGTTTGGAACCATCAGATATCACTTCCAATGCTGTATGACCTGGCGTATGACCATAAGCGGCAACCGCCCTGATGCCTGGTACGATTTCTGTACCCGCTTCAATCGGTTTCCAATGCTCATTATCAACATAAGGGCGGGTGGACTGTTGCGCCAACTTGAAGAAAATCTGACGTTCCAGAGGTGCTTGAGTAGCGGTCCGCTCTGACAACCAGTATTGATGGTCTATCTGGTTGGTATAGACCGTTGCATTTGGAAAAACCTTTTTGCCATCAGCACTCAGCCCGCCAGTATGGTCACCATGCAGATGCGTCAAAATGATGGTATCAACCTGTTCAAGCTGATACCCAGCCGCTTTGAAGTTCTCCATGATATGCCCCTGCTGGTCACTGCCGAACAATTTGCCTGCCCCTGCATCAATCAAGACAAGATGGTCGCCGGTATGAATCAGATAAGCATTGATGGGAGACTGAATCTTCACAGTCTGGCCATAATGATGCATCAAAATCTGGCTGATCTGTGCCGGATCCATATTCTTCAGCAGATCGGGATGAAAATCAAACGTGCCATCAAACAAGGCAGTCACCTCGAACTGACCGACCATTGTCCTATAGTAACCGGGAACCTGCTGTTTGACCTGTTCAGGCACCTGCGGCACCTCTGGTACCTGCTCTGCTTCTGTTGAAGCAGCCGGTGCTGTTGTTTCTGGCTGGGGCGATTGTACTTTCTGGGGAGCTGCCTGCTGTATCCGGGGCTTTTTACCGGCAGCATGCACCGATCCCATCAATGACAATCCCAGCAACGAAATCAGCAATCCTGAAGCAGCTTTATGATATCCAGACATTCATTCCCTCCACACGTTTCTCAAATGACCGATAAGATTTCCTTCACAAACAGTGCTATCTTATCAGCCCCTGAATAGATTCCCAAAACCACTGATGTCAATTTCTTGACTTCTTGCCGCCAAACACCGGAATATGACTGAATTCCTCATAATCCTTGATCGGTTCAATATTTTTCAGTACAGTCATATCGGCATCAGCAATCTCGAAACCAATCTCTATATTGGACTTCATATGGGCAGGATTTTCTGTTTTCGGAATCACAATCATGCCAAGCTGAAAATCATAGCGGATACACAACTGTGGAATAGTCACCCCATATTTCGCCGCCATCTCCCCGATCTGGGCATTTTTCAACGCCTCACCATGCGCTATCGGGGAATAAGCCTCCATCATAATGCCCTTCTCTCCGCAATATGCCATCAAATCCAATGGAGTATTCGCAATATGGCAAAGAATCTGATTCACCATTGGTCTGACGGTTGCCGTTTGCAAAAGATTATCAATATCCTCTTTCAGAAAATTAGACACCCCAATTGCACGGACTTTCCCCGCAGCAAGCGCATCTTCCAATGCCTTCCAGACCTGTCGGTTCTCCGCAAAATAACGATTGTCTGACTGATTGACATCAACCCACGGCTGGGGACTGTGGATCAGCATCAGGTCAATGTAATCCAACCCCATGACTGCAAGACTCTGGTCAATCGACTGAGATACCGCCTCATAAGACTTATGTTCTGCCGCCACCTTGGAAGTCAAGAACAGCTGATCTCTGGGAACGCCACAAGTCCTGATACCTTCGCCGACACCCCGTTCATTATGATAAGCCTGAGCCGTATCAATATGCCGATATCCGATGGCAACTGCCTGCCTGACCACTTCAGCGGCCCGATCGTCCTTGATGAACCAAGTGCCCAATGCCAGCATCGGCACGATAACACCATTCGGCAACGTCACTGTCTGATTAATCATTTGAAATTCCTTTCTGGACTGATACTCGCTTTACACATTATGAATGCATTCTCTGGATTTCTCAAAAAAACACTGCCATGCCATCTTGATATTCAGAAAACCGACACTTCTGTTTACAATAGATATTTTGATTTTGAGCTTGCCTTTTGCCATCTGCCAGCCGTGAGACAAACCCCTGACAGCCGCTCCTCACAAGATGCCTCAACACTGGGCGCTCCCCGCCGTACATTGAGACTGATAGAAGCCATTGTCCTGATTGTCGGGCTGGTCATTGGTTCTGGCATCTTTAAAGCCCCCTCAGCCGTAGCTGGCATGACTGGAAACAGTACAAACATGTTCATCGCCTGGATGCTGGGCGGCATTATCTCCCTGATCGGCGCACTCTGTTATGCTGAACTCGCAACCGCGTTTCCCCATGCAGGCGGTGACTACCATTTCATTGAACGGGCATATGGTAAATCCATTGCCTTTCTGTTCGGCTGGGCACGAATTTCAGTCATCACCACAGGTTCCATTGCACTACTCGCATTTGTCTTCGGCGACTATATGGAACGCCTGTTCTCCCTGAATTTTGGCAACCTTCAATGCGGTTCATTCATCTATGCGATCGCCATCATCATCATCCTTTCCTGGCTGAACATTCGTAACGTCCATACCGGCATGCTGACACAAGCCCTGTTCACCGCCATCCAGGTCATCTGCCTGCTGCTCATCATTGGCAGTGCGATTTTCACCACCCTGACCGGTATCGCCAGTCCTCAGACAATACCGCCAGCAACCACAACATCCTCAATGGACTTTTCAGGCTTCGGACTGGCAATGGTCTTTGTCTTGCTGACATTTGGGGGGTGGAACGAAGCTGCATACATCAGTGCTGAACTCGAAAACGGCAGAAAAAACATGGTCCGTGCTCTCATCTTTTCGATCACTCTCATCACCCTGCTTTATCTGCTAGTAACCTGGTCATATTGGACCAGCCTTGGCTTACCAGGCATGGCCGCCTCAAAAACCATTGCTGCAGAAACCATGCAGCTAGTCTGGGGAGACGCTGCCGAGAAAATCATCTCACTAATGATTGCCTTTTCATCCTTGACCTCCATCAACGCCACTATCATCGTTGGTGCCCGATCCAGCTATGCGATGGGACAAGACTGGAAACCCCTCAGAAAACTCGGTGTCTGGCACCCTGAAAGAAATACCCCCGTCAATGCCCTAATCATGCAATGCCTGGCTTCCATTGTGCTCGTCATCCTGGGAACCCTGACTGGCGGCGGCTTCAATGCAATGGTCGAATTCACTGCCCCTGTCTTCTGGCTGTTCTTCCTGCTGACAGGCATCGCCCTGTTCATTTTGAGAAAACATCCCCGTGCAGACAACGCCTTCCAAGTACCGCTCTACCCCATTTTGCCCATCATATTCTGTCTGACCTGTGCCTATATGCTCTGGTCCAGCCTGTCCTATGTCTATGACCACACCCTTGGCAACATCAACGCCGCATGGATTGGTGTCGGTGTCCTCTTGATTGGCTGCGTACTTCTAGGGATAATCAGACGTTTCAATTCGAAAGCCCAATAGACACCATCATCCAACCATCCTTTATGACAACTTATGGAAGCCGCTAAGAAGAAAAAATGGAAAGCAGTCCTTGTGATTGCCGGTATCGCCGTCCTGGTTCATCTGATGGTCATCTTCTTTGGCAGAAACATGTACGGCATCGATGAAGTCACAGGCCCTAAACTTGATGCCGGTTTCATCACCACTTGGCCTGAGACCGTAAAAGGCATGCTGAAAACCGCAGACGTCAACAAAAATGATATTGTCTATGACCTGGGATGCGGAGACGGGCGAATTGTCATTGCGGCTGCCCAGATTTACGGTGCTCATGGCGTAGGTATTGACCTGAACCCCAAACGCATTGATGAAGCCAATGAAAACGCCAAAGCCGCCAAGGTAGAACACCTTGTCACCTTCAAGGTTGGAGACTTTTACAAAGTTGACTTCTCCGATGCCACCGTCGTTGCCCTCTATCTGCCCCAACAGATCAACTACGAATTGCGGCCTTACCTCTGGAAACAACTGAAAGTCGGTACCCGTGTTGTTTCCAACGAATCAGATATGGGACCGGAATGGCCTGCTGAAAAAATTGAAAAAGTCGGTCCAAAAACCGTCTATCTGTGGACCATCACCGAAGACATCAAACAAAAAGCCGCCAACATCCAACTCCCTGAACGACCTTGAAACTTCAATACCAACTCAAACTTCCAGGAACTGATGAACCACCGACTGCCTGACTTGCTCTGGCACTAAACACTCAAAATGGTATGATGTCAGCTCTTCCAGCCGATAGACAATGCCTGTTTTTCAGATATTTCCATTTAGGTTTCTTTCAAAGAATAACAAAAAAGACTTTTTTAATATCGTTTTTGTTATAATCTCTATATTAATCGTTCGTTGGAGAAAGAAAAAATGCCTGTTATCAGCATGTTTTACGGCATCATCCAGATGTTTTTCAATGAACATAGTCCGCCCCATTTTCATGCTCAGTACCAAGATTTCAAGGCGATGTTTGACCTTGAGGGCAATCTGATGAATGGTAATATGCCAAACAAGCAGATGCGGCTAATTGCTGCATGGGCGGAAATCCATTATGATGAACTGGTTGCTAACTGGGAATTAGCCAAAATCAATGCCTTAGTCAAGATTGATCCATTGCGGTAAGGAGAAGTTATGGACTTTGCTTATGTTTCTTCAGTCACCCCGACACAGGACTATAAGTTGAGATTGACCTTTGACAACGGAGAAAGAAAGATTTTCGATGTCAGACCGCTGCTGTCCCAGCGTCCATGGCAGTCACTGAATGATCTGGATTTTTTTATGAAAGCCAGGGTATTGGGATGTTCTGTTGCCTGGGATATAGATACGGATATTGCACCAGAAATCCTGTATGAAAAGAGTGTTCCAGAGACAATGCAATGACAGAAGCCAGTTCATTGCTGATAGACCAGCTTGTTGCTATCCGTAAGGCAAAGAAAATGTCCCAGGCAGAACTTGCAAATGCCTGTAATTGTGCACAAGCAGCGATTGCCAGAATGGAAAAAAAGCGTAGTGCCCCAACGCTTGAAACATTGAGCCGGATAGTCCATGCGCTGGACTGCCGATTGCAAATTACGCCCAACTGAACATCAGGCAATTTCCTGATACTGATGAACCACCGACTGCCTGACCTGCTCTGGCACCAAACACTCAAAATGGTATGGTGTCAGCTCTTCCCGCTGATAAACAATCGTCTTGTTACCCGTACCGACCTGCGAAATATATTTCCGGATTGCCAATCCATTCATCCGGATCACACCTAATGACAAAGTCCTGCGGAGCAGTTCCTGGCACTTCTTACGGTCTTGAGATGCCTTGTTCCGGTTAATCGCTTCCGTCACCGATGAAATCATCTCCTGCAGCATGGCATTCGTACTGCCCTCTTGAGAAACAACCTCATATCGGAAAATCCAACCATCATCATTCCAACCAGCCGCTGCATTGCAAATACCCTGATAATGCTTTCGGCAAGCCGCAACATCCATGCCCTTGCTTTTGGCTAAAGCAGCCCAACGTTCAGCAGAATCATCCCCATCACCAAACTGCCATACTTGCTGACCTTCATCCGCTGTAAAAACCATAC
The DNA here is from genome assembly GCA_963618105.1 of Oxalobacter sp. Classification (GTDB taxonomy): domain Bacteria; phylum Pseudomonadota; class Gammaproteobacteria; order Burkholderiales; family Burkholderiaceae_D; genus Oxalobacter. The sequence goes on along the minus strand of CAVERB010000091.1, from coordinate 3,056 downwards.
CGCCCACATAGACATTGACAAAGCCGTCCACCCGTTCCTCGACAATCATCAACACCTCCTAAAATCGCAATCACCCGAACAAAAATCTATCTTATTCCTTTTATCAAATCTGTATGATTGAAAATCTTGAATCTGTATGATTGACTGTTATAATCAGCTTTGGCACATCATAACATCTTTCAGGACATCTTTCAGGAACTATCATGGACAAGTACCTGCCACGCATCATTGACCCGATTATTGAAAAACACCTTGCAACCTTTGGTGCTGTCTGCGTAGAAGGACCGAAATGGTGTGGCAAAACATGGACATCTTCCCAACACAGCAAAAGCCAGATATTCCTGGCAGACCCGAAAGGCAACTTCCAGAACCGGAATCTGGCTGAAATGGCCCCTTCTCTTGTCCTAAAAGGTGATTCACCAAGGCTAATTGATGAATGGCAAGAAGTTCCTGCCATATGGGATGCCGTCCGTTTCCATGTTGATGAAACCGGTATGACTGGTCAATTCCTGTTGACAGGTTCAGCAACACCAAAAACAAAAGGCATCCTCCATAGTGGTGCAGGACATATTTCCAATGTCCGTATGCGTCCGATGTCACTATGGGAATCTCAAGATTCTTCTGGTGAAGTTTCGTTACAGACCCTGTGTGCTTCAGGACATCTGGATGCCACCATGACCGAGACACTGGAACTTGAGCAGCTTGCCAGACTGATTGTCAGAGGTGGTTGGCCTGCTGTCCTTCATCAGAAAAATCCAGATATAACCCTAATCCCACAACAATACATCAATGCGGTCATCGACAATGACATCATGCGATTGGACAATATCCGCCGTAATTCCCATAAGATGCGCCTGCTGCTGAAATCGCTTGCACGCAATGTAGCAACAACTGTCACCGACAGGACCATCATGCGGGATGTCAAGGCAGCTGACGATGAAGATATTGATAAGATGACAGTTTCTGCCTATATGGATGTCTTACGGAGACTGTTCGTGATTGAGAATGTCCCGGCATTTTCAACAAACCTGCGTTCAGGAAACCGTCTCAAAAAAGCTGAAAAACGGCTGTTCTGCGACCCTTCTCTGGCATGTTCATTATTGGGGACAACAGATAAAAACCTGATAAATGACCTTGAGACACTGGGCTTCCTGTTTGAAAGCCTGTGCCTGCGTGACTTACGGATATATGCCGAATCTTTTGGCGCATCCCTCTATCATTACCAAGATTATGCAAACCGTGAAGTAGATGCAGTTATTGCCATGCCTGATGGCAGTTGGTGCGCCTTTGAAATCAAACTGGGCGCCCACCAGATTGACCAAGCAGCACATACGCTGAAAAAACTGCAAGCATCCTTCAAAGATGCCAAACAGGCTGTCCCTCCCAAAATACTCTGTGTCATCTGCGGTTTATCCAATGCCGCCTACCAGCGTCCTGACGGCGTTTTTGTCGTACCAGTAACAGCATTGAAAAACTGATTACTCGATCCGTTTGCAGCCCCTTTACCGATTTTTTCCTGGAGACAACTATGCGGTGATTATGCGCATATTCACTGCATATAATGCGTCGTATATTGGAATTTTCTTCATATATCACTATAATTATCGCATACTATACTGCATATAGCGCATCAATCACCATACTGGAAACTGCAATGTGGATCCACGAATACCCGGAATGGCCAGCATTTGTCTGGCGCAGTGAACAATTGCTGCCGCTATTGGCGACTGTACGCTGGCGGCAGGGAAATCTGCTAGGCAAGATGCAATCATTAGGATTCGACCTTCGGCAAGATGCCGGACTAGAGACCTTAACCAATGATATCGTCAAATCATCAGCAATTGAAGGAATGCCGCTGAACCAGACAGAAGTCCGCTCATCCATTGCCCGCAAGCTCGGTATCCCGACAGGCGGTCTTGTGCCATCCAGCAGATATATTGATGGGATTGTTGAGATGATGCTAGATGCCGTCAAACAATTCAAAAAGCCCTTGACTAAAGAACGGCTATTCAACTGGCATGCGGCCCTATTCCCAACAGGACGTAGCGGCTTGATTCCCATTTCAACCGCCAAATGGCGTTCACCAGATGTTGACCCGATGCGTGTTGTCTCTGGTGCGATTGGCCACGAAAAAGTGCATTTCGAAGCGCCTCCGGCAACAAGAGTGGATCAAGAAATGGCAGCTTTCCTGAAATGGTACCAGCACGACATCAGCATAGACCCTGTTCTCAAGGCAGGCATTGCCCATCTCTGGTTCATCACCATCCACCCCTTTGAAGACGGCAATGGACGTATTGCCCGCGCAATAACCGATATGGCGCTTGCACGGGCAGACCAATCAGGAGAACGTTTCTATAGCCTTTCACGGCAAATCGAAATAGAACGCAGAAACTATTATGAACAATTGGAACGCCAGCAACGGGGAACATTAGACATCACAGGCTGGTTGACATGGTTCCTAAACTGCGTAAATCATGCCCTTGATGCTGCTGAAACATCCGTTGAAAGAACCTTAACCAAAGCAACGATTTGGGAAAAACTCAAGCAACACTCAGCCAATGACCGACAACGCAACATCGTTACACGGATGCTCTCAGACGATTTTGAAGGATTCATGAATACCAGCAAATATGCACGGATGGTAGATTGTTCCAAAGACACCGCGTTGCGCGACATCCAGGCACTGAAGTCATGGGGCATCCTCGTCCAAAACCCTGGCGGCGGACGGAGTGTCAGCTATCGTGTTGCCCTATCAGAACAACCGTTTCAGATATGACATACTTACCTCCATCGAGACTGACTAAGGGCTAAGCTGCCATCAATCGTTTGGATTTTGTCATAAAGTGCCTGATTGACAGTCGCTATGCGCTTGATTTCATGTTCTGCGAATCTGATAAGGATGTTACGCATAAGTGGCTGATAGTCGATATTTTCCATTTCTGCAATCAGTTTGTTCGATTCAATGAGTTTGACAGAAAGATAGATGTATTTCTTCGGATTAAAATCAGAAACTGTTTTCATGAAATAGTTGCCATCTTTGTAGACAAAGACAATAC
>CAVERB010000090.1:0-24946 GCA_963618105.1 Oxalobacter sp. | reverse complement strand
AGGCAACCGCTATATGAAGCCCCCTGCGTCAAACATGCAGGGGGCTTTGGCTTTTTATTGTACCGATACCTCTCTTTTCTACATCTGTCCGTCCTTTGTGGTGTGTGGATTCCTTTCCGAGATAGTTGCTTGGGAGGGAATCAGATACAACTTGAGCCTGAGAAACCTTATCAGCATGCAGAATGCTTCCGATAGCGGTAGCATTGTCTGTACAATAGTCTTTGGTACTGATGTCTGGCAGATAGGAATGCGATGGAAACTTGGATGATTGTGGTGGCAGTGATTGCGGCAGTAATCATTGTGTGTTTACCGAAACTGATCAAGAACTGGTACAGCAAAAGTCCACGGATGCAGCAAATTCGTGAGGGTGTTGAGGCTATTCAGGCGTTCCAGGAAAAATACCCGGAAATCAAGGATTATGAACGTTCAATTGCTCAGGAGCTGCGCAGCCAGGAAGCAGATATTGATTTTATCAAGGATATCCTTGGAGATGCTTACCAGCAGACGTTGAAACAGGCGCATAAATCTTGCGAAGATCCTATCCATTTCACAGACAGATGGTTGTACACTTCCATTGCTCCAAAACGCTGGGATCATATTGCAGGTATTCTTCATTATTACGTGTATATCATGCAGGCGCTGCTTGCCAAAAAGCGCCGTCCGACTTCCCTGATCAATGCGATGGGGGGAAAAGAGGCGTTTATCGAGAAAATCGAGAAAGCCTATGCTAAAGAACTTGATCCAGATATCCTGATTGAACAGGATTTCCTGCCTGATAAGGAATGAATGTCAGCTTGATTCTCGTTTTTTCTTTATCAATCAATCAGTTATTTTCTTTTCTAATCTGTTCACCAAACATTTTCCTGTCTTTTTCAAGTCTTGCCTATAAATAGATCCCATGATGGTATTGGGATTCTAGCGGGGACTGACTGTTGTTTTTTTCAGTAAAATTTACCTGTTAATGTATACAGCTTTCAATGATTGTTATAGAATACTGTATATAAACACACTGTGTTGATAATCAGTATTTTCAAATGATAGAAAGGAAATGTGTCATGGATGAAACGACCTCTGAAGTTATGGATGTGCTGACTTTTATCGGTTCCGTTTTTGTCGTTATTATGATCTGTCAGCTGCCGTTTGGTTTTTAAACCGAAAGGGATAAGTGATTGTTGGACAAGGTAAACCTGATAACAAAGATAGAAGCAGGCATGAGCTATGACAGTTTTTTTCGGTTAAGATGATGCGTATCGGTTCAGTCAGAAGGGGTGAATGAATGGAAATGAGCATTATCTTTTATCCTAGCGGTCATTTGCAGTTGCAGGTGCCTGATGATGATTTCTGCCATGTTTATGATAGTCCTGAGAGATTGGCCAAGGATGTCTCGGATCTAATGGATGGTGATACAGCATTGGGTTGGTATGGCAATGATTTGGATGCTTGGGTTGATGAAGGGAAACTTGAAACGCTCCGTCATATCAAGGCATCACAAATTCCTGGCTATCTGGCAGATTTGAAAATGGGTAAGGTTGATACTTCGGACTTCTGGCCACATCAGGAATCCTTTTATCAAGCATTGATGAAAAAACGGTGTATCTGAAACCAGTGAAAATATCAACCGTCTGATTGAAAAAACGCTGAATCCTGAATATGGTTTCAGCGTTTTTTTATGTTCTGGCAAGTGGATGACGTGCCTGATATCAGGCGATGGCTTCAAGGATGGCTTTCAAGAGCAGCCATGCTTTTTCCACGGTATCAATCTCAAGGGACTCTTTGGGAGAATGCGGGTTGTTGACGGTCGGTCCAAATGAGAGGGCATCCAATACAGGATATTTCGCTTTCAGGATGCCGCATTCTACACCTGCATGAAAGATATGGGTGGTGGGTTTATGACCGAAAACCTTTTCATAGACCGCCATGCTGGTTGCCAGGATTGGGGAATCAAAATGCGGTTCCCATCCAGGGTAGCCGTTTTCTTTTTCAGCTGCTGTGCCAGAAAGGGTGAACAGGCTGATGATTTCATCTGCTAATGCGTCGCAGGCACTGTCGATTGTGGAACGTGCCATGAAGACACAGGTGCCTTGATTGGGCTGGATATCTACGACACCGATATTGTTGGAGGTTTCCGGGGCACCGGCAATGGTTGGACTCATGCGCCAGACCCCATGTGGTGCTGCATTCAGGGAATTCAGCCAGACAGTCTGGTCAGCCAAGGACATGACGGAAGATGCTGATGCTTCATTGAGATTGATGGTGATGCCATCATCAACGCCTGATAGTTCGTTATGGTAAATCGTTTGATAAGCTTGGGTCAGGGATGTCAATTTTTCTATGTTTCCGGGAGCAACAGCAATGATGGCAGAGGCTTCGCGGGGCAGGGCATTACGGGCGGTTCCTCCAACAAGATTGTTGATGCGGATAGGAATCTGTTTGGCAACAGCATTCAGGAGCCTGACGAGCAGTTTAATAGCGTTTCCTCGTCCTTCATGGATATTGACGCCAGAGTGGCCGCCTCGGAGTCCTGATATGGCAATTTGTAAAGTTTTCCAGTCTTTGGAAACTTGTTCTGTCTGATGCTGGCGGCTGGCTTTCACATCAATGCCGCCAGCGCAGCCAATGCAGAATTCGCCCCATGTCTCGCTGTCAAGGTTCAACAGGATTTTGCCTTGCAGGATACCGGTTTCGAGGTTGTTGGCTCCCCCCATGCCTTCTTCTTCATCAACCGTGAAAAGGGCTTCAAGCGGACCGTGCTGCAGGGTCTTGTCTTCCAATGCTGCCAGGGCAAGGGCAATACCAATGCCATCATCAGCACCAAGGGTAGTGTTGTCTGCTGTGACGATATTGCCATTCACTTGAGGACGGATGGGATCTTTTGTGAAATCGTGTTCAATGCCTTCATTTTTCTGGCAGACCATATCCAGATGTCCCTGTAGGACAACACCAGGCAGGGTTTCCCGTCTAGGGCTGGCTGCTTTACGAATAATCAGGTTGCCGCCTTTGTCAACGAGATTTTCAAGTCCTTGTTTGTCTGCCCAGTTCTTGAGGAAAGCAACGACAGTTTCCTCATGTTTGGATTGACGGGGAATACGGCACAGGGCAGCGAAATGTGCCCAGACTGAAGCAGGTTTCAGACCTGCAAAAGGGGAGATATTCATATTGGTCATGGATGTTTTCATCAAGAAATTAAAAACGGTTAGGCAATCACGTTCATTTTCAGTACAGCGGGTATCACTTCTGGAAGAAATAAACCAGAATAACATTGTAAAACAATGTACCGTAAAGGTTCTTGGAAAACAGATTGTGCTACCATAAGTTCGGCTTTGTTCTGGTGGGACAGAATGAGAAAGTATGGATAATTGGATTCAATGAGAGAATTTATTGCTTTTTACTTGTCGTTTTTTGAGGGTTCTCCGATACTCTATACAACAGCGGCATTGCTGATACTGGTTGTTGTTTCAATATTGCTTCTTGTCATTTTCAAGCGCATTTTGCTGAAGATTGTCCAGAAAGTCCTCAGCATGACGGGCATCTCTGATGTGGGGTATGAACTGATCAACCGGGTTGCAACCCGGCTTGCCAATATTGCGCCAGCGACAGCTTATACAGAAACCATCCATCTGATTCCAAACTTGCCAGAAGGGTTGGTGCTGTTCATCCGCCATACTGCCGCTTCTTTCATTGTATTGAGCTTTGCAATGGCGGTTGCCGGTGTGTTTGATATTGCCAATGCTTTGTATAACCGGCGGTCTAATGCGGATCATCGTCCAATCCGGGGGTACATCCAGTTGCTGAAGCTGGCGGTCTATCTGATTGCCGCTATCCTGATTGTTTCTCTCGTGTTCAATAAATCGCCGATTCTGCTGCTTTCCGGACTTGGGGCGATTACAGCGGTGCTGATACTGGTTTTTCAGGATACATTGTTGTCACTGGTTGCCAGTATCCAAATATCTGCTAATGGTTCTGTCCGTGTTGGCGACTGGATTGAGATACCCAGCATCAAGGTTGACGGGACAGTCGTTGATCTTGCGTTGCATATGGTCAGGGTGCAGAATCTGGATCGGACTGAAACGACCTTTCCAGTCAGGAAACTGGTTACAGAATCTTTCAAGAATTGGCGTCCGATGCAGGAGTCTGGCGGACGCCGTGTCAAGCGTGCCATCTATCTGGATCAGTCCAGCATCCATTTCCTGACAACAGAAGAAGACAGAAATATCCATCGGTTGCCGGTTCTGAAATCCTGGCTGGAAATGGAAGAAAGGATCCAGGGCAGATGGGATGGCAAAGATGCTGGTGATGACGGTTATATCCATAGTTACCGTCAAACGAATGCCACCGTATTCCGAACCTATATTGAACAGTACCTGAACAGCCATCCAGAGGTTGACAAGGATGATCTCATCATGGCGCGCCAATTGGATCCTGGCCCAACGGGTATGCCTATTGAAGTTTACTGTTTCCTGACGACGACGGACTGGCATCGTTATGAGTCAGTCCAGGCAGACATCATTGACCATCTGTATGCGATTCTGCCGCAGTTTGGGCTTTCGGTCTATCAACGGCCGAGCGGCAGGGATTTTGAGAAACAGGGATTCAGGATGGAACGGGGAAACAGGGAAATCACGGGTTGAAAGATGCTCTATGGACAGACCGGGCATGATGCGTCATTGAGGAAAACAGCGTGAGGCTCAAGGAAACTTATCGGAAGATTCCTGATACTGTCCGTTATACCGTAACGGCGGTTTTGTTGTGGGGCCTGGCTGTCCTGATGGGGTATGCGCCAGAAGATTGGCAGGGTATTTTTAGCATTCTCAGTGGTATTTGTCTGGCAGGTGGTCTGATCCTTGTTTTTTTTGTTGTCCAACGTTTCCTTTCCGAGAATTTCAACAGGAAGGTCATGCTCCAGCGGATGTATGCGCATGTCCTTTACGGCCGGTTGAATATCATGGATGCTCAGCTTTCAGTTTTTCTTGAAAAGCTCGATGCTTTGCTTTATCCGCGGGATACGGAAGGTTTCTCTTTTCTTGGAAAGCATTTACCTCCCTTGAATGATACAGCTTGGGAGAACGACTTGATGGAACTGTTCCAGGCGAGTCGGCTGCACCGGGCAGAGCGGGACAATTTCAGGAAAGCATTGGAAAGATTGCATCAATTGGGAGCGGCTTGGGAAACATTCAGGAAAATGCAGGGACTTGAGCCTTCTGCGTTGATGATGTGGCAGAACAAGCTGCATCAATTGACTTCTGAATCCTTGGCATCCCTCCGGAAGGTTATCTGGCATATTGAAGCATAACTGTATTGGGACGGGCTTTGATAGACTGATACGGCAATTTTCAGATATTTTCGATGAAGGCGACAGATTACATCCAGAAGCTGTTTGTGATATTCCGTCATGCAAGGATAGAACTGCTTTTCTGGGGCATGGTGATGATGCCTGTCATGGCAGATGATGGCAGTTACGGCAATGAATTTGCTATCGGTGGTGGACTGTTGTTCTTGATTGTCATTGCGGTGCTTTACCGGATGATGAAAAAACAGCAGAAAGAGAACATCCTTGAAATCAACCAAATGAATGCGGAGATTATGGCAGGGCGTCTTCGGGTCATGATTGCCAATCTTGCAGATTTGGTAGATGGTATTTCTTTCAGATTGCAACATGACAGGCGGATAGTTCTCCAACAGTTTGATGCGCTGTCGCCTGTTAAAGATATTGTATGGCAGAAAGGATTGTTTGAATTGGCGGAAAGCAGTGCTTTGGGAAAACGGGACCAGAATATAATTCGAGAGGCAATCGGTAAGGTTCAGCAGCTGCTGCAGCTGGAGCAGCAGATCATTCAATGCTATGACACTGTATCAGCAAGGTTTGCGGAAAACATTATTGCATTGGCAGGCGATGCAGCCAGCCTACTTCAGAAAGTCAGCAGTAATTTGATGACTTATTGAAGAGTAAATATCTTTAATAGATGATTTGAATATCTGTAAGATATTCTTTACATAGTTTCAACGGATATCAACCATAGAAAAGGCCATGCTGACAATTACAGCATGGCCTTTTCATCATTAGGTGCGCTTTATTTGATAATGTTGACTTTCGTTCGGTCACGTTCTGGTTTGATCGGTTTTTCATCGGTATAACCAACACAGACACCGAACTGTGGATTGAATCCTTCAGGAATCTGTAAGGCTTTCTTCAGCGTAGCGGCAACGGCTGGATCTTGGAATGCCTGTGTATAGCCAGCAAGATAGCAGGAACCCAATCCCAAGGATTGTGCAGCGACGCACATGTTCTGGCAGGCATTGGCGCAGTCGATGCGGGTATTGGGTGTGTCATTGCCAGAGACAATAATCAGGGTAGGCGCATTATAGAAAGGGCAGAAATTTGGGTCATTGGCTTTTGCCAGGCTCTTTTCATCACCAGCTTTCCTGAGGATATCACGGGCAGCATCGCGGATTTTTTTCAGCATAATCGGGTTCTGTACAGCGGTCAGGAACCATGCTTCACGGCCACGGGAAGTCGCTGCATAAATTCCAGCTTCAAGAATTGCGTTCAAGGCTGCATCTGAAATCTGTTCCTGTTTGAATGAACGGATGCTGCGGCGGTTAAGCATGTTGTTGATGGTTTCATTCATCGTAAATCTCCTTATAGTCAGTGGGTACATTCACTACCGTATTGATGATGTGTTCTAAATCTTTGAGCTTATCAGAACATGGATGGTGATGAAAGCAGATATTCTGGAACAGAAAAAGCCCCTGATACTGGAGATTGGGAATGTATCAGGGGAAAAGGGACTATTTGTCAGAAAAACAGGGATAGACTCATGATTGCACCTGAAACCAGCGGAATCGAGAAATTGTCATCGAGATGGATGCGGTTTTCATAGGCTTCGGCAAAGGTTGCCGCAACAACACCGATGATGCCGAAGAGGGCAAATTCAAAATGCATCTGGAAGAAAAAATGGAAGAAAACTACGACAATATATCCTGTCCAGAAAAAAGTCAGGCTGCCTTCAATGCTTTTTGTACCGAGGTTGAATTTATTCCGTCCAAATCGGCGTCCGATTAAAGCGGCAGCAGTGTCGCCCAATAGCATGACAGTAAAGGCAGACATGGCGATGACTTTGGGAAATAGGACGGTGCACAGCAGGGCGGCGCCGAGGACGTAAGGTGCGCCACTCAAGCGGAAAGCGCCCTGCTGTTTTTCTTTTTCCCGCAGTATGCCACTGAATAATGTGCCGTAAGTCAATGTGAAAAGACACCATTGTTTATGATAACCATATTCAATGAGAATACATCCGGCCAACAGCACACCAAAGAGAAGGATATTCGTTGATTTGGCTAGAAGCGCCATGCTGATGACCATCCAGAGTGAACTGATATGGATAGCCTTTCTGAGAAGCTCTTTTTGGTAGGAAATCTGGGTACTCATTTTGCAGATATCTCCGTTGGTAAAGGCTCTGTCCGGCAACTGTCAAAAATATCCAATGATTTATCATAGGTCTTGGATTTGATTTCCAGCAGTGCCAGTAGGGTAGAAAACAGGTTGTCGTGTGAGACGGTTTCTTCTTCTTCTTCTTCTGCTGCTGCTGCTTTTTTTGCAATGCAACTGAAGTCCAGATGGTCTTGCTTTGTCATGCGTTCAGACATCCAAAGAATCATTGGAATTTTTTTCTGGTATTCCGGTGCAATGCCGTAAGGCATGCCATGAAGATAGATTCCGTTTTCTCCAAGTGATTCACCGTGGTCAGAGACGTACATCAGGCCGGATTCCAACTCAGGGAACTTCTTGAGCGTCCTGATTGCATTGGCAACAACATGGTCAGTGTAGGCAATCGTGTTGTTATAGCTATTTGTAATTTCCGCTTTGGTACATTTCTGCAGATCAGCTGTATCACAGGTCGGTGTAAATTTCTTGAAAGAAGCTGGATAGCGTTTGTAATAGGTCGGTCCATGGCTTCCAATCATATGCATAACAATAAGTGCATCTTTTTTTAGGTTTTTTAGCCGTTCTTCCAGCCCATCAATGAGAATTTCATCGTGACAGCTTTCATCATCACAATATTTTGGGTGTTTGCTGCGGAAAAGGTTTTCGGTTGGAATACGTTTGCACACACCCTTACATCCATCATCGTTTTCAAGCCAAATGACTTCATAACCAGCACGTTGAGCCAGATCAACCAGGTTTTCTCGATTTCTCAGGTTGTTATGGTTTGACAGCTCTTTGCGAACTACATCGGAGAACATACAAGGTAATGAAATGTTCGTGGATGTGCCGCAGGAATAAGCTTTCTTGAAAGAAATGATATTTTCTTTGGCAAGTTCAGGGTTGGTATTGATGTCATAACCGTTTAAGGAAAAATTGTGGAATCTTGCAGTTTCCCCAATAATCAAAATAAGAACAGTGTGCCCGGCATCTTTGTAAGGAACCAGTTGTGCTTGGTCATCTATTATCTGGAATGGTGTATTGGCAAGTACGGTTGCATGATAGTAGCGGAATGCTGCCGCAATGTAGTTCGTTGTATTAATTAGTTTCAACAGGGGTTTGTTGTTCCGTCCAAAAGTAGCATATTCCTTGTAAAAGCATATTGATGCCAAGCCAATTGAGCCAAGGCAGCTGGCAAAGATGATTAAACGGTTTATCAGTTCTTTTTTCCATGGCTGGTAATCAATCCTGATGATGCTAATCAGGATTGATGGCAATATGCCGGCAATCGCAACCCAGATAACGGCACTGATGGTTATAAGGTCTGTTGCTTCGCGGATATTGGTTTCCAATAAGTTCTGGAACATATCGGCATCAATGATGATACCGAGATTGAACATCAAGTAATTGGTTGCACTGGAAGCCAGTGTCAAGATTACCAGCAGAGGTTTAGTAATGAAAGGCACTAAAATAATGTTGAAAAGACATGTCATTGCACAGAAAATCACAATCGGGAAAGAGCATCCGAAGAGAAACATCTTGAAACTATGAATTTCCAGATGGTCAATCAGATAGCGCCACAGGCTGAGGTTCAGCATAGTTGTGAAATACAGCGAGGAAAGCAGGATAAGCCATTGACTGCTGAGATGTGGCTTCTCCAGTTTGCTGATTTGAAAGGAATCTTGAATTTTGTCAAGAAAAGGCATAGCGTTGTCCTATCTCAGTTAGTACGGCATGAGTCAAACATGTCCAAAGACCTGTTGTATGTTTTGGATTCAATGCCCATCATCGCAAGAACCGTGTGGTATAGATTATCGTGGGAGAATTCGCTGGTTTCAGCCGTCCCTGCAAGGCACTTGTAGTTGTAGCGGCCCGCTTTCTTCATGCCTTCAGACATCCATAAAATGAATGGGACATGTTTCTGGCTGTCAGGCGCGATGGAATAATTGTAGGCATGAAGATAAATCCCATTTTCTCCAAGTGATTCACCGTGGTCTGAGAGATAAATCAAACCTGGGTTCAGGCGTGGAAATTTCTTGAGGATATTGATTGTCTTGGCGATGACAAAACTGGTGTAGTGGATGGTGTTATCATAGGAATTGGCTAAAGCCTCAGGTTCACAACCATGGACATCGCTGGAGTCGCAAGTCGGTTTGAATTTACGCTGTGCGTCTGGATAACGTTGATAGTATGCGGGACCATGGCTTCCCATGGTATGCATCACAATGACAGTATCCTGCTTGATATTGGCAAGGCGTTCTTCCAAGCCATCGATGAGGATTTCATCAAAACAAGAACCATTCGTGCAGTAACGTTTGTTTTTGCTTAAATCCAAACGCTCTTCGGTGATACGTTTAGCGACACCTTTACTGCCTTCATCATTTTCAAGCCAGATAACGTCATAGCCTGTCTGTTTCAGTAGGTCGAGCAGGTTCTCCGAGTATGGAGCTTCTTTCGTACTGAATTCTTTGCGACCTTTGTTTGAGAACATGCAGGGAACAGAAATGCTGGTCGATGTTGCGCAGGAATAAACTTTCTTGAAGGAAATGACATCTTCTTTTTTCAGGTCTGAGTTTGTATCTTTCTGATAGCCGTTCAATGACCAATGGTCTGCACGGGCGGTCTCTCCGACCATCAGGATGAATACGGAAGGGGTATCGCTGATATGTCCAATACGTTTTGCATTGGGGTCAAGTCGGACAAAGTCCATGGCGGCTAAGGATTGATTGCGGAGATTGCGCTGGATAGCCCTGTAAATGTTGAAGGGATTGGCCAGGCTTGATATGGCACGATTCTCCTTGCGGAAAAAATAATAAGGTCTGATGCCTGTAAAAACAGTTATGCTGATCAATACCAAAGCCCCAACGAAGTATTTCAGCCGCTGGATGATTTCCTGTTTCCTTGGCAGGTAATCGATATGGGTGATTCCCAACAGATAAGCTGGGATGATACCTGTGATGACAACCCAGAGAATGGCTTTGCAGGTTACCAGTTCCATGGTTTCTCGGGTTGAGGTCTCCAGAACATTCTGGATCATTGCGGCATCGATGGTGATGCCGAGATTAAACATGGCATAGTTTGCAATGCTCGAAATCAGTAAAAGGGGAATCAGGAAAATTTTTCCAAAATAAGGAAAGATGACGAAACTAAGAAACAGGAATAGCAACAGGAACAGGAAAATTGGAACGGTAACGCAGACAATATAAGCGTTGATGCCCCAATCAAAATCCATACGGGTAAAAATATACCGCCAGAGTCCGAGATTCAGTACAGCAGTGAAATACAGGGAAACAATGAGGTTCACCCCAAGACTTTTCAGATGCAAACGATGGGAAAAACAGAATCGGTCAAGTAAAGATTTGATTGAATTCATGATTAAATGCAGTCTAGGTAAAAAAGATCAGGTGTCAGCAGATTCGCTGCATACACTAAAAACAGAGCCGCTAGGGCGACTGTTGAAACGGTGTGAAATCTCAACGGAATCGGGGAAATAATGAAGTAATGCCAATCATGAAAAGCATGGGGTGGCAGATTGTTGAGGCTTCTGTCGGAGTGTTTGTCGGTCATAGTATTTTTTGATGGATTGCTTATATCGGTACTATGCTTGTGATGAAGACAAGTTCTTGTGAAGATAGAGTTAGGCAGAAATAACTGACGTTAAAAAGGCGTTAAAAGAGACAGGAATGCAGAAAATATTTGTGATTGAGGACAATCAGGATTTACGTTTGAACCTGGTCGAATATCTGGAGGCAAAGGGGTATCAGACGGATAATACAGATGACGGACTCAGGGCAATGGCATTGTTGCTGATGCAACAGTACGACTTGATAATTCTTGATGTCATGTTGCCGGGGATGGACGGTTTCAGGCTTTGTGAGGAAATCAGGAAACGGGGGGATGAAACGCCAGTGCTGTTCCTGAGTGCACGTGATACAGTACAGGACCGGATTGAAGGGTTGTCCAAAGGTGGAGATGATTATCTGGTCAAGCCTTTTTCTTTGGTTGAACTGGATCTTCGTATTCAGGCAATTCTGAAAAGGATGCAGAAAACAACGGCACATAGCCTGCAGGTGGCAGATGTTGTGATGGAACTGGATTCTTTTTCCGTGAAGAGAGGTAATGTTCCTATCAAGCTGACACCTAAGGTTTTCAAGATATTGAAAGTCCTGATGTTGAAAAGTCCTGCAATTGTCTCAAGACAGGAACTTGAAGAAGAATTATGGGGGGATGATATACCTGACAGTGACAGTTTGAGGACACATATCCATGCACTGCGTACGGTATTGGACACGCCTTTTGACAAACCATTGCTCAAAACAATTGCGGGGTATGGCTGGGCTCTGCGTGAGGATTGATTGGGAAAAACGTGAAGTGGTATCAGACAATTAAAACACGGTTTGCACTGTTTTATATGGTGACGGCACTACTGCTGGGTTTCATTTATAGCGGTTGCATGATTTATGTTCAGATAAATACTGAAGAGCAACTGATGTCATCGACGATGGATAGCATTCTGGTGGAAACCGTTGAGGATGATCTGAAAAAGAGACGTGAACCTAGATTGGATGCACTATCAGCAGTTTATATCCAGGATGATGCTATCAGACCGATTCCAGAACAGTTCAAGAATCTGCCAGAGGGTTATGTTGAATATACCGATGGTGAAGAATTGCATGTCTATACAAAAATAATTAATGGGAAACGTTATGTCCTGACCCGACTTCAGGAGGATTTTGAGAATTGGGAACGTCGGCAGCTTGTCTATGGGGCTATCCTGTTAGGGGTGATAATGTTGATGTCGTTCGGGCTGGGGTTTTATGCCATTCGGCATTCTTTCCGGTCATTAGACCGTTTGATGTCTGAAACCCACGAATTGGACCGTCGTCTGAAGGCCGGCATTCTGGATAAAATGGCTTTTTCGGGCGTGCAGGAAAAAAATGAAATCGGCGAGCTGGCAGAAAGTTTTCAGGTATTGACAGAGCGGTTGGAGAAGCTGTGGGAAGGTGAACGCCGTTTTGCATCAGAAGTCAGCCATGAGCTGCGTACACCAATGACGGTGATTAGCATGTCGATTGAACTGCTGGAAAATGCGCCAAATCTGACAGACCGACAGAAGGAAATTGTCCAACGTGCTAAGCGGATATCAATCCGAATGAATGAATTGTTGGAGGTGTTCTTGAACATCTCTCGGGGAACATCTGGTAAGGCATCAAGAGTCGCCCCCATTGAACAGGTGATAGAAGAATGGTTGCCGGTTTGGCAGACAGAAGCGAAAGCAAAAAAACTGTCGCTTGTGTATTCCAATGCGGTTGAAAATCATTGGAGACTGGGAGAACCTGTCGAGGTACAGAATGGAACACCTGCCCAAACAGAACAACAGCAATACAATGCTGTCTTAGTGGCTGCTATTCTTAATAATCTGGTGATGAATGCAATCCGATATACCGATACCGGTCAGATAACGGTTTCGTTGGATGAGGATGGTTTCAGTATCCAGGATACAGGGGGTGGCATCGATATCCATGAAAAGGAACATATTTTTGATGTAGGCTACCGAGGTTCCATCATGGAAAATTCCGGCAAGGTGGGATATGGGTTGGGATTGGCGATTGCCTTGCGTGTGTGTGCCATCTTGGGGTGGCAGATTGAGATAGATTCCAAAGTCGGAGAAGGAACTGTATTTCAGGTAACGACAAAGTTGTCCTGATTGTTCTTGGACTGGATGTTAAAGATTGCTGAAGGGGAAATAATGGGATAGATTGGGTCTTGAAATAATAGGGAGTGTCCATATATGCCGTTCAGATAAAGCATGTAACATTCATCCATAGAGGAAAAAATGGCAGAAACAGAAAAACAGACGATGGGTTTTCAAACAGAAGTCAAACAGATTCTGCAGCTGATGATCCACTCTCTCTATTCCAATAAAGAAATTTTTCTGAGGGAGCTCATTTCCAATGCTTCCGATGCAATCGACAGACTGCGTTATGAGTCACTGGATAAGCCCGAATTGACGGAAGGGGATACTGATTTCAAGATTCGCATCTCTTTTGACCGTGATGCAAAAATATTGACTATTTCTGATAACGGCATCGGTATGAGTCGTGAAGATGCAGTCAACAATCTGGGTACTATTGCAAAATCCGGTACCAAGGAATTCCTCTCCCGCCTGTCCGCTGACCAGAAACAGAACGATGCCCTGATTGGTCAGTTCGGTGTGGGTTTCTACTCTGGTTTCATTGTTGCTGACAAGATGACCGTTGAATCCCGTAAGGCAGGCCTGCCAGCAGGTCAGGCTGTCCGCTGGGAATCTGATGGTACTGGGAGTTTCAGTGTTGAAACAATTGAAAAGACTTCCCGCGGGACAGATATCATCCTGCATCTGAGAGAAGGGGAAGACAGTCTGCTGAACAACTGGGAACTGCAGAATATTATCCGTAAATATTCTGACCATATTTCCCTGCCAATCCAGATGCTGAAAGAAGAATGGGATCCTGAGAAAAAGGAAACCAAGACAACCACTGAATATGTCACAGTCAACCAGGCGAATGCGCTTTGGGCACGGAGCAAATCTGAAATCACGGATGAGCAGTACAAGGAATTTTATAAACACGTCTCGCATGACTTCAATGAACCGCTTGTCTGGACCCATAACAAGGTTGAAGGCCGTACCGAATATACCCAGTTGCTGTATATCCCTAAAGAAGCGCCGATGAATCTTTGGGACCGTACCCAGCGCAATGGCCTGAAGCTCTATGTCAAACGCGTTTTCATCATGGAAGATGTTGAACAGCTGTTGCCGTTCTATCTGCGTTTTGTTCGTGGAGTGATTGATTCCAACGACTTGCCATTGAACGTCTCACGCGAAATCCTCCAGGAATCTCGTGACATCAGGATGATCCGTGAAGGTTCCACACGTCGGGTACTGTCCATGCTGGAAGAGCTGGCGCAGTCTGATGATCCTGTCAAGAAAGAACAGTATGCAACTTTCTGGGGACAGTTTGGCAAAGTGCTGAAAGAAGGGATTGCGGAAGATGCATCCAACAAGGAAAGGATTGCAAAACTGTTGCGTTTTGCATCAACCCATAACGATACGGATGTCCAGGATGTTTCTTTGGATGATTACATCTCCCGGATGAAAGAAGGGCAGGTCCGTATCTTCTACATCACGGCAGAAAACTATAATGCCGCAAAGAACAGTCCGCATCTGGAAATCTTCCGTAAGAAAGGGGTCGAGGTCCTTATCCTCACAGACCGTGTCGATGAATGGATGCTGTCTTTCCTGACGGAATATCAGGAAAAGAACCTGGTATCCGTGACACAGGGCAGCTTCGATCTGCTGAAACTGGCGGATGAAGAAGAGAAAAAGAAAAACGAAGAAAACCAGACCGATTACAAAGAAACCATCGAAAAGATGAAAAAGGTCTTGGAAGGCAAGGCAAAGGATGTCCGGACAACCGTCCGCCTGACGGATTCGCCATGTTGCCTGGTTGCGGATGAAAAGGATATGTCTTCCAACTTGCAGCGGATGCTCAAGGCTGCTGGTCAGAACATTCGGGCAACCCAGCCGATTCTTGAGATTAACCCCAATCATCCATTGGTCCAGCGGTTGAAGTATGAAACCGATCGGTTTGATGATTGGACCAATCTCCTGTTCGGCCAAGCCGTTTTGGCTGAAGGAGGGACATTGGAAAATCCCGCAGAATATGTTCGTCTGATGAACAATCTGTTATTGGATAAATAAACCTGTACAGGTAAAATAGCCGTGAATATCGCGGGATGGCAGTCATGCCATCCCGCTTCTGTTTCTGTGATGTAGCGGCTTATTTCTGCGTGCAAACCATCTTGTAGATCAGTCCAGACACGCCATTGGGCTCGACGGGTTCCCATTCCAGTGTTTTCACTTTCAGATGGTCAACCATTTTCCTGCCTTTAAAGCTGGTCATGGTCTTGATGACGGATTGACGGGCATGACAGTTGTAGATTTCCCGGTTGATGCCATGCGTGAAGTCCTTGGTCACGGCAGGAATCACTTTCGTCCGCACTTCAGTTATCATTCCTTGTGGTCTGATGCTGTCCATATCGACATAAACCGTCATCATGTCGTTGTAGCCAACCTTTTGCCAGTTTTCTGCAATAGCAGGCGCAGTGCATAAGCCGGCAGCGAGGATCATAAGCGGGGTAAGGGAGAAGCGTTTTTTCATGATAGGTTTTTTGGTGAATACGGGTTATTTCAGTTTCAACGCATCCTGAACCGTCAAAGCTCCTGCCTTTGTCAGTTCTTCCGCAGACAGTTTGGCTTTCTGTTGGTCAGCCACGACAGCCGCTTCCGGCTTGATGGCAACCGCCGCTTTCGCCAGTACATAGGCGGCAACTGCATTTCGGCTGACACCTCGTCCCAAGTCGAACGCTTCTGCCATCGCAATCAAACCATTCGGATACCCATTCAATGCGGACTGCCGATACCAGTGGATTGCTTCTTGGTCATCCTGGCGCACACCTTTGCCATTCGCATACAGGTATCCCAGCTGAAATTGACTGGTTGCATCTCCTGATTGTGCACGACGGTTAAGTTCTTGCAGAATGTTTACCGTTGCAACCCTTGACTGTGCCATAGGAGAGGTTCCCGAAGACGGTAAAGCATCTGTATCAGACGCTGTGGTTGCAGGGATAGAAATTGTTTTGGCTTGGTCTTCCAAGGAAGGAGGGACAAGTAACGCATCATCCACGGCGATAGGAGCGTCGATGGTCATGTCCTCTGCCATTGCAGGCAGCCTCCATATGCAGGCACCTGTCAGAATAAAAGTGAAAAGGACCTTATGCTTCATGTGATTTCCTTGAACCGTCATCAGCAGGAGGGGTGGCTGGCAGGTTCTCAAATTCGAGGGAAGGATTCACAGGCAGCAGGTTCAGTACCGGTTTTGTCGCCAGGACTTCCTCAGCAGACAGGTTCAGGCGTTTGCCAACGGCTTCAGCAATAACCTCCTTGCTGACACGTCCTTTGGCGGTCAGTTGTTCCGCAACTTCATGCCAGGTCAATGCTACCTGCTTGGCAGTGGCGGAAGTCGTCTGTTCCGATGCGCTTACCTGTTCCCACGTCCAGCGTTCACGGCCGTTGCGGCCTTTGCCATCCGGAGAATAACTGCATACCGCCACCATCGTCATCGAAGTGACTGGCACCTTGGCATTACCCGATGCATCATAAAGGGAAATGGAAACAATCGGGGCATGGTGTTTGGCGGCTTCATATTTGGCAGCGCCCATACAGGTGGCGACCAATGAACCTTGGTTAGCTTCCGTCACTTCCGATTTCAAAGCGAGGTCAACCGTTACCCAACGCCGTCCCTCAGCGGTAATCACCCCGTTACCGACTTCGACATAAGGCAGTGATTTCACCGTACTGTCCATCTGCAAGGCGGTCGCTTTTGTCTTCGTCAGCCCGGTATCGTTCTTGTCATTGATACAGCCTGTTAATGATAGGGCAATAGCTGACACAGCAAGCGTGGAAAGCCATTTTGAAGGAATCATAAAACGCCTTTACAGAAAGAAAGCAATTTAATCATCATAACAGGATAAGCAGGGGTGATGCCATTCCTTGCAACTGCTGTTATTATCATTCCATCAGTCATCTGACGGGATATGGTGAAGAAACTGAAATTGCAAAAGGAGAACAGATATGCAGCAGAACAATGACGTGCTTTTTGAAAAATTCACTCTTAACAACAATGTGACAGTACCGAGCCGCATTACCGTTGCGCCCCTGACCCTGTTTTCCTCAAATGAAGACGGGACAATCAATGACGGAGAAGAACGGTTCCTGTCAGAAAGGGCGAAAGGGATTGGATTGTATATCTTGGGTGCCACCCTTGTCAGTGAAGAAGGGGCTTCCTATCCTTGCCTGCCCAGGGCAATCAGTGAGAAAGATTTGCCTTCACTGAAGAAAAGGGCAGATATTGTTAAAAGCCAGGGAGCTCTCGCAATCACTCAGATCAATCATGGCGGACTCATGGCAAATCCTAAATTTTCCAAGCAGGATGTGTATGGGCCTTCCGCAAAGGGAGATGCGAAGGCAATGACGGATGAACACATTGAAGCAACGGTCAAGGCTTTTGCGGATGCCACGGAACGCTGCATCCAGGCTGGTTGTGATGGGGTTGAAATCCATGGGGCGAACAACTTCCTGATACAACAGTTCTTCTCAGAAAAGACCAATCAGCGGAATGACAGATGGGGCGGCAGTCTGATCAAGCGAATGGCTTTCCCGCTCAGAGTCGTCGAAGCTGTCTGTGAAGTTCGTGAAAAAATGAACCGTCCTGACTTTATTATCGGCTACCGCATTTCACCGGAAGAACCGGGAGATAAAGGTCTTACCATGACGGAAACCATTACCCTTGTCAGGGCATTGAACGATTATCCGTTGCAGTACCTGCACGTCTCACAGTGGGATTTCAAAAAAGCGGCAAGGCGTGGGGTTGGTGCCGGGATTTCAAGGCTCAAGACCATCCGCGAAGCAACGGCTCTCAATATCGCCCTTATCGGTGTTGGCAACCTTATTACAGGGGCTGACCTCAGGGAGGCGCTGACAACAGGTTTTGTAGATTTTGCGGCTGTCGGTCAATCCATTATGATGAACCCCAACCTTGGGGAACTGCTTGCTTCTGGCAAGGAAGACCAGATTGTGACAGAAATCGATTTGGAAAAAAATGACCGCTATGACATGCCTCAGACGTTATGGAACATGTGCGGAAAAGCCATGGGCTGGATGCCGCCTGTCAAAGGCATGGAAACCAAACGGCTGGATCTCTGACTGTTTGTTGTTTGCTTGCATCCGGGCGGGTTCCCGTCACTGTCATTATCACGCCATCCAGCCATTTGATTGAAGGGATAGGGCAATGAACCAATCTGAACAACGGAAAGCTGCGAAAGCTTTTGCCGCTTTCTGGCAAGGCAAAGGCGATGAAGTCAGTGATACGCAGGCTTTCTGGTTGTCATTGCTGCGGGATGTCTTGGATGCCAGTCATCCTGAAAAACAGGTTCAGTTTGAAAAGCGGGTCAAGTTGGAAAACACCGCTTTCATTGATGCTTTCATCCCGTCCACTCGTGTGCTGATTGAACAGAAAAGCATTGCAAAAAGTCTCACCGAGAAAATCCCTCAATCCGATGGTACAAAGCTCACACCGTTTGAACAGGCAAAACGCTATGCGGGTGAGTTGCCTTTCAATGAACACCCCAGATGGATTGTGACCTGCAATTTCAGAGAGTTCCGTATCCATGACATGAACCAGCCGAAAGCAGCACCGGAAGTCCTGCTGCTGGAAGATTTGGAAAAGGAATGCCATCGGCTGGCTTTTCTGGTAGACAGCACCAATGAAACCGTCCAGAAAGAAGCAGACATCACAGCTTATGCGCTGAAAGCCGGGGAACTGGTCGGCAAGCTCTATGATGTACTGCTGGCACAGTACCTGAAGACACGGGGCGAAGACCAGAAAGACAAGCCTGAACTGCTGGCATCGTTGAACCGGCTCTGTGTCCGGCTGGTGTTCTGCCTCTATGCTGAAGATGCCGGTATCTTTGGACGGAAAAACCAGTTCTATGATTATCTGAACACCCGCCGCAAAATTGGACGCGATGCGTTGAAAAACCTGTTCCGGATATTGGACATTCCAGAAAAAGACCGGGTTCCTGATGAAGATGAAGACCTGCTGGCATTTCCCTATGTCAATGGTGGGCTGTTTGCTGATGCAGGGAATGACAGCATTCCACGCCTGGATGAAAGCATCATCGACCTGCTGTTGGATAAAGCCAGTATCTCGTTTGAGTGGAGCGATATCAGCCCGACCATTTTCGGGGCTGTCTTTGAAAGCACCCTCAATCAGAAGACCCGCCGGGAAGGCGGGATGCACTATACCGCCATCACCAACATTCATCGGGTGACCGAACCGCTTTTCCTGAATGACCTGCGGTCAGAACTGGCGGAAATTAAAGCCCTCAAAACACCAAAGGCAATCGAACAGCGGTGCAATGCATTTCGTCTCAAGCTTTCTCAGTTGACATTCCTTGACCCTGCCTGTGGTTCCGGCAACTTTCTGACACAAACCTACCTGGATTTGCGGGAACTGGAAAACGAAGCCTTGCGGCTGCATTTGGCAAGCAGGGGACGGCAGGGACAGCAGAGTTTCGATATTGAGGGGATAAACCCGATCAGTGTCTCGATTGCCCAGTTCTATGGCATAGAAATCAACGATTTTGCCGTGTCGGTGGCAAAGACAGCCCTCTGGATCGCTGAAAGCCAGATGATGCGGAAAATGGAAGACATCGTTCAAGCGCCATTGGATTTTCTCCCGCTCAAATCCTATAACAACATTATGGAAGGGAATGCCCTTCGAATGGATTGGAACAGTCTGATTGCCAAAGAGAAACTGCATTACATCATTGGAAATCCACCGTTTTCCGGTGCCCGCAAGATGTCAGGCAAAAACAAAGCAGATTTATTGGCGGTCTTCGGGGACGACTGGCGGAATGCAGGTGACTTGGATTTTGTCTGCGCCTGGTTCAAGAAAGCGGCTGAAATGATGCAGGGAACCGCCATCAAAGCAGGGCTGGTTGCTACCAACTCCATTTGCCAAGGGAGCCATGTCGCAAACCTCTGGGAACCGTTGATGACGCAGTATGGTGTGCATATCCGGTATGCCTGGCGGACATTCATCTGGGACAGTGATGCCGCCGACAAAGCCCATGTCTATTGCGTGATTGTCGGTTTCAGCCATGAAAAGCCGAGAACGGTACAGGTTTGTGAAGTAGGCAGGGAAGCAGACAAGACGACAACCGTCAGCCATCTGAACGGTTATCTGGTCGAAGAGGACGATATTGCAGTCAAACCCAACAAGCCACTCTGGGAGGTTCCTGAAATCGGGATGGGGAACCAGCCGATTGACGGCGGCAACTATCTGTTCAAGGAAGATGAGATGCAATCGTTCCTGGCAAAAGAGCCACAGGCGGAAAAGCTGTTCCGCCCATGGCTGGGCGCTGACGAATTCATCAACGGCAACAAGCGTTGGTGTCTGTGGCTGGGGGACTTGGAACCGCCTGATTTATTGAAACTGCCGGAATGTCTAAAACGGGTCGAAGCGGTTAAAAAGTTTCGTTCGGAAAGCAAACGGGCTTCAACGAAAAAATTAGCCAATCGGCCAACACATTTTCAGACTGAGAATATGCCTAAAGGCTCATCGGTACTTATTCCAGAAACATCATCTGAAAATAGAAAATATATTCCAATCGGTTTTGTGGAGCCTCATACGCTTTGCAGTAATGCAGTAAGGTTGATTCCAGATGCCACGTTATATCACTTCGGTGTCCTGACATCTATCGTGCATATGGCATGGGTGCGGGCAGTGGCAGGCAGGTTGAAAGGGGATTACCGCTATTCTAAGGATATCGTCTATAACGGTTTTCCTTGGCCAGAACCCTCGGAATCACAGAGAGCCGCCATCGAAAAGACCGCACAGCAGATCCTCGATGCCCGTGCGCATTATCCCAACAATTCGATGGCGCAACTTTATGGGCAGCATATGCACCTGTTCACGGATTTGGTAACAGCGCATGAAGCCAATGACAAAGCCGTTAAAGCGGCTTATGGCTTTGCACCGGATGCAGACGAACCCACGATGGTCGCTGAACTGTTGCGCCGTTATCAAGCCAAGGTACATGAAGACGAACTGAAACTCCAGCAGGAAGCCAAAGCTAAGAAACGGAAACCCCGGCAGTGAGGGAATCAGGATAATCCAGAGGTGAATTGGAAATTCAGTCTTTTTAAATTACAATGTAACTACATTATAATTATCGAAAGTATGTTATGGATTTCGTCTGGGACAGAACAAAAGCTGAAATCAACATAAAAAAACATGGTATTACCTTTGAAGAGGCATCATCAGTTTTCAATGATGAATAGGCATTGCAAATTTTTGACCCTGACCATTCAGAAGATGAAGGCCGTTTTCTTTTGTTGGGGTTGAGTTCATCGCTACGGCTTTTAGTGGTCTGTCATTGTTATCGGGAGAATGATGAGCTTATTCGTATTATTTCTGCCAGGAAAGCAACGAAGACAGAAGCGAAATCCTATATGGGAGAGCGTTATGCGTGACGAATATGATTTTTCGGGAGCACGGAAGAACCCTTATGTCAAGAAACTGAAAAACCAGATAACCATCAGGATAGATGCCAAGAACCTGGCCTATTTCAAGGCATTGTCTGAAGAAATGAATATTCCTTACCAGACGCTGATTAATTCTTTCCTGAGCGATTGTGTGGCAAAGAAACTCAAGCCTTCGACGGTTTGGCGGTGAATCACCAGATGGCTCAATGCAGATTATTGAGGAGCCTCTTTCAAGAGACTCCTTTCCGTCAAGGTATCGGAATGAAGACGCAGGCGTGATGGCGGTGAACCTCGCTATCAATTTCAATCAGAGATTGGCATCAATAAAAGCCTTCAGCTGGCCACGGTTCATGGCTCCAGCTTTCTGGGCGACCAGTTTCCTGTCTTTGAAAAACAGCAGGGATGGGGTGCCACACGGATACCGTATTTCTTCGTGGTTTCTGGATTCTTGTCCACATTGATCTTGGCGACAAAAAGTTTATCAGCGTATTCGATCGCCATCGCATCGACAAGCGGTGACATCATCTTGCAGGGACCGCACTAGACAGCACCAAAAACAGCGAGCACTGGTTTGTCGGTTTTCTGGAGTTCTGCTTCAAAATTGTCATCAATCATGATGTTGGAATCGTTGCTCATAGTCTTTCCGTAAAAAGGTTAATGGACAAAATGCCATAGCATCATATCATGCGTTGAAAATCACTGCTTGTTCTGGAAGTAATAGAAATTCAGGATAGTGGTTGCCAGTTTTGTATGGGACTGGTCAATGGTGACTTCGAGCTGGTTGAAGTTGACATCATTGTGCTGGCTGCCGTCATGGAATTTGGCAACGCCATGGGTGGTTTTCCCATTGGCAGGATAGCTGTAAAAAGCGGTGGTATGATCTTTCCTGATGGATTTCAAGCCTTTTTTCGGTTGGCTGCTGTCTAGACCGGGGAATGTTTCCTGCATCTGTTTTTTAGCATTATTGAAGTAGGGGGATGCCGCCGACAAGGCACAGCCGACACAGGCTGAGGAATCATACGCAGAGATAGCAGCCTTTGGGGATTTTGCCGCCAGAACCGCACTGCCATCGGCACCGACTTGGGCGCGGGTGATGGTAGCATCTTTCGGTATCAGTACCCAAGAGATGCCGTCCAGTTTCAGCAGTTTCAATGTGTTTGCCTGTTCAGCGGGGATGGAGAACTGGAAAGAACAGGCATTGTGATGGCATGAACCTTCACTGGTTGCCATGCCGTCTGCCATTGGGTTTTGGTATCTGATGGCATAAGCAGGAATTCTGACATTGTTCTTGAAAGTTGCTGTTCCAATCGAAGTCACAGAATCTGCGAATGCATAAGAGAAGGCAGAAATGCCCAGCAGTAAAGCGAAGGTTCTTTTCATAATTCGTGTCCTTGGTTTCAGCTGATGTTCCTTATCGCATAACTTAACAACTTGTAATTTAAGGAAAATTGTACGGGATTAAAGTCAAGTTTGTAAAAATCGGTAGGTTGAAAACGCCATTTTTTGCAAAAATCGGCAGGTTGAATATTGGGCTGGCACCAAAAGCCTTGTGTACAGATAATCGGCGGCTACGGTTTATTATTCTCGCGGTCTGCGATTTGGGCGACAATAACGTCATTGCTGTGCCATGCCAGAAAGGATTTTCATGAATACCATTCCACCATCTACCGATGATAAGAACCTTGTTCGTCTTCAGAAAAAGCTCCGCAAGGCATTGGTTGAACTTGCCTTGAACTGGCAGATGCTTGATCGTCAGGATGTTATATCGCAGCTGTTGGAGACATGGCAGGCCGATTACCGGGAGGGTGAAGAAGAACGTTATGCCGCAGACAGGGTAAAGGCAGTGCAATGGCTGGATACCCATCTGGAAAAACGTTTGGCAGTTGAAAAAGCCGCTGCTTCATCGGGTTGGCAGACGGTTCCAGTGATGGTTGGAGAAGATGATTCTTTGGCAGAACTGTCTTCTGAAACATTAGCAGCAATGCCAGTGGTCGTTGATGCAACGCTGGATTTGTTGCAGTCTATTGAACTGCCGTCAGACAGTGCTGTCTTGCAGAAACGGCTTGCCCATTATGCCCAACAGGCAACGAAGCGCTTGGGCAAGGTAACGCAGGAACTGAATGCAAATCTTGAGAAAACCGATCTGGAACTGCAACAGCAGCTTCAGGCATGGCACAGTGCCTGTCAAAAACTGTTGATGGAGACGGAAGGAGGCCGGAATGCGACGGAAAGTGTCCGTATCCATGCGATGCTGGCAATGTCAGCAGAAACCTATCTCTACTGGCAGCGGATGGTGGTTGAAGGATGGGAGCTGGTTCCGGAGCATGAGGGGGGGATGCCATCTTACCATATCACTGCCCAGATGCTGGCGGACCGTGCCAAGCAGGCAACGTTGCTGGCTGGCCAATGTTTGCAGGACATCATGTTGAACTGGTTTCGTATCGGAACGGTCAACCAGGATACTCTGATAGATTGGCTGGCAAGCTGGTCTTCCGGTTTTGCAGGGTTCAGTGGTTCGATGGAACATCCGGCAGCGGTTGAGCAGTTGGAATTGCTGGCAGATGGATTGGACAGCCGGTCCTCCAAGATGCGTCAGGAAACAGAAGGTTGGAAAAACTTTGGGCCAGGGCAGCGTCTGCCAAGCATTGGTATCCCATATGAAATCCGGGAACTGTTGGAAACCATCGCTTCAGCCCGTGAGATGGCAATCAAGAATGCATCTGAGGAGTTGGAAATCCAGCGTTTGTATGAATCATGTACCCAGATTCTGCCCGGATTGCATGAAGTTGCGAAGAATCTGAAAGTGATGACGGATGACAATGATGCTGATGAACTGGAAAGCTGGATTCATCTCCAGATGAAAGGGTTTATTCGTCTGTCGAAAGTCAGCCGTTCCCACGCTGCAAGAGCGGCAGGCTTATTCGCAGATATATTGGATGAACGGATTGATCTGGAAAGGGATGTTCGGTCCAACTGGCTCAGGTTGAATAAGAAAGAATGGGATGCTGCACAGCCTGCTTCACCGGAAAAAGCGGGGGTGATGATGGGGCAGGCGGTTCTCCGGATCGGTAAAATCCGCCATCATCGCCCAGATGATACTCAAAAGCTTTGAACATGCAGACAACATGAAAATCTTATGGATGACAGGTGTTTTCAGGTGTTCAAAAGGTTTTTTTATCCACAGATGGGGATTACTGTGCAAAAAACAGCGGTTTGTGGATAACTTTGTGAAAAACAGGAAAACAAGGCTGAAAAAGGCTTGATTTTATGGTGAAAACGGCTGTCAAAAGTCAAGAAACAGTCTGTTTTTTGTCCTGCTATAGAAAGATAGTTGACAGGATTGCTTACTGTCTGTGATTTATGCCCATATTCTGTGGATA
>CAVERB010000089.1:0-6442 GCA_963618105.1 Oxalobacter sp. | reverse complement strand
TGACCATCACCAGGGATGGACTGACTGCCGCAACTTTCACCGACACCAATACCGAGTATCAAAGCCATCAGAAAATTTCCGGCAACCAGACAACCATCGCGCTTAAGACAACAAACGGGGTCGAGGCGGGTAAAGCCGTCATCAAAGGCAGTAAGAACGTAAAGATTGGAGCAGATCCAGATGGAGCCGCTGTTGTCAAACTGAATAAGAATATTGATCTGGGGAAAGACGGCAGCGTCAACGCAGGACACACAACCATCAACAGGAAAGGCGTCAAGACCAATAGGGTTCAGGTTGATGATTCCATCGTCTTCCAGAACGGCAATGTCAACATGGGTGACAACCAAATCCATGGTGTTGCAGCAGGTACGGCTGATACTGATGCTGTCAACTTTGCCCAGTTGAAAGCGACCGAAGCCCAGTTCAACCAGCGGCTCGGCAACATGGACAAACACATCAACCGTGTTGAAGACAATGCATACGCAGGTATCGCGATGGCATTGGCAACCGCCGGGCTGCCACAATCTTATGTACCAGGCAAGAGCATGATCGCCGCTGCCGCCGGTACTTACATGGGAGAACAAGGCTACGCCATTGGTTTTTCTCATAATACAGAAAACGGCAAATGGACGTTCAAAGCAACCGCGTCCGGAAACTCTCAGGGACATTTCGGTGGTTCTGTCGGTGCCGGTTACCTATGGTAATCGCATAGGGTAATATCTAGTAAAAGGAAAAGCATCATCAAAAGATGCTTTTCCTGTCTATGGGTAAAAAAATAAACATATTTATTGTATGAGCGATTCATCTTTCAAAAAGCTCTCAGAAGATTTCTTAAGCGAAGACCCTGCCGCATTTATCAAGCACATGTCTTATATCATCCGGTATTATGGGCTTTCTAATCTTGCCCGTAATGCAGGATTCAATCGTATTTCCATATGGCGCTGGATGAATGGCAAACAGGACATCAAGTTATCCTCATTCATCAAGATATTAAGGGTTCTCGGTTTCAGCGTATCGTTCAGACCAAACGCTAGTGCAGCGAGAGCCATGCGCTTCTTCCTCAGATGGCAGGAACATCAGCATATACTTGAGCTTATCAAGCGGGAGAAAGAAATGGCTGGTGAAGTGGAGAAACAGCAATAATAAAAGCCGCCAAAAGGCGGCTTTTGCATTTTGTAGAAAATTATTTTTTCTTCTTGCTGGCCTTTTTGGCCGGAGCCAGTATCAGGCAGGCGGCGGCAAGGGCGAATAATGAGGCTGTTATTTTTGATTCCAGTGTTCATTTTCCTTTATCTCTCGCACCGAAAATTCTTCATTATCCAGATAGTTGATCTTGATAAAAAATGAATTCTTGTTTTTTGTTGTTAATGCACCTGCAACCAATCCCGGAAGTCCCAGTAATACAGTGCCAACAGTTCCACGAATAACCGCAGAGGACAAGGATTTTTTATGTTCTTCATTGAGTATCTCAATGGAGTTGACATTCGTATTCAAGGTCAATTTTTTTTGAAAATCCCATCACAATCCAAGCAGGCTTTCACCTTCTGTCGCCAGCTCGGACACAAAGACCTGAAAATGACGATGCGATATTACCGCAGCCGTCCGGAACAGGTCGCCGATTTGCTCGATAAGGGTTGACTACCCCCCCCCCCCCCCCCCCCCCGGGAGATAATAAGTCTGTTTAACTTTTATGATGGGAGGGAATAAACATAGTAGAGGCAGAATGCTGTCCGGACCATATCCATATGCTGCAGGAGATACCGCCGAAGCAGAGCGTATCAGGAATACAGGCTATCTGAAGGAGAAAAGCAGCCTGATGATATAATGAGCAGTTTGCGAATCTGAAAACAGAGCCCTACGGGCGTCTGGGAAGAACCACCGGCTATGCCGGCGGGTATTTTTTTTAATAATCGGACTTTCATCGAGCTTCTGTTTTCATTAGTGCTTAATGTCGGATGTTAATTGACAGTCCATTGGAAACAATCATTTATTTTATGAGGGAGTATGAATCATATATTCAAAACGGTCTTTAATAGGAGAAGTGCCTCCTATGTAGTTACTAGTGAACATGCCAAGAGAAATGGAAAGGCGGCAGCATCAAAAACAGTCGTGGTTTCGGCAATGCTGGCAATAAGTGCCTTGGCAATGGGGGATGCTACGGCGGAGCGTGTTGTTATTAGTACGGGGGAAACAAGGACTATTGACGGCAGTACAGGCTCGGTTGTAGAGAATCTCGGAGGTGGCGCTGTCTATAACGAAGGGACTGTTACCACCAAAGAAGGTAGTGTCTTTTCTGGAAATAGTTCAAAAAAAACGATTAGTGGTTATAGCAAACAGGGTGCTCAGGGTGGTGCGATTTACAACAATGCAGGTACTTTGAGTATTTATAAAAGTTCATTTACTGAAAATACCACAAACGGTTTATATAAAGGCAGCTCTTACCTTACGAATAATCAAGGGGGGGCAATCTATAATCGTGCGGGAAATATCGAAATCGAAGACAGTGAATTTAACGGGAACAGTACCGTTGTCTATGATGCATCAGGTAATCCTCGTTATTCGTACAACAGTAATGGAGGGGCTATCTATCACTATGATTCAGGCGATGGTGAAAGTGAAATCATCATAAAAGGTTCGAAAACATCCTTTATCCAAAATAAAGCAGGTGGTTCTGGCGGAGCTATCTATAACGATGGGAGAAAAATAACAATTGCCGAAAAGGCTGCTGTATTTATTGGCAATAGTGCGCATATCAATGGTGGTGCAATTGCCAACAATTATAAAACGGGAGTTATAACCCTCAATAGTATTGAATTCTCAAATAATACCGCTGGCGGCTATGGCGGGGCCATTTATAACGATGCCGGTGAGGTAAAGCTTGCTGGTATCTCCACATTCGATAGCAATGCGGCATTGGATGAGTATGGCTATGGATATGGCGGGGCAATTTACAATGATGACCGGTTGGAAATAAAAGGGGCAGCGACTTTCAACGCCAATAAGGCGGACAAAGGCGGTGCGATCTGGAATAACGGCACAGCTGTTTTGGATGGCAATCTCCAGTTTACAGGAAATATCGCTGCTGAAGGCAACGATAAAGATGATGCGGGGGAAAAGGGTGGCGCTATTTATAACGACACCAGAGGCAACCTGACGATCGGTGGTACGGCTGATTTTTCTGGCAACCAATCAGGCGGTAATGATGCCGATATCAATAATACCGGTATCCTGAATTTCGGCAGTGAAGACGGCACGATTGTCCATACCAAAACAACGATGACAGGCGGCGTGACAGATGACTGTTACGGCAAGATGTTTCTCTATTCGGGTACGCTTGAATTGAAGGGGGAAGCGCGTATTGTTCAGGGCGAGGCTACATTCAAAGCGGGAACAACGACAATCGTCAATGTCAATAGAAAAAATGATAGCATGGTTGTCGCAGAGGATTTTGCGACCGATGCGTCAGATGTCGACTCCAACCGATTGCAGGATGCCAAGGACAACAATGGCTGGGCAATTTATACGACGAATAATTTGACAGTTGAGCCAGGCGCAACACTGGCTGTTAAGGGAGCGTCGCTGGGCGAAACCTACCTGATTGCCCATACCAGGATTGATATTTCTGCTGATGGCTGGTCTGAAAAAGATGGTGAGGGAACCCTGGCAGGCCGGTCGATCGAGAGTACAAACAAAGTGCTGAAACTCCAACGTGTTGCTGGCGATACAGACCTTAAGACCGTTATGGTGACTGCCATTGCAGAGGAAGAGGTCAATATCCCAGAGGGTCTAGCGAAACCTGTCATTCCTGGCGGTGCAGACCCTGTGGGAGAACTCGATGGTGATGAAGACGGCATCAAGGACTTCAACAGCATGACCGACCTTGTCTCCATGGGCGGTGTCAAGAAACTCACTTATGCAGGTGGCGGCATGTTTGGCAGGGCGCTTGAGAACCACCTCTCTCTCTCCCGTACCCTGCAACTGGAAAAAGAAGGTGTTGACCTCCATCAGGAAGACCATAAAGACCTCTGGATCGACCTCATCGGATCGCACTCCAGTGCCACTGGCGGCAAGGTTACTGTCGGCGGTCAGGACAAGAGCGCCAGCAATAAATACGGTCTGCGTGCCGACCTCGGTGGCATTGTTGTCGGTCTGGACCGCACCACTGATGACAAGCATAAACACTTCGGTGTTGCAGGTATGGTCGGTACCGGTCATGCAGGAACAAAGGGCGGTAATCTGAACCACACCGAGAACGACATGGATTTCTGGGGTCTCGCCATCTACGGGGGCTGGGACAAGGACAACTGGAATGTCGCGGGGCACATCGCCTACACCAACATGGACAGTGATATCACCCAGAAAAACAAAGTCGCCGCATGGGGCAACAAGATCAAGGCGGATGTCGATTCCCATATGTGGACTGCCGAGGTTCGTGGCGAATACCGCTTCGACTTTGAACACAATATGGCGCTTAAGCCTCATATTGGCCTGCGCTATGACCGTATCAGTACCAGTGGTTTCAAGACCAAGGATGGTAACGGCCGTGTTCTTATGAAGACTGGTCATGACACGATGGACGTTTGGAGTGTGCCGATTGGCCTGACCTTTGAGGCTGGCCTGAAGACTGACAGTGGTTGGGTCGTCCGTCCACAGGCAGACCTCTCCCTGATCTTCTCCAGAGGCGATCTGGATGATGACAACAAGGTCACCATGAACGGTGTCGGCACCTACAACATCGAGAACCAGATCATAGATAACCAGACGCTGTCTGCTACCCTTGGTGTTGACATGCAGAAGGGCAACAAGTCTTTCGGTCTGCATTACAACATGATGCGGGCTTCTGAACAGCATGATAATGCTCTAATGGCACGCTTCGTCTATAAGTTCGAATAAGCCGAATCTTTTATCTGTGAACAGCGCATATCCCCTCGGGGGTGTGCACTGTTTATTTCTGTGAGGATAGTTGGGATAAGAAAAATCTATGATTTTTCCAATTCATCAAAGATACATATAGGCATACCGTAATAAAGCAACACAATGGACATGATAGAACTTAATCGGCTTTCAAAAGATTTCCTCAATGACGATCATGCCGCCTTCACCGAAACGCTATCGGACCTCATCCGCGGCTACGGCATCTCCAAGTTTTGCGAGGATGTCGGGATCAATCGCGTTTCCCTGTGGCGCTACATGAAAGGTGAAAAGACATCAAATTGTCTATATTTGTTCGCATCCTGAAAGTGCTCGGTATCAAGATCAGGTTTGAGTCTGATGCCCAGATGGAAGTTCTCCTGCGATGCCTCAGATGGTACGCTAGGAAGGGAGTGAAGAAAACAGCAAAGATCAATCTTCCGGCAGAAAAGGTTCTGTAAAGCGTCAGTAAAGCTTTTCTATGAGGTGATGGCAGTTGCCTTTGGTACACATATTGACGATGAGGATTAGCAATTAAAAGCCGCCAAAAGGCGGCTTATTCCATCATCAGTTTTCGACATTCTGAAAAAATCTATAAATAATACTTGGTCGTTTCAACCAATTGTTCTGCATATTTAAAGATGTCATCTAGTTCTTCTATCGGATGACGCGTCTCGTTTTTTTCGAAATCGAAAATTCCAATATATTTCTTGTTTCTGTTAAAGTGAAGCCTGCAAATAGGTTTTCTATTGTTATCATCTACTAGAATACCGAAATAGCTTTTTGTGTCTCTTGAAAAAATCCTCTTCACGTCAACAACGGACCGGCAAATTGCCTTAACAATCTGGAATCCCTCTATTTCCTCGACAGTTGTAATAATCCCTCTATTTTCGCTATCTACAATGACCTCATTATTCGCTGCATTATCATCATTTTCAGATAACTGTTCTGGGTCGCTTGAATTACCAAGCGCATTTTTCAAACGTTCGTTTACTCTATCATTTAAAAATTGGGAAAGTGCTTTTTTTGTAAGGACTGCAAACTGATCTCTAACTTTTTGGATTAGCATGCCATCATAAACACGTGATGCAAAATATCGAACGAAATCGTCGTCAGGAGAGGCAAACTGGTTTGCAATTTCCTTTTTTATTTGGCTCAAATATTTTAGTTCTTCGGCAGAACTAATAATTGATTCGACATCAAAAGACGATTTTGTCAATTTCTTTATTTCAGGTATTATATAATCATCAATATTGCATAAGTCCAATTCAATGAATGGCTTTTCATCCATTTTATTTGGAGCTTCGAGGTCAGTATAAAATTTATAAATTTGTCCGTTTGTTAATATGGCGACCCTTGCATTAGTAACTGAGAAATAACGGTACAATTGCGACGCGTGACTTATTGACAGGCTATTACCTATTTTCTTGGCCTCAATAAGAATTTTGACATCGCCATCTTTCAGAATAGCATAATCGACTTTTTCGCCTTTTTTTGTCCCTACATCAGCAGTGAATTCAGGGATTACCTC
>CAVERB010000088.1:14100-27815 GCA_963618105.1 Oxalobacter sp. | reverse complement strand
CATGGTATACTGT
Source organism: Oxalobacter sp. (assembly GCA_963618105.1). Lineage (GTDB taxonomy): Bacteria > Pseudomonadota > Gammaproteobacteria > Burkholderiales > Burkholderiaceae_D > Oxalobacter. Next base: position 27,802 of record CAVERB010000088.1, on the reverse strand, counting down.
ATATATATTCAGTTATCTTTTTCCTTTCATGTTTCTCAAGAAAGCCTTCCGGTTTGAGCTAATGCCTAAAGGCAGTCATATTCGCAGCATGAAACAGTCCTGCGGTTATGCCCGTTTCGTCTTCAACAAGGCATTAGCATACCAGAAAGAACGGTATGAAACGGATAAGACAGCCAAAGTCAGCTTATGCAAAGCTGACAGGGCTATTGCTAGCATGGAAACAGGAATTTCCCTGGCTGAAAGACTGTCACAGTCAGGTACTCCAGCAGAACCTTAAAGACCTTGAATCAGCCTACCGAAACTTCTTTGCCAAAAGAGCAGACTTCCCCAGATTCAAGCGCAAAGGTGTCCGTGACAGTTTCCGCTATCCACAGGGCATCAAACTTGAAGAACAGAACAGCCGAATATACCTGCCGAAACTGGGCTGGGTACGCTACCGGAAAAGCCAGGACATCTCTGGAACAATCAAGAATGTCACTGTCAGCCAAAGAACAGGGAAATGGTATGTCTCCATCCAAACAGAACAGGAAATTGTCAATCCATTGCCGACAGCGCAAACTGCTGTCGGCATCGACATGGGTATAGCCCGCTTTGCCACTTTAAGTGATGGTTCGTACTATGAGTCATCAAACAGCTTCCGGCATCATCAGGAAGCATTGCGCAAAGCACAGCAGGCGATGAGCCGTAAACAGAAATTCAGCAGCAACTGGCAGAAAGCCAAAACCAGAGTCCAGAAAATCCACAGTCGTATTGCCGACATCCGTAAAGACTACCTGCACAAAATCAGCACTGCCATCAGCAAAAGCCACGCCATGGTCTGTATAGAAGACTTGCAGGTAAGAAACATGTCCAAATCAGCATCAGGGTCAGCTGAGGCTCCTGGCAAAAACGTCCAAGCCAAATCAGGTCTGAACAAATCCATCCTGGATCAAGGCTGGTATGAGTTCCGGCGGCAACTCGAATACAAGCTGGTATGGAACGGTGGGATACTCATCGCTGTTCCTCCCCAGAACACCAGCCGGACTTGTCCGGAATGTGGCTATGTGTCTGCAGAGAACCGTCAGACGCAAGCTGGATTCCGGTGCATGGCATGTGGCTTTGAGGAAAATGCTGACCTGGTTGGTGCGATAAATATCTTAAGGGCGGGACACGCCCGGTTAGCCTGTGAAGTGAACGGTGCAGTAATGCCGTCAGCAGCAGGAACCCACCGAGGAGACCAGAGCACCCGTGCTCTGGCTCAGTAGGAATCCTCCGGCTTTAGCCGGATGAAGGATGTCAATCTCAGCATGACAAGTTGATAACAAAATAAGGACATTGATTCCTGTTTTCAAGCCAGGAAATACTGGTAATCAGGCTTTTTCTGCTTTCTCAAGTGAATTGCATGTTATTTGGGATAAATCCACCAGCCCCTTTTGCAGTGCCCTCTCCAACAATCAGTTCGCCCACTGCATTGACGGGATGTTCTTCAACCTGACATTCACTATCAGAATGGAATATCTCCAATGTGGATTCAGAGTGGGTTTGAGGAAACGTATAAATCTCCCGGCTACACATCCCATCACCGGCAAGTCCTTCATCTGTCTTACCATTGACGAAAACCATATCTGGATTTCCATTACCTGCTTCCTTAGGCTTGTTCCATATCTGGATGGTATAAGTATTGAAGAAATCAACTTTTTCACCAATACCAAAGCGAAAGTTATACGCTTGTCTGGTAATCACCAACGCTTTGGGCCTCTGATGCGCCAGCCATGCCAACCATCAATGAAAAGGCAAAAACGACTGTATAAACCTGCTTTTTCATACGGTTCTCTCCTCCGGTTGCAATACCTGCAATCTAACTGAATCTGCCGTCTTTGGCTATCTGGAATATTCCAAGGCATTCTCGGACAAGCTGAAAATTTTTCCGAAAGACCAACGCATATCCCAGTCATGCGGGATACAATAGCAAGGCTTTCTGCAAAGAGAGATTGTTCCAGGCATTTCCCTACGAAAGTTTTTACAAGATGGATATCCGTATTGAATGGCGGTCTCTGGCGGTATTGCCATTGTTTGCATTGGCGTTTTCCCTTTTTTCTGCCAATGCTGTCGCATCTGCATCTGAAACCACCCTGCCTTCTCAGAAAGAACAACCAGTTGAAACGCCCGCTGCCACGCCCAAGACAGATACAACCATAACACTCACTCCGCCTGTTTCCCAAGAAGACAAAATATCTACAAACCCAGCCCCTGACGGTTGGGAAAAACTGGCAGAAAACCATATTGAAGCAGTCTATATCAAACCGCCCCAGCATGGAATTGACCCCAATATCACCGGCATTGAAGTCCGGGTTGTCGCCCAAACTAAAGAACTGTTTGATTATGCCGAAGGAATCGCAATGGCAGACTGCGATATCCATGAAGTGTTTCCGGTTTCCGGGGATATCTATGACGTACATGGCAATACCATTGACCCCATGCACATTCCCCTATTAAAAGGGATGGTTTATATCAGGGCTTTCCCACAAGAAGCCTATGATGGGTTGGCAAACCGCTTGTGCGCTGGTGAACCTTCTCCTAAAGCGCGATAAAGCATCCATGAAAACATTTGATTTAAGACAGTTTGTAACAATACCGCACCAGCCTTAAGGTCAATGGTAGGATACGCCAACCATCTTTTCGATAGAGGAGACTTGCATGAAAAAATACTTCTGGACAAGCTGTTTGGTCTCACTGGTTTTGACTTGCCTGCATACCGTTTCTGCAACGGCGCTGGACGCATACCGTCCTAAAAAAGCAAGCAACAGCCTGAGCTGTCGATTTGAAGATACCTGCGACAGTACCCCATCAACAAGAAAACAGACTCATATCAAGAAACAACCTGTAAAAAAGACCATGAAACGTGTTCCTGTAAAACAGACTGCCCGCCATGTCAGGTAGCTTTTCCATGAATCATGCCCGCTGCTTCCAGATTATCTCTGCATTGATTGAATCACTTTCTCTACCTTCCTTCCCCGTTACCACCTCGATTTTCATCCCGCTTCCCCATGACTGCAACAGTCTGTAAATTCCCTGCCAAAAATATTGATAAAACGACTACAATATCAACATTATCTGTAGCTGCCGTGCATACAAACATACTCAGATTGTCAAGGTGACAATGATGAAAAGATTGTTGAAATCCGTAACCATCTCCACACTGGCATTTTTTATATTGTCAGGTAATGCCTTTGCTGGAGAATGGACCGAGATTTTTTATAGCAGTGATGGCGGTGTCTTCTATGCGCGAAAAAACGCTTTCCAGAAAGTGGGGCTGGATTCCTCCAACACTCTGCGTGAGGGAAAATTTAAGCTGATCCCCCCGAAAAATCCTGATTTTGCCTATATGCTGGCGCTGTATCGGGTGGACTGCAATGAACGTACATTAGTTGCGCTTTCTGCATCGTTGCATACCAGAGATGGATCAGTGATTGAATCTGATGGTGTTGATGAACATGCACCGCCTGCACCAGTCGAGCCAGGGACAGGTTCTGAAGCAGTCTATCATCATCTTTGTGGACATTATTGATTTTCAAGTGGTTCGCCTTTCGGGTTGAACCATTTTTTTTCAACATTTAAGGAAGTTGAATGATGAAAAGGAAACTCTTATCGATCGCAATCATTGCTGCTGGTGCCATGATGCTGTCATCCTGCGCTGATATTTACGACGGAGATGTTTATTATGAAGGCGGTTACCGCCATGGCGGTCATCCGCCTCCGCCGCGTGACGACGGTCCTCAGGGACATCATCCCGCTCCTCATCATGACTCTGCACATCATAGTCCTGCCCCTCAGAAAGGCAAAGATATGAGAACACATGCTCCAAAAGCTGGTCCTCAAGCGGGACCGGCTCCTCATACAGGCAGGGATTCCGGTCCTAAAGGAGGTATACAAGGACGGCAAGATAACCATCATGGCATGCCAAGCGGACAAGGTTCCAATACACGGCACAATGCGCCTCAAGGAAAGAAGGGCAGCCATTCTCCCAAATCAAGTCCTTCCTATGATAATCGTAACAGGAACCATTAACTGACATGCCCCCAAGTGGAACCTGTCCCTCTCTTTTCTGGTTCCACATTATCTGAGAAGAAAGGATCAGCTGATGAAACTGAAAAAACTGATTGGTTATGCCTTGGTTGGCATAGGATGTGTTTCATTGACCGCCTGCCATGATCTGTATGTTGAGGACGGTTATTATGACGGTGGTTATTATGGTGGAGGCTACCGTGGCCATCGGCCGCCACCGCCTCGACAAGGTCCAGACCATCGAGGACACGACCACCGCGGACACGATCGGGATAGGTCCGATCATCATAGGGAACCTGATCGCAGGGGACCAGATGGCAGAGGCATGGACCGCAGGGAACCTGATCGCAGGGGACCAGATGGCAGAGGCATGGACCGCAGGGGACCTGATCGCAGAGGAACAGATGGCCGAGGAATGGACCGCAGAGAACCTGACCGTGGCAATATGGGAGATCGTCGGGGTTCACGGATGGAACGCCGCAATACGGGAGACCGTCAGGGACCACGGATGGAACGCAACAACACAGGAAACCGTCCAAGTATGAACCGTATGGAACGCCGCGATACGAATATGGGAAACAGGGGCAGCCAAAGCAGTGATGGTGGCGAACACCATAGAAGACGCTGAAGGATATGGAAAACCCCTAGCGGCATTTATTGAATCCTTATCAATCATCCTTTCAAGGAGCAAACGATGAAAAAATATATTGCATTTGTCCTGCTGGCGTTGAGTATTGTTTCTATGACTGGTTGCAGGCATCACCACCGTCCAGACCATGATGGTCCAGATTACCGGCGTAGTGGCGATCGAAATGACTCTCATGGGAATCCACAAGGCAATAACCAGCGCAGCGGCAACTATGGCGGTCAACGCAATGACAACCGTGGTCCTGGCAGCAGGTGACCTCCAGACAAAGGCTGTCTTATCCTTTTTCTAGTTCCTATCAAACTGAAAGGGCAGAGAATCCTGCCCTTTCAGTTTGTTTTTCTCTGCTTCCAATAGCTTGGAAGCATTCTTCAATCCGGAATACCATCCAATATCGTTTTTTCTTTCCCTGAGATCTGCAAATCACCACAAATCTGAGCATTGCCATCAACCCTTGCGCCATCCATAACAACTGCATCATCAAAAATCCTCGGATTATCCATGATGATTGCACCACCAGAAACCCGCGCATTCCCATAAATTTCAGCATCATTGTTGACGGTTGATGAGCCAATCACCTGGGCACAGTCATAAACCTTGGCAATACCCTGTACAAAAGCACCTTCACTGACAACCGCATCCCCATAGACCCATGCCCGGTCAAGCACCCGGCTTGCTCCGCTGACTTTGGCTCGATCAAAGATACGGGCAAAGCCAGCGATTTCTGCTTTGTCAGAGACACTGGCATTGTCGAATACCCTTGCACTGCCAGATACCACTGCCTGTGCTGATACCTTGGCACTGCCATAGACTGCTGCGCCTTCAGAAACAGCTGCATGATGGATGCGAGCATTGCCATAAACTGTCGCACTGCCTGAGATGGAACCACCCACCAGTACTGCCGCACCAAAAATCCTGCCAAAACCGCTGACATGTCCAGCCCACAATTCAGTACTGCCATAGACATGTCCATAACCGGTTACAGACGATTCCTGATGTACCTGGGCGTTACCATAAATGCGGGCATTATCCCCAACTTCCGAAGTCCCAAAAACCACGGCATTGTCAAATACTTCTGCACTACCACCAATTGCAGCACGCATGGAAACTTCTGCAGAACCATAAACCTTGGCATTACCAGAAACCATCCCTTCACCCGAAATCCTAGCTGAGCCAAAAACCGCTGCCTCATCATGGACCCATGCCCTGACAGCCACCACAGCATTCCCATAGACTTTGGCATGATCAGCAACCAGCGCTTCACCGAACACCTGTGCCTGCCCATAGACCTGTGCCTCATCTGCAATCCATGCCAGCCCTTCAGCAGACAGGTTCCATTCCCCTTCGATATACCCGCCAAGATCATCAGCCATGGCTTCATCACCGATATCAACCAGTGCACGGATACGATAGAGTGTCCTCGTGACATAACCATCCTGTACCTGGATGGTGTCATCTGCAATCAGTTCGTATTTACCATTCATTCCGTTTCCCCATGTTTTCCAAACAGTCACCGCATATCGGCCTATATACAGTATATAACCAAAAAGAAATCCCCCAACATCATACCTGATATTGGGGGACTCAATCTGTCATGGCTGACAAGTCAGCCAAAACTATTGGCTATCCAACCTGATTCTCCAACAAGCTTCGCAACATCCATGCATTCTTTTCATGAATCTGCAAACGCTGGGTCATCAGATCTGCCGTCGGCTGATCGTTAGCTTTATCTGCCAATGCCAATACTTTACGAGCAGACTTAGTCACAATCTGGGATGCAACAATGACATCTACAATCATTTCTTCAGCCTTTGGCACACCAGCAGTTTCTTTGACATCAGACAACTCCGTAAATTCTTTCATGGTACCAGGTGCTGGATACCCCAGTGAGCGAACCCGTTCTGCAATCTCATCCAAAACATTCCAGAGCTCCGTGTATTGATCCATGAACATCGTATGCAAGGTCTGGAACATCGGTCCCTTAACATTCCAATGATAGTTATGAGTCTTGACATATAAACAGAAACTGTCCGCCAGAAATTTGGAGAGTCCTTCAGCAATAGCTTTACGGTCCTTGTCTTTGATACCGATATCAACAGCAGGAATTTTCATTAATTGCCTCCATAGTTACATAATAGGAAACTTTTCCTTATGGAACTGCCTTCCACAAGAATGATCTCAGTCTACACCATTTCTTCCTTACGCGTGACAGGCAACCGCTTTTCCTACAAAAAATGAGGTATTCGAAGCCGCCCAGAATCCCATCAAGTGTCCAACATCAGAATTTATGGGTAATACCAACCTGGAAACTAGTGACCGTATCATGACCAGTCCTGAGATCAGGATAATAGGTATTGTAGGCAATGGAAGCCATTGCATCATCTGCATCCAGATAAGAGACGTTTGCATACAATGAGGTGCGCTTGGATAGGTCATAGGTATAACCTAATGCATATTTGTTTGCTTTGCTGTCCTTACCATACTCAATCTTGCCGTGGTTGTAGGAAGCATTGATGGTATGTGGACCATACCGGTATTGCAATCCAACAATCGCATTCCTTTCATTGATGGAATGATCCAGTCCATTAAAAATATCAACCGCAGCATCGGTTCCCAATCCGTTGAATGCCTGGATAGATACAGATTCATAACCAGCAGAAATCTTCAGGCTTCCCCAGCCTGCGCCGGAGAAAGTGTATGCAGCACCCAAATTCCATTTATAGGAATCATTGGAATCTGGGATTCTTTCATAATTCGCCAACATATCCAGACTGCCGTTGTTGTATCTTGCACCAATAAGCCAACCGTCATTGTCAATGTGATACTGGTTCAAGTATGCCCCTCCCAGGTTACGGGACCTGGGATTGGTGTTCTCTCCGACAGTATAGGCAAGACCAAAGCTGAAACCTGCCCAGTTTGGACTGTCATAACGGAGAGTATTCGCATTAACTTCAGAATCAACCAAGGTATAGAGACCAGCACTGACCCCATTCTGATAGAACGGGTCAAGGGAACGATAATTTTCAATCGCATAGTTGATAACCCGACCGATATGCACAGCCCCAAAGGTACTGCTACGGAAACCGACATTGGCAACACTCTGCCATTCAGGAGGCTGCCAGACAAGGTTCTTATTGCCAGTTCTGAGGACATTATCCATCTGCATGGACTGGTCCTGATAATTGGGATGACGTGCACCACGTGTTCCATCATTGATGTTCACACAGCGTTCCAGATTGAATTCTGCCCTCAACCCGTCGCCCAAATCTTCTGTACCCCGAAAACCAATACGGCTGTCAACATTACTGCCAATACGGACATCAGAGCCTGTTGACTTTGCAATACCCGTATCAACAATACCGTAGATGGTAACATTGCTCTGTGCAAATGCAGTGCTTGTGAAAACACCTGCAACGACAAATGCGATAAGTAATCTTTTCATTGTCTTTTTCCTGTCAATGGGAAAGCAGTTCTCAGATATCAGATATGTAAACGCCTTTTCCTTCTGCTACATAGAAAAAACTGTGCCCTGAACAGAATGGCATTATGCCTGCAAAGACTTCATCTGTAATGGTGTTTCCCTGATGCTGTTGTGCCATCACGACAGTTTATCCAGCTGAATAAAACTGAACCGAAATTTGTATTTTCTAAAAACCAATCAAACAGGAATGAAAGGCTACCTTTACAGACCGATAGGCAATCACGCTGCCACCGGGAAGTTCAGGGCAATGGTGAAACCATATCTCTGGAATCAGAAGAAAACCTGGACAACCACTACAACCCTGCTGATGGACAATGTCTTCCATGGAAAAACAGGGTAACATGTCTAGTAAACATCCAATCAACTGACTTGATATGGCTTCCAAAAATCTTTGTGTTTGTATAACCGTTGCCCTGCTGTCGATGACGGCTTCTTTCCCTGCAATGGCAGATGACTATTATATCAGTGATGCAGGGCATGCTATTGTCATCCGTGACAATGATGACGACAGGGCACAGGTGATTTTCGACCTCGGTCAGGATGGTTTCATTGCAGAAGGCCCACGCCTTTCTTCTATCGTACTGACCCAGTATGTCGGCAAGGACAAGGAACGGTTTGCCGACCATAAGAATGGGCCTGAAACGGCTGTTGAATTTTCCAAAGACCTTGCCAAAGTCAAAACCTCGAAATCTTCCCCCTGGAATGCTAGTCATATCAAAGGCGACTACCATCGTTTGGACTTGCCCCGAATAGCAGAAAAACTGCGGGATAATGAACAGTTTGTGCTGGCAGAAAAACAGATGGAAATCGCTTTGCAGACATTGCTTGACGCCACGCCTGAAGGACAACGGATTGATGTGCTTTCCGCTCAAAAGACCTGGCAGAATGAAATCGCTGAAAAAATGGCACTGGATATTCTGCTGGACAGCGACCTGCTGGCTGATAATCCGAACAAAATCATTCAAACCATTCCCGATGCCTATATTGATGTCGTGACATTACGCACCCGATGGCTGGAAATTCTGAAGAAACAGCAGCAGGATGCAGCCTATAAGCCGATATTCAAAGGCATCATCTATCAAACAGAGCGAGGAGGAGAAGGCATCAATATCATGCTCCGTCCAGAAGGGCAGCACACAAGCCTGTATCTCTGCGCTTCGGAAACGCCTGCCTGCCATCAGGCTGAAAAGCTGTTAGATCATCAGAAAACCGTTTCTGTGCAAGTGACCGGAAGACTAGATCTGGTCAAAGGTTTTTTGCAGAATGACCAAGGCATCACTGTGCAGGTTGTCAAGTAGCCGACGACTACCATCCGCTTCTCCTGCCATGACAAAGCAGATACCATGAATCGGCTTTCCTATTCCATGACGGCAAACGACTATCTTCTGGAACGCTGCTGAATGCCCCCTGTCTGGGTTGCAGAAACAGCCGTTTCTTTTTTATCGACGGATTTCTGCTTACCGATGATTGCTTCTATCGACAGTTCCTGTGCCTGGTTGATTTCCTCTACTGACATGGTCCCTTCGAGTGCCTGAAGTTTTTCCCGGGCAGTATCATTACTGGCAGCGGCTTCATTGAAAAGGACATAGGCATAGGCTTCATTTTTGTTCACGCCCTTACCGCCTTCCTGATAAGCGATACCTAGATTAAGCAGCGCATCAGCATTGCCTTGCTGTGCAGAGAGTTTCCACAGATTGACTGCTTTGGCATAGTTTTTGGCGATGCCGGAGCCAAACCAATAAGAGACACCCAGGTTGTACTGGGCAACCGCATTGCCCTGATCAGCAGCTTTCTGGTAAAGCCGGGCAGATTCTGCCAAGTCTTTCTCTACACCAGCGCCATAGTAGTAGCAATCCCCCAACCTGAGCTGCGCTTCTGCGTCGCCTTGATCAGCGGCTTTCTGATACCATTCAGCAGCCTGAACCTCATTCCTGGTGACACCAACCCCATTTTCATAAGCCTGACCGACAGCAGTCTGGGCTTTAACAACATCCTGCTCTGCGGCTTTCTTGAACCATTGGAATGAACGGGGATCATCTTTGCCATAGGTCATCCCCAGATAATACTGCGCCGGTGCATTGTCCTGATTGGCTGCCTGACGCCAAAGACCAACCGCTTTAAAGATGTCCTGCCTGACGCCACGACCCGTTGCATAGGCGACACCAAGATTCGCCTGTGCAGCCGCATTGCCATTATCCGCAGCAACCTGCCACCAGTATGCGGCATTTTCATCATTCTTCTCAACGCCATTGCCGTTTGCATAAGCTGCGCCCAGATTATTTTGAGCATCGGCATTGCCATTATCTGCCGCCTTTCTGTACCATTCGACAGCTTGTTTCTGGTCTTTTTTCACGCCTTTGCCGGAGGCATATGCCTTGCCAAGATAGTATTGAGCATCAACATTGCCATTATCAGCTTTCTGCTTCAGGACTTTGACAGGATCGTCTTCAGAAACTGAATCATCAATATCATCCTGGATTTTGCCAACTTTACGAGCAGCAATCTCAGCCTCTGCAGCAGCACGATCTGCATCAGAAACTTCTATATCCGACTCAACCGACAGTTCCAATGATTTCGGACCAGAACCTGACTGGGTTTCTCCAGTCTTCGAAACCGTAGAAGCCGTTTCAGCCTCACGGACTGGCGCACTCTCCTGGACAGCATTATCTCCTGATGAGAAAAGTCCAGAGAAAAAATCTTTCGCCTTTTCCGCCATTTCAGAAAGGCTGGAACCTACTGATGAAGAAGCTGGCGCTTCTTCCGTATCCTGTGCATGAAGCGGTGTGCCAACCGCAAACAGTGATCCAATAATCAGTGGCAACAACAGTTTCTTGAACATGAAAAATCCTTCCTAAGAATCATCCGATTGTCCATCTTAACAGACATCCTTTTGACAGGCTGTAACAGAAAACAACAAGCTGTAACAACCAATGAAAAAGGGGAGACAAACAGCTCCCCTTCAAAATATTGGATTATTGGAAAACATGACAACCAATAGACAATTGAAATGCCCTGGCAGTTATTCTGCTTTTACAACCTGCTTTGCCAGTGTCTTGTCAAGTGCTGAGACAAACTTTACAAAGTCTGTCTTGCATGCTTTGCAGATGCTGCGAATCTCAAACAGATTACAACCGCGCTCACCTGATTCGATTTTGCTGATATAGCTCTGAGGTTTCTTCAATTTGTCAGCCAGTACTTGCTGAGTCAGCTTTGCTTTCTGACGGATACTACGAAGCTGGGTACGGAGAACCGCATATTGTTCATCCCATAGTTTTTTCATGATGCCCTCGCAATCTCCTATTCAAGGAGTCCTTCTATCATTGGAACCTTTGCTGTCACAACCATCATGGATGGACACCGTAACAAGCACTGTTCCACCATTCTCCAGCAGAAACCCAGCAACATCAGCTACTGTTCCCGACCAGAGTCACCATCTATAAACCATATCAGTCTATACCTGCCAATCATAGCAATAAAAGTGTGCTTATCCAATGAATTTAAACAGTTTTTGACAAAAAAAGAGACAAAATTGGAATAATATATCCTATCCGTAACAGGCAAACAGAAGCCAGGCATAGCCGCCTACAAGACACCTATACAACCAACAAGCCATTAGCAGCAATCAGCCTGAAAGTACTGCCGGAAAAACCGGTTAAACCATTAAGCAGATGGTTCATCTTTTGATGGTATGGCAGGAAACAGTTCCAACGGCTTTCCGGTTTCTTACAGTCTTTTAAGCACCTGTTCCGCCATTTCATTGCCCATATATGCCAGATTCTCCAAAGCCGTTTCCGCATCGCTGTTGCCTTGTGCGGCGGCCAATGCATACCATTGAACCGCTTTGCCGTAATCCTGCCAGCCTCCCAAGCCATTTTCATACATGAAACCAAGGGTATTCTGTGCCGAGCTGTTGCCCTGTTCCGCAGACTTGATGAACCAGTTACGCGCCTGTTCATAATCCTGGGAAACGCCCTGCCCATAGATATACATGAATGCCAGCTCTGCCTGCGATTCGGCATGACCTTTCGCTGCCGCTTTGTAGAACCAGAATGCCGCATGGTCATAATTCATCGGCACGCCCCATCCTTCAAGGCTCATTTTTGCAATGCGATATTGTGCTTCCGCATTATCCAACTCCGCAGCCTGACGAAAACAATCCGCTGCCTCAACCAGGATGCCAGCTTCCTCAAAAGCCTGTCCCCTGCCAAGCAAGTCAACCGCAGACTGTAGCCTGTCAATCTCATCCGTCATTGAAGATGCCTGTTGAAAAACCTGCTCAACTGACCGAAGTGATAACATAGCTCCGGCGCATCCGGCGACAACATATAATAGCCCGCATGCGAAAGCCCTTCGATTACAATCAAGTCTGCATCGACACCCGCCTCACGCATTTTCTGATGAACACGTACGGTATTACTGAGAAACAAGTCCCGGGTACCGGATGTCAATAAGGTCGCCGGAAAACCGGAAAAGTCGCCATAAACCGGTGAAAGCTGGGGATCTTTCATATCATGCCCATTGGCATAGATTTCAGCGGCACCTTTCAGGAAACCGTTGTAACTGACCAGTACCGTATCAAGTCCTTCATTCGTGAAATAGGAATCCCCTGTCTTTGTCAGGTCAGACCATGGTGTTCCCGACGCAATAGCGCCTGGTAAAGGCAATCCTTCAGCTTTGGCACGGAGTACCAATGCCAATGTCATGCCACCACCAGTGGATGTTCCAAAAACACCCACTTTCACAGCAGGATGCTGTTTCAGCACCTCACGGTAAACCGTCATCGCATCATCCATCGCAGCAGGATAAGGATAATCAGGTGCCATACGATAATCGACAGAAACCACCTTATACTCTCCTTTTGCTGCCATTAACAGACCCTCTTCCAGTCCTGCTTTTCCCGGGAAGAACACATAGCCGCCCCCATGGATATGCAGCAGGATACGGTCTCTGTTCTCCAGCCTGACTGCGGATGGCGTCAATATGAAAACTCGCACACCAGCCATATAGGATTCCTGAATTGAAACGCCCAACTGTTCCGCCATTACATCAACTTTTGCTGAAACATGCCGGGCGGTCCGGGCAACCACCTGCCGCCATCCTTCAGCATCCTTTGGAACTTGATGCCAATCCGGTGACAGCCCTTTGGCAATACTCTGCTGTAAGGCGGGACTGACCGTATCAGGTACCGGGACCTCATGTGCTGCCACTTCATATGCCTGCGCCGCTGGCAATGCCAGCATGACTCCAAACAGTACCGATAGCAATGTATTCCTGAAAACCTGCATAAAAACCTCCTGACTCTCCTTCCTGTACCAGGATATATTCTGCCTGATACCATTAACCGAATATTATAAAGTCATTCTCAGTACCATCTGGGACCCTTTAAAATAGCTGTCAGCAAGTATTCTGAAAGGAACCCCTATGACTGCACTTATTGACCTTATCAAAGGCAGGCGCAGCTGCCGCAGTTTCAGACAAGATCCTGTACCGAAAGCATTGATTGACCAAGTGATTGAAGCGGGGCTTTATGC
>CAVERB010000088.1:10011-14090 GCA_963618105.1 Oxalobacter sp. | reverse complement strand
CCGTCACCAACAAAGCACTGCTGGAAGAACTCAATACCATCAACAGTGCCTTTGGCGGCGGAACAGACCCGTTTTATGGAGCGCCCTGTGTGCTGATTGTCGCAGCAGAAACCAGCAATCATTCCCAAGCCTATGACGGCGCCCTCACGCTTGGCAACATGATGCTGATGGCACATGAACTTGGTCTGGGCAGTTGCTGGATTCATCGGGCAAAACAGGAATTTGAAACCGATTTCGGCAAAAACCTGCTAAAAAAACTTGGGCTTACCGGCAATTATGAAGGTGTCGGCCATCTGGCATTGGGCTATCCTGCCATATCTTCATCCTTTGTTTTTCCACGCCATCCAAACCGTGTGTTCTATATCGACTGACCTGCTGTTTTCTGTAACAATCTATGGATATCATCGTCTGAAACGCAGCTTCCCATTAGACTGTAGCATCTATCGAAACATCAACCCGAACGGATAACATCATGATTCTGGATAAACTGAAAGACAAGGTGGGCGAGATTTCTTCTGAAATCAAGAAACATTTTCACCCCTGCGACATCTGCGGTTCTTCCATCACCTTGGACATTGACCGCTGCCCATCCTGCGAAGAGGCTTATCTTGACCTGACAGAACCAGACAGAGCCCCTAACAATCAAGAACAAATCAATGCCTTGATCAACCACTTTGTGAAAATCCTGCCAAGAATGCAGGATGGCGAATTAAAAGACACCATTGTCAGTCATCTGGACAAGCTCCGTGAGAAATCTGCTGATATAGGACGACGGGAACAGGCAATCGCCGCTGCATCAACTGCACCCAAGAAACTAAGCCAGCCTATCCTGCAAAGCAATACTGAAAACATTGGTGGCTATACCACGGTCAGCCAGCTTGGTATTGTCTCGGTATCGAAAACCGTGACACTGACATCCAACGATGATCAACGGGAAACGGATGAGGCCGTTGAAACAGCTCTGCATGCGCTTTCTGCCAAGGCAGATAACCTCGCTGCCAATGCCATTGTCAACATCCGTATCAGCTATACAGGAATTGAATCCATGTCCCTGGCACCGAGGGTCTTGCTGACCATCACAGGAACTGCCGTAACCCTCATACCGGAAACCACAGGCGGACCAAGAGCTGTTCCGCAAGAAACAGCTGCCATGGCGACAAAAATCACACCAGAATAACAACCAGCATGACGGCAGGGATGACTTTTCCTACCGTCATGTTTTTTTACATTTCAATTCTTTACATTGCAGACGATTCTTCTTACACTCGACTTTCATTAATGACCTTCCATTCCTTTGAGACATATCCATGAAAAAAACCGTAACCCTGCTTCTTGGTGCAGCGCTTGTCATGTCCCTGACTGGCTGTGAAACTTTCCGCAGCGGCAGCTCTAGTTCCAAGGCAACTACTTCTGGTCCCGTCACGACTCAGTACAACTGCACAGATGGCACCCATTTCACCATCACCCGTAATGCAAAAAACCCAAACCGTGCGATATTGAACCGTCAGGGACAGTCCTATGAAATGACCAAAGTCGCTACCCGCACTGGTTCAGACAAATTGCAGCACAGTTCTGGTCTGACTTATATTGGTGTTTCCAACATGAGCAGCCTGGTTAACTTCAAACAAGGCAAGAACATTTCCAGCGAATGCCGTAGTAAAGAACAGGTCCAGATCCAGAAAGAACTGGATGAAAAGCGGAAACAGGAAGCCGCAGCCAAAGCAGCCGAAGCCAAGAAAACCGCTGCAACACCTGCGAAGACAACTACAAAAAAAGCCGTTCGGAAAACCACAACTACAAAGACTGCCAAAAAAGCCACCAAGAAACGGTAATTTTCCTGGACTTTATCAAAACAAAACGGCTGTTCGGTTTTACCAAACAGCCGTTTTGTCCTCCAAATACCTTGATACGTGGAAACAACTATCAGCTCACCACGTTATCTGCAATCCAGTCTCCCAGCATGGTCCCCTGCTGTGAATAACCTCTTGCGTTGAAATGCACGCCCCGACGGTCCATCATACCGCCTTTTCGCCAATAAGCAGGACCTGCCGCACCATACAAGTCATATGACCAATAACCCAGTTCTTTTGCCAGAGCCATCTGGATATCTGCTATCTGCCTGCCTTTTGGGTTTACCTGACCATTCTTGTAATTGCCAGGCATCGTTGTGAAAAGGATCGCCCGGCAAACAGGCCGATACATTGCCATAAAACGCCTCATATCAGCACGGAACTTCGGCGCATCGAAATTCGGTGCATAACTTTCATTCGTGCCGATCGAAACGACCAGCAGATTGGGATTCATCGCTGCGACCTTGCTCACTGAACGCTGGTTCAGAAAATCCGCCAGGTAAGCACCTGGTTTTGCCACATGCTGATAAGACACCCCGTTGCCAAGACGCTGACGCAAACGGGCATGGGCAGCACGCGGGAAAATCTTGCTCCATACATGGGAATCCCCTAAATGGACGACCCTCAGATTGTCAGCCCAAGACAACATAGGCAACAAACTACAGAGGAACACAACCAACAGCCCTTTTTTCAATGACTTCAGTATCATTTAATAAATCCTTATCAAAACATCCCTTTATCAGCAAAGAATCTTATGCGCCTTATAACACCATATCCCCAGACAGATTTCCAGCCCAGCGGGAAAAGCAAATCAAGGCCCTTTTCTTGAAAAGGATGAATTTTAACAACAGATAGCCTATTTTTCAATGAAAATCAAAACAAGATATAAACATTACTACTCAATCATTATTGACAATACTTAAAACTGAATGGGACAATCCCCAATGTAATCCTTCAGGCACCAGGTCTGATGCCGGTTTTCTGGGTTTCCCTTTGGATCAGATCTGATTGCCTGTAAATGGCAGGCAGGCAACCAAGACTTTCCTCTGTTTACCGGGGGCGATTTCTTCTTTTCCCTATACCCGAACTGGAAACAGGCAGTAATGTCCTCTGCTACAATTTTCCTGCACATCCACGGTATGCCTTGCAAACAATCATGAAACACATCCAGGTCGCAGCCGCTGTCATCATCCATCAAGACAAGATTCTCTGTGTACAACGTGGTCTTGGCAGACAACACTCTGCTGTTAGTTTCAAATACGAATTTCCAGGCGGCAAACTGGAAGCCGGTGAGACCGGACATACCGCCCTTATGCGCGAACTCAAGGAAGAGCTCCATATCACCACAACCATTACACCCGATGACTATATGATGACTGTGGAACATGCCTATCCTGAATACCACATTACCATGCATGTATACCGGTTTACCGTTACATCCCCTGCAATCACCTTGACGGAGCATATCGACAGCCAATGGCTTCTGTCAGAACAGCTCGATACCCTTGACTGGGCACCTGCTGATATTGCCATCGTCCAAGAACTGATGCTACAGAACCGATAACCTCATCCCTATATTCAGGACTGCCAGAATAGGATATGACCTTATCAGAAACCACCATCAGGCAACTCAGGCATCAAACAGAAGCAGGAAATCCCAATGCCCAAATGCTGCTTGTCATTGCCTAGCTCACCGGATCAGGATCAGGCATTTCCAAAATGAAAAAGATATCCAACCCGCTATTCTTTTCAAGAATAGCGTTGTTTTTTCTCTCATCACCACACCGATTATCCGTTTTTTTCCGCCAGGAAAATGAGCAAAGAAACTGGACAAGAATATCTTTTTTAAAAAAAAAGAGACACTTTATGCTCTTCCTGCATCATGTAACTCAAAGTCTGTTGTATCTGTACTGTCATACCAATAGAATTTTCTATTGGAAGGGGTATTCTTATGATTAGACAGATCGGGCAGAGAATTCGCGAACTGCGCAAAGAGAAGGGTATCAGTCAAGAACAGCTCGGACTTGAAGCAGGACTCCACAGAACCTACATCGTCAGCGTAGAGAACGGAAAACGTAATATCTCAATCAGTGCTCTCAGTAGAATCTGGGACGGTCTGCATATTACGCCCCAGACATTCTTTGATTCCATAATATTCAAAAAAAGAACCTAGAGCCCTGCAAAAACGGATTTTTTCTTGATTCTTTTTTTAAGATATTTCTTATGCTT
>CAVERB010000088.1:0-10001 GCA_963618105.1 Oxalobacter sp. | reverse complement strand
GTTCCCATTCATATATTGATATGATTCATAAATAAAATTCAGTATGAATCCATTTTGGCTTTTCTTGCACTCCGGCAAGAAACGGGGGACAATCATTCCATTTTCATGATATTTGCCCTACCCCTACGGAATACTATGAAAAGCCCTGACATCCTTAAACGGCTGGTCATTGCAGTGTTCATTTTCCTGGCCGGTTTCATGATGACTGCCTGCATCAATAAAGACCATAACCATAAAGATACCCTTAATGGACCGCAGGCAAATAACCTGATTGCAAAATGGGGAAAACAGCTCAATATCCTTGATGTCCGCACCCCAGAGGAATATGCACAATGCCATCTCAAAGGCGCTATCAATATTCCAGTGGAAATCCTTCCTGAAAAGATTGGCTCCTTGCCGGAAGGTCCAATCCTTATTGTCTGCCGTCGGGGTATCCGTGCACATAAAGCCTACCATATCATCCTTGATGCGCAGCCTCAGCGCCAAGACCTGTACTATCTTAATGGCACCCCAACCTATAATGCAGACGGTTCCTGTAACTGCATGACATTCCAATAACTGCCGCAAACAACCTCATGGATACTGAAACCTCATTTTCATCTGGAAATGATACACTTGCCCTATCCATTGATGTTCCCATATTCAGGCTTCAAAAATCCCTAGAGATCATACTGAAAACCTGCGCCAAGAAAACCTAGCATGCTAAACATCCAATATATCGACACTGTCAGCTCCGTTCTTGATGTCGCATGGGAAGCGGCTGATGCAGGAACATTATCCGTATTCGACAGCATCCTGGCATCCACCCAGACTGCTGGACGCGGGCAATACCATCGGACATGGGTATCCCCCAAAGGCAACCTTTATGCGGCCTTGCGCCTGCCAGGAACACCGCCATTCGTTGGAACAGAAGCTGCTGTCGCAATCGGCGCCTGGATTACGGATGCTCTCCGCCAGGCAGGCTACCCTGCTTTCCTCAAATGGCCTAACGATGTCGCCCTCCTGTTCCATGACAAGCCATTCAAAGTCTGCGGCATCCTGCTGGAAGAACGGAACGGCATCATCATGGCGGGAATTGGGGTCAATGTCAGCCATTCCCCGAAACTCACTGATATGCGTGAAAACACGACCCTGGAAGCAGAATCACTTGATACAGCCGCAGGGATGTATGGCTTGACACAACCAACCGTGAAGAATGTATGGGATTTGCTTTTAAAGAATATCTATTCATCTTATACTTCTAATATTGGGCAATTGTGTGCATGGAAACCTATTGCTGTCCAGCATCTGCTATGGCGTGGCATGCCTGTCGCCCTGGTGGATGGCGAAAAACAGATCTTTGGCATCTTACGGGATGTCGGTTCAGGTGGAGAATTGATTCTCGAAACAGATGGCACTTCGCAGGCATTCCTGCGTGGAAGTATCAGATACTGCGGCTGAAAACCGCCAGGCAAAGGAAAGAATGTAATGGCAAACAAAACCTTTAAAGATGTACAGAATTTTCTGAAGGGCAAGAAAATTCTCGTGGCAAACCGTGGGATCACTGCCCGTCGTATCTGCCGTTCCATCCGTGAGCGGTTCGACGCGATTGCTGTCATGACAGCAACAGATATTGACCGCACTGCACCAGCAGCAGCGGCAGCCCATGAACTGCTGCTGCTGGGACCTGATCCTCGCGCCTATCTGGATATTGATTGCATTGTCGAAAAAGCACAGCAGCAGGGTATCATTGGTATTCATCCAGGTTGGGGATTTGCGTCTGAAGACAGCCGCTTTCCGGCAGTCTGTGAGAAAGCCGGCATTACTTTCATTGGGGCTTCCGAAACCGCCATGAACCAGCTTGGCAACAAAGTCGAGGCACGTAAAGTCGCCAAATCCTTGGGGATTCCAGTTGTTCCAGGTTCTGATGGCGCCGTCGATTTGAAAACTGCGCGCGCCCTCATCAAGGAAATCGGCCTGCCTATCATGCTGAAAGCTGAAGGCGGCGGCGGCGGCCGTGGCATCTTTGCCATTTTCAATGAAGCAGAATTAGATGATGCCTTCTTCAAGGCATCCACCATGGCACAGGCATCCTTTGGTAATCCACGTCTATTTGTCGAAAAATTCCTGGCAGATGTCCACCATATTGAAATCCAAGTACTTGCCGACCGTTATGGTAATGTCTTTGCTTTCGATGAACGCGACTGTACTGTCCAGCGCAACAATCAGAAACTGATTGAAATCACGCCATCTCCCTGGAAAGGCGTCACGCCTCAGCTGCGTGAACAGCTCAAGGACTATGCCCGCCGCCTGGTCGCTGCAACCGGTTACTATTCCCTGGCAACGGTTGAATTCCTCGTTCTGCCAGACAGTACCGCTTATATGATTGAAGTCAATACCCGACTGCAGGTTGAACATGGCATTACAGAAAGCCGCTACGGCATTGACCTTGTCGAAGAACAGATTGCCGTTGCATTCGGTTCTGAACTGCGTTACAAGGAAGACACCCTGAAACCTGCCTTCGCAGCCCTGCAGGTTCGTATCAATCTGGAAAACCCCCAGGAAAACTTTGCACCGAATTCCGGCCAAATCACCCGTTATGTATCTCCAGGTGGTCCTGGTGTCCGCCTTGATTCCAACATCAGCGCGGGCTATGAATTTCCGGCGAACTACGACTCTGCCGGAGCCTTGCTCATCGCCTATGCAAATGACTGGGAAAAAGCGCTTGGTATCATGGACCGGGCTCTCGGAGAATACATCATTGGCGGTGTCCACACCACCATTCCATTCTACCGTCAGGTCATCCGGGCACCACAGTTCCGTTCCGGTGACATCACCACCCATTTTGTCCAAGACCATCCGGAACTCTTCCAATATGAAGACCTGGCACCTGAAGAAGAACGTCTGGCAAAACTGGTAGCTGAAATTTCCGCAAAAGGCTACAACCCTTATGTCCAGCTTGGGGAATACCGCTCGCCGGATACCCCTCGTCTGAGCGCCTTTACACCGGTTCTGCCGGAAATCAGCACCGAAACACGCCGCAGACCCAATCCATATCCTCATGGCGACCGGGTTGCTCTGCTTGATTTCATCCGGGATACCGACTATATCCATTTCACGGACACGACAACCCGTGACCAGACCCAGTCCAACTCAGGCAACCGCCTGCGTCTGGCAGAAGACCGCCTTCTTGGTCCCTATCTGGACAACATGAACCTCTTCTCCATTGAAAACGGTGGCGGTGCGCATTTCCATGTCGATATGCTGGCGAACATGACCTATCCATTCACGGAAGCCAAGGAATGGAACCGTTTCGCACCGAAGACACTCAAGCAGTTGTTAGTCCGCTCCACCAATACCCTGGGTTACCAGCCACAGCCCCGCAATGTCATGCATGCAACTGGAGAAATGGTCTGTGACAATTACCAGATTGTCCGCAGCTTCGACTTCCTGAACCATGTTGAAAACATGCTGCCGTTTGCAGAAGTCGTCCTCAACCGTAAAGACTGTGTTTTTGAACCAGCCCTTTCCATGTCCAATGCCAAAGGCTTCGATGTCAAGCACTACATGGGAGTCACCGAGCATATCATCCATATGATTGCCAAACTGATGGGAGTTGGAGAACACGAAGCGGCACGTCATTTCATCCTTGGGTTGAAAGACATGGGGGGTGTCATGCCACCGCAGTTCATGACACAGCTCGTCACTGCGTTGCGGAAGGAATGGCCAGAACTGGTCCTGCATTACCACCGCCATGTCACCGATGGCCTGTTCCTGCCAGCCTGTGCCGCAGCAGCAAAAGCCGGCTGTCAGATTGTAGATGTTGCATTGGGTTCCTCAGTACGCAGTTATGGTCAGGGAGATGTTCAGTCCTTGGTTGCCTACCTTGAAGACGAAATGGGGCTTAAAACCAACCTCGACAAAGATGCCATCCGTGATGCGAACTTTGTCTGCAAGCAGATCATGCCTTATTTCGATCGCTACTGCGCTCCTTATTTCCAAGGTGTGGACTATGATGTTGTCCGTCATGGGATGCCAGGCGGTGCAACCTCCTCTTCCCAAGAAGGAGCCATGAAGCAGGGACATATCCATCTGCTGCCATTCATGCTGCGGTTCCTGGAACAGACCCGCAAGATCGTTCGCTACCACGATGTCACCCCCGGCAGCCAGATTACTTGGAACACCTCATTCCTGGCCGTCACTGGCGCACACCGCCGTGGTGGGGATGCAGCAGTCCGGCATCTGCTGGAAGTCCTGGAAGCCGTCAACAATATTCCAGAAGAAAAACTGTCTGAAGACCTGAAGAAAGACCGGCTGATCATCTACCGCGATTGCAACGATGCTTTCCGCAACCTGTTGTTGGGTAAATTCGGACGCATGCCGCTCGGCTTCCCGCCAGATTGGGTATATGAAAGCGCTTTCGGCGTGAACTGGAAAGATGCCATTTCACGCCGTACAGAAGTTTCTCCGATTGAAGCCTTACCAGCAGCCAATATGGCAGCCCTGAAAGACGAATGCACTCGGCTGCTGAAACGTGAGCCGACACCGGAAGAATTTGTCATGTACCTGAACTTCCCAGGCGATGCCTTGAAGACCATCCAGTTCCAGGCACAGTTCGGTGATCCAAACTGTCTGCCACTGCATATCTGGTTTGAAGGCATGCAAGTTGGTGAAACCCTGATGTTCCGGGATTCTGAAGGCAAACCGCATCAGCTGCAGATCATTTCCATCTCCCGTCCTAATGATGCTGGCAGATGCACCGTCCGCTACATCCTTGACTCTGAGTTCATGACTTCTGCCGTCCAGCTGGGTCAGGGTAACGGTCAGGGCATGAAAGGTGTCACAATGGCTGACAGGAATGATATCTATCAAGTCGCTGCGCCAAGTGCTGGTGACCTGTGGGTCATGTATGTCTCTCCAGGCGACATCGTCAAGAAGGGTTCTGAAATCTTCAATGTTTCCATCATGAAACAGGAAAAAGCAGTCCTTGCGCCTTGTGATGGTATCGTCAAACGGGTTCTCAAGACGGCTGATTTCAAAGCTAACAAGAAGATGGTTCCCGTCCGTGAAGGCGAACTCCTTGTCGAACTGGGTCCAATCCCGCAGATGTGCCCGAACGAAGCATGCGGTCACCATATCGGCAGCACCGATGCCCGTTATTGCCCGTACTGCGGCACCAATCTGCATTGATTGGGACGAGACGAATCATCGCCATCTGAAAAACCGGACCCCGGAGAAATTTATCTTTCCGAGGTTCTTTTTTACCCATCGCTTATGACAGGATGTAACATCCGTAACAGATAAACAACATCTATTGCCAATCTCTCTCGTTATCCGCGATAGTATAACCGTGCTGATTAGCGAAACACCATTACAGTATCTTATTCCCCCTTTAAACCAACAAGGAGAAGGAAAAAATGAAAAAACTCTTGGCAGGTCTTTTGGCATTTGCTGTTGCAGGAGCCGCATTTGCATGGGGACCAGGTCCTCATCGTGGTCCAGGAAACCATGGTCCACGTATGGAACATCGCGGTGGTTACGGTGGTGGTTATCACCGTGGTTCAGGCCATCACAATGGTCATCACCGGGGTTCAGGCTATCACAGCGGTTATCACCGAGGTCCGGGCTATCATAGCGGTTATCATCGGGGTTCAGGTTATCGCCATGGCAGGTATGGCGGTCCACGCCATTACGGTCCATCGCCACGCCGTTGGTAATCTCTCCTCTGAACCAACCCGTACTTTCCCTGAACTATACCCCGTTAAGTAAACCACTACTTAACGGGTTTTTTCTTGCCTGTCTGCATAAAAAACAAAACCATGCTATCCTGTTTGAACAGGCGGAAACGTAGCATGAGAAAACGAGCCGCCGCTCCGCTCCTATAACAAACCTACTGAAAAGGTAAAAGACATGGCACATACCCTTCCCCCACTTCCTTATGCAGAAGACGCACTGGCTCCAGTCATCTCAGCAGAAACCATCAGTTTCCACTATGGAAAACACCATAAATCTTATGTGGATACCCTGAACCGGCTGATTGCCGGGACTGAATATGAGAACCTCAGCCTTGAAGACATTATTCGCAAAGCCAGCGGCGGCATCTTCAACAATGCAGCACAGGTTTACAACCATACCTTCTACTGGAATGGACTGACGCCAAACGGCAAAGGCAAACCTTCAGGAGCATTGCTTGCCGCCATTGAAAAACAATGGGGTTCCTTTGAAGATTTCCAGAAAGCTTTCACAGTCTCCTGTACTGGTAATTTCGGTTCTGGCTGGACTTGGCTGGTGAAAAAAACAGACGGCACATTAGATATCGTCAACACGTCCAATGCAGCCACACCAATCACTGGTGACAACATACCGCTGCTTACCTTTGATGTCTGGGAACATGCCTATTACATCGACTACCGGAACGCACGTGCAAAATATGTTGAATCCCTTTGGCAAATCGTCAACTGGGATGAAGTCGCCAAACGCTTGGGCTAATCTCAACATTGAAGCAAAGTGCATGGAAAACGGAAAGCTGCTGATTTTCCATCAAAGAAACAAAAAAACGCCCACTTAAAAAAGTGAGCGTTTTCAAGAATTTATCTGGTGGGTTGTGAGGGGCTCGAACCCACGACCTACGGATTAAGAGTCCGCAGCTCTACCAACTGAGCTAACAACCCGAATGAGGAATAGATTATATCATTTTTCAGTTGTTTGTAAAATGCATTTTTGTTTTTTACTGTAATGTCAAACGTTCAAGGGCTGCTCTTTGATGGAGAGCTCTTACTCTCTGGCAGTCAGGATATAATGAGATATTGGAAACAATTTCAGAAAGGGGCAATATGACCAAAACTATCAAAGCACCAGGCAAGCAGGCTGCTGACATTCTCAAAGCCAACTGGGATGGTAATTTTCCGATTGATCCTTTCGCATTGGCTAAGGCTATTGGTCTCAAGGTTCAGGAAGACCCGGATATGGAAGAACGCTGCATCATCAAGTCAGATGACACTGCGCCTGTTCTGTACCATTGCAGCAAGCACAAAGCAGAATCTGAAAAAATCAGGATGTCTGCTGCGGAGGCAATCGGTCAATATGTGATGAAAGAGTGCACGGATGCAGACATTGAAGACTTTGCGGCTGTCCTGCTGATGCCGACCGAAAAACTGTTGGAACTGGTGATGGATAAGAAATACGGTATCCAGAAAGTTGCAGGTATTGTCCAAGTAACACCGAAAGCGCTATCCAACCGACTGAAGGATCTGGGGGTGACTGTCGCTAACTGATAATCCTTTCAGTTTGTATCGGCAAACGATTACGGAGCCACTTTTGGGTGGCTCCTGCTTCTTGAATCTGAGACTGCGCTAAATTTGTGCTCTGGTTCACGAAGATCCCATCAACGACTTTCGCAATTGCAGCAACCTGATGCGGTGAAAGGTACGCATAACGCTTGACTATCTGACTTGAGTGTCAGCCTCTCCCATTCCTTGACTTTACTTATTGTCCGCAGAAAGCACTGTTTTAGTGCAACAAAGAACCTCATCTATCCCATCGCCCATTTCTGGGGCACTCCCCACTTAGAAAATTAATCAATAAGAACAGAAAAAACAGATTGGCGTTTCCATTTCTGTCTCTAAAGTTGGCATGGACTTTGCTGCATATCGTATTGCCACCGCTGTGAAACAGGTCACAGCAGGTTTTGAAATTCCAATGATGCAATAGGCTGTCCTAATCGGTTGCCAGAAAAATCAAAAGCCATTTGAAAACCAATCTGGTGAATGACCGTAACAGCCCATGACGGAGAGAAAAAAATGAAATTGATTACCGCAGTGATAAAACCATTCAAGCTGGATGAGGTCCGGGAAGCGTTGGCTGCCATCGGCGTGCATGGCATGACAGTAACCGATGTCCGAGGCTTCGGACGTCAGAAAGGCCATACCGAACTGTACCGCGGCGCTGAATATGTCGTTGATTTCCTGCCAAAGGTCAAACTGGAAATCGGAATTGCTGACGATATGCTCGAGACCACGATTGAAGCCATCACAACTTCAGCATCCACCGGAAAAATCGGGGACGGCAAGATTTTTGTCATTGACCTGGAACAGGCTATTCGCATCCGTACGGGTGAATCTGGCGACGAAGCACTGTAAAGGAAAGGAAATAATCATGAAAAAACTGAATACTTTGATGGCAGGACTGATAGGTCTGGGCATCAGCAGTCTGGCTTTTGCCGAAGAAACCGCTGCCACAGCTGCGGAAAGCGCACCAGCTTTAAATACCGGCGACAATGCCTGGATACTCACCTCAGCAATGCTGGTTTTTCTGATGACTGTGCCTGGTATCGGTCTGTTTTACGGTGGCCTGGTCCGCGCCAAAAACATGTTATCCGTCTTGATGCAGACATTCATGGCATTCTGTTTAGTCTCTGTTTTATGGTTCTTGTATGGTTATTCCTTCGCTTTCAGCGGCGACGGTCCGATTATCGGCAATGCCGATAAAATATTCATGAAAGGCATCACAACCGATACCCTTTCAACTATCCTCACGACAGTGCCTGAATACACCTGGGCTGTTTTCCAGTGCTCATTTGCCTGTATCACTGCCACCCTGATTGTGGGCGCATTTGCTGAACGCATCAAATTCGGTGCAGTGATGGCATTTCTGTTCCTCTGGTTCACCTTCAGTTATATCCCACAGTGCCATATGGTCTGGGGAGGCGGCTTCCTGCAGGAAGACGGTGCCCTTGATTTTGCTGGCGGTACTGTTGTCCATATCAATGCTGCCGTCGCTGGTCTGATTGGCGCCTACTTCGTTGGCAAACGTAAAGGTCTTGGCAGAACGCCCATGATGCCGCATTCACTGACGCTAACGATGGTTGGCGCTTCCCTGCTGTGGATTGGCTGGTTTGGTTTCAACGCCGGTTCAGCAGGTGCAGCTGACGGTCTTGCAGGCATGGCATTCGTCAACACCGTTATCTGTCCTGCTGCTGCTGCGCTCAGTTGGTCCATCCTTGAAAGCTTCACTCGCGGCAAACCAGGCATGCTGGGCGCTGCTTCCGGTGCAGTTGCAGGTCTGGTTGTCATCACACCTGCCGCCGGATTCGTTGGACCGATGGGAGCCATTGTCATGGGACTGATTGCCGGTGCAGCCTGTCTCTGGGGCGTTACCGGTCTGAAAAGAATGCTCAAAGTTGATGATGCGTTGGATGCATTTGGTGTCCACGGTGTCGGCGGCATTATCGGCGCCATCCTGACTGGCGTATTTGTCAATACTGCCCTGGGCGGTCAGGGTACTGACTTCTCTATGATTGAACAGGTCTGGATCCAGTTTAAAGGGGTGATTGTCAGCTTTGTCTGGTCAGGCATTGTCTCCGTTATTTCCTATTTCATCATTGACAAAATATGGGGACTGCGTCCTACTGAAGAACAGGAAGAAGAAGGCCTTGACAAAGCTTCCCATGGCGAATCCGCCTATCATTATTGATTGATCAACAATAATGTCAGAAACAGAAACGGGATGGCGTGACAGTCATCCCGTTCTGATATTCATGGCTTCTGTTTTTCGCGCTTTTTTTGAATATCCCTAGCTTTGCTTTGGTCAATGAGAAAAATACCGCGAAAATCATTGCTCATTGATGGGGGAGGCTGTTTTCTTCCAGTTGAGCCTGTATCTGTGAACGGATGTTTTCGAGTTTCTGCTTGACGGTATTATTGTTGGTTTCGAGCTGTTAATGGTATTTTTCTGCCAGATGCAACATGCCATACCATCTCCTTCCTGGCCGCTTTTCCCTGATAGACTGCCTGTTATGGCAGGGGAAAGATAGTTTCCCCCTGCCAAGGTTTTCAAAGTTAGAGAGTAGGATCAGAAGCTGTACCGAATACCGCCAGAGACCTGGTAGGTGGTTCTTGTCGGGTTGCCGGACGTGGTTTCCATTTCGCCATAGGCGGACAGGTGCTTCGTGATGTTCCAGGTGCTGCCTAATGCGTATTCAACCCAGGTACCACCCATGTCTTCATGGTATTTACGGGTAGTGC